>JBDHDH010000024.1:0-70262 GCA_039591615.1 Gemmatimonadota bacterium | reverse complement strand
ACAGCTGACGCTGTTTGACGTATACGTCATCAGCACCGGCGCGATGTTCAGCTCGGGGTTCTTCCTACTCCCTGGCCTTGCCGCCGCCAAGGCAGGCCCATCCGTGGTGCTTGCTTACCTATTGTCAGCGCTGCTCATCGTCCCGGCGATGATGAGCAAGGCCGAGCTCGCCACGGCCATGCCGCGGGCCGGCGGGACGTACTTCTTTCTGGATCGTACAATGGGCCCGCTGGTCGGCACGATCGGAGGCGTCGGGACCTGGCTCACGTTGGTGCACGATCGGAGGCGTCGGGACCTGGCTCACGTTGGTGCTCAAGAGCGCCTTTGCGCTCATCGGAATGGGCGCCTACCTGGCCATATTCCTCGATGTCCCGCTCAAGCCACTGGCCATCGCGCTCACCGCGCTCTTCGCCACTCTGAACATCGTGGGTGCCAAGCAGTCCAGCGGCTTCCTCCGCGTCCTGGTGCTCACGCTCCTAGCGGTGCTTGGCGCGTTCATCGTCGACGGACTGGTCGAGTTTGTCCTCGGACACGAGGGTATGACGGTTGGAGCCCGATTCACCCCGTTCATGCCCGAAGGGATCGACGGGCTACTGGCCACGGTCGGGCTCGTGTTCGTGTCGTACATCGGTCTCACGAAAGTTGCGAGTTTGGCGGAAGAAGTAACCGACCCCGATCGCAACATTCCGTTGGGGATGGCACTGTCGCTCGGTTCCGTGACCTTGATCTACGTCCTTGGCGTATTCATCATGGTTGCGGCGCTCGGTCCCGGACGACTGAGCGCCAGCCTCACCCCCGTGGCAGACACTGCGGGGGTGATCTTTCACTGGCTCCCAGGTCGCATCGGAGTGCTGCTCGTTGTCGCCGCCGCCATCGCGGCTTTTGCCTCGATGTCGAACGCGGGGATCATGGCCGCGTCCCGCTATCCCCTAGCCATGGCCAGAGACCATCTGGTCCCCGACTACTTCAAGAAGATGGGACGCTTCCGAACGCCAGTGCCGGCGATCCTCATCACCTGTACCGTCCTTGTGGTCTTCCTCGTCGTGCTGGATGTGGAACAGGTGGCAAAGCTGGCGAGCTCGCTCCAGCTGACCATCTTCGCCCTCGTCAATGTCGCCGTGGTGGTGATGCGGGAGAGCCGGATCGAAGCGTACGATCCGGGCTTTCGGTCACCACTCTATCCCTGGATGCAGCTGGCGGGGATCGTCTTTCCGTTCGTACTCGTCGCGGAGATGGGCTGGTTTCCGGCGCTGTTCACAATGGCCGTGGTGACCTTGAGTCTCGCGTGGTATACCTACTACGCCCGGGGCCATCTGGCTCGTGAAGGAGCCATCTATCACGTGTTTGAACGCCTTGGCCGCCGCCGCTTCGCTGGGCTCGATCGGGAGCTCCGCGAAATCATGCAGGAGAAAGGCCTCCGCGCAGAAGATCCCTTCGACGTGGTAATCGCCCGCGCCGAGGTGATCGATCTCCCGGAACCCACCAGCCTCGAGCGGATCATTGCTGACGCCTCAGAACGATTGGCCGTGCACGTTCCCGCTACGGCGGTCTATCTGGCGGGAGACTTCTCACGGGGGACGCAGATGGGAGGGACCCCGGTTTCCCACGGCGCCGCCCTGCTCCATACGCGGCTCCCGGGGTTCGACGACTCGGGAATGGTCCTTGTGCGGTGTTCGGGCGGTGTCCGCGTCGATACCGGTGACGAGAGCCTCGTGCGGCAGGCGTCTCAGGTTCCCATCCGGGCCGTCTTCTTCTTGGTGAGCGGCGAGAGCGATCCCGGGCGGCATCTGCGCATCCTGGCACAACTGGCGGGAAGGGTGGACGACGATGGTTTCATGGACGAGTGGGTGGCGGATCTGGACGAGCAAGAACTGAAGGAAACGCTGCTGCGGGACGATCGCTTCCTTTCGCTCCGCGTCGAAACGGGCAGCAACACCGAAACCCTCATCGGCAGGGCGCTCCGGGAACTCGAGATGCCCGAAGGGAGCCTGGTGGCGATGATCCTCCGGAGGGGGCAGCCGATCGTTCCGCGCGGGGGCACGGTGCTGGAAGAAGGGGACCGCCTCACGATCCTGGGAGAGCCGGTCGGGCTGCAACAGCTGGAGGAACGCTTCGGCTATAGCGCTCGGCCGTAGTGTGCCTATCTCGTCGAGAGACTCAGGCCGACACCTACCTCACCCACACCGTCTTGATGTTCACGAACTCCTTGATCCCGTAGTGCGAAAGCTCCCGCCCGTACCCGCTCTCCTTGACACCCCCGAAGGGCAGCCGCGGATCGGACTTCACGAAGGCATTGACGAAGCAGCAGCCGGCGTCGAGTTCGAAAGCCGCTATCCGCTCCCCCTTCACGACATCCCGGGTGAAGACCGCAGCGCCCAAACCGAAGCTCGAGTCGTTGGCAACAGCGATGGCCTCCGCTTCGTCCTGCACGGGGATAATGGCTGCCACGGGTCCAAAGAGCTCTTCGTCATAGGCCGGCATACCCTTACGTACGGCGGTCAGCACGGTCGGAGGGTAGAATGCCCCCTCACCCTCGGGAATCGTTCCACCCACCAAACAGCGGGCTCCTCGCGCGATGCTCTCCCTCACTTGGCGGTGGAGGTCGTTCCGGAGATCCACCCGAGCTTGAGGCCCCACCTCGGTTCGTGCATCGAGAGGATCGCCCATTCGTGCGGCTTGCATTCGCTCGACGAAGAGTCTCTCGAAGGTCGTCAGTCGTGACTCGACCACCACGAAGCGCTTGGCGGAGATGCAGCTCTGTCCGGAATTGATGAGCCGGCTCGCGACACACGTCGCCACCGCGTCCTCGAGATCGGCGTCTTCCAGGATGAGGTAGGGATCGCTGCCGCCAAGCTCCAGCACCGTCTTCTTGAGAACCCGTCCAGCCTCGCCTGCCACCGCCCGACCGGCAGGTGCACTGCCGGTGAGCGTTGCGGCGCGCACGAGCGGATGCGTGAGGATAGCCGACACCCGGCCGCTTCCAACCAGCAGCGTGCGGAAGAGGTCTTTGGGGAATCCAGCCTCGCGAAAGATGTCCTCGATGGCCAACGCGCAACCGGGGACGTTCGAGGCGTGTTTGAGCAGCCCCGCGTTGCCGGCCATCAGCGCGGGCGCCGCGAACCGGAACACCTGCCAGAAGGGAAAGTTCCACGGCATCACCGCCAGCACCACGCCGATGGGTTGGAAGGTCACATAGCTCTTGCTGGCGTCGGTTTCCACGCGCTCGGGTTGGAGAAACGCCTCGGCGTGTTCTGCGTAGTACTCGCACACCCAAGCGCACTTCTCGGCCTCCGCCTCGCCGTCTCGAAGAGGCTTGCCCATCTCCTGGGCCATGAGCCGGGCATATCGCTCGGCCCGTCCGCGCAAGTTGCGCGCGGCCGATCGCATGAGCGTGCTTCGATGAGCGAAAGACGTCTCGCGCCATTCGAAAAACGCCGTGTCCGCGGCCTCGATTGCAGCGACGACATCATTCGCGGTCGCTTCCTGGTACTCCTTGATGGTGCGGCCGGTCGCCGGGTTGATGGCGGTGATAGTCAAGGAGACAGCTCTCCGGTGATGCACGTAATTGACGACACGCGGGCGTTCCTCATCTCACACCTATCTTCGAAAGGGACCCCGTCGCGTTCAGAGCCGATCGTGTGTCGGGTGGCACGAGGTGGTGACCTACACGCTGAAAGATGACCGCTGACGGGAAATCTGTGAAGGCACGCTGATGTCGCCTTGCCGGTCTCTGACGTCACTCGTATGTTGGCCGCGAGCTGATGACCGGATCCGGTACGCATGGCGTATCTCCGGTCGCTGCCCTCGAGAGCCGTGCCCCTGGACGTGTTTACAGCGTTTCCTCGGACGGCGGAGTCGCTCCTCGAGTGCCACGGGGATGAACGAGCGCTGCATGACGCAGTGGCGGTGTGCGCATTGTTCAATCTCATGAACCGTCTGGTGGAGGGTCTCGGCTTCACTGCTGACTCTGAATATTTCCGGTTGGCGTCGGAACGGCCGGCGAGCGGTGGATACGCGGGCTTGCGCGAGCTGCTCCGGGAGGGGTAGCCTCCCCGTCTTCCCGCCGCTTCGACTAGTCTGAGCTCGGAGGGGAGCAGCGGGAGCAGAGGGAGAAAAAAGGTTCTTCGGAGACCGGGGAGGAGATACATGGCCGATCACGTCTATAAGACCATCGAGCTCGTCGGATCCTCGACGCGGGGGATCGACGACGCGATCCAGCAGGCCATTCGACGGGCGGCAAAGACCGTACGGAACATGCGTTGGTTTCAAGTGGTGGAGACACGGGGGACGGTGGAGGACGACCACGTGGGTCACTGGCAGGTCACCCTCCGCGTCGGCTTCACCCTGGAGTAGTCGCAATGCTCGAGCTGCCGGGTGGGGACGCGGGACAGCTCGCCTGCAGCAGTGCGTTCCGGTGACGTGGGCTGCCGCTGGGCTCGCCGTTCCCGGCGCCATCGGGGCGGCGTTCACCATGGAGCGATCCGTGTCGTTGCTGGGCGGCGGAGCCTGTTGATGCTCAGACCGGTTGTCATCGAAGTCGGAGACGGTGTGGGGCGGGTGACGGGCCGGCTGCTCCGGCCGGACGGCGCAACGGCACTTTATGTGCTCGCCCACGGTGCCGGTGCCGGAATGCACCACCCATTTCTGGAGGGGATTGCCGAGGCCCTCGCCGAGCGGGGTGTCGCCACCCTGCGCTACCAATTCCCGTACATGGAGGCAAGAAGGAAGACTCCGGACCCGCCGGTACGGCTCCAGCGAACGGTGCGGGCCGCCGTAGCCAAGGGCCGAGAGCTCGAGCCCGAACTGCCGCTGGTTGCCGGGGGGAAGTCACTCGGTGGGCGCATGACGTCATCAGCCCAGGCCGAGGCGCCACTCTCGGCCGTGAGGGGCTTGGTGTTTCTCGGATTCCCGTTGCACGCGCCCAAGCGACCCAGTGAACAGCGCGCGGCCCATCTCGCGGCGGTGAAGATCCCGATGCTCTTCCTACAGGGTACGCGAGATGACCTCGCCGACCTCGGGCTCCTCACACCGATTGTCGAGCGCTTGGGCGCCACGATGCACGTGGCGGAGGATGGCGATCACTCCTTCAAGGTGCGCAAGCGCTCCGGCCGCACAGCCGATGACGTGTTGGCGGATCTCGCCGAGGCGATCACTCAGTGGGTTCAGGGGCTTGGGTAGGCAGTCTCCTTCTTCGACGCCCCTTCGCGTTTCTCCGTTTCTTCATGCCCTCCGTCGCCTACCCGACTTATCTTGTGACCATGCCGAACTACTGGATTCTCAAGACCGAGCCAACCACCTACAGCTTCGACGATCTGCGGCGGGAAAGGCGTACGGTGTGGGACGGCGTGAAGAACAACCTGGCCCTCCGTCATATTCGGACGATGCAGCAGGGCGACCACGCGCTCGTCTATCACTCGGGCAAGGAAAAGGCGCTCGTCGGCCTGGCGGAGATAGTCAAGGCTCCGTATCCCGACCCCGAGCAGGACGATCCCAAGTTGGTGGTAATGGACATCGAGGCGAAGGGGTCACTGCGACGGCGAGTCACGCTGGCGGAGATCAAGTCCGATGGTTCCTTCGAGGATCTAGCCCTCGTCCGTCTGCCACGCCTGTCCGTCGTTCCCGTGCCGGCGCCTCAATGGAACAAGCTGTTGAGGTTGGGCGGAAAGTCGTAACGATCATGCCCCGTCGGCTGGCTTCGCGTCCTCGTCGAGATCGAGTGCCACCGAGTTGATGCAGTAGCGGAGTCCCGAAGGCGCCGGGCCGTCCTCGAAGACGTGACCGAGGTGAGCATCGCAGGCGGCGCAGAGAACCT
Source organism: Gemmatimonadota bacterium (assembly GCA_039591615.1). Taxonomy (GTDB): domain Bacteria; phylum Gemmatimonadota; class Gemmatimonadetes; order Gemmatimonadales; family GWC2-71-9; genus JBDHDH01. The sequence goes on along the minus strand of JBDHDH010000024.1, from coordinate 64,450 downwards.
CCGTGCGGCGCATACCGTGGCTGTGGTCGGCTTCGGTCCTCACGCGGTCGGGGCCAGCGACCGCGTGGAAGCTCGGCCATCCCGTCCCGGAGTCGTACTTGGTATCGGACGTGAAGAGCCCGGTTCCGCAGCAGACGCACCGGTAGACGCCCGGATCCTTGCAATCGTAGTACTTGCCGCTGAACGCCGGCTCGGTGCCCTTCTCGCGGGTGACGTGGTACTGTTGCGGCGTGAGCTTCTCTCGCCACGCAGCCTCTGGCTTGTCGACTCGCTTCGTCATGACGTCATTGGCTCCTTTGCCTGTCTGCTAAGCGTCGGACGTTGCCGGCGCGGTCGTCTTCGACCCATTCGACTGGATCGCCCACTGCGATCTCTCCGCTATCGAGCACGACTCCGTACGCGCCGCCCTTCCAGTCGGGGTACAGTGCCTGTTCGAGACCGGGCAGCGCTTCGTCCATCCGCTCGCACGGCTTCGTCTCTCCACCGATTCGAATCCGGCAACTCCCAACGCGGAGCACGCGGCCCCGGCTGTCCGCCAGGCGGATGCCACTCACCATGAGATTGGCCCGGCGGGCGGAAGCATCCAGGGAGGGATGTTGCGTCATGAGAGGCTCCCACACCTCGCGCTCGATGATGGTGACCTGCCGTCGCCCCCGCTGGTCCGCGTTGTCGAGGAGACCTTCGTCGGCTCGCAGTGTTGCACGAGGACGCTGATCCATGGGACCGCGGTGTGCTCGCTTGATCCAGATTGCGTCGAGAGTGCCGGACGCTGTCACGTTCGCACCTCCTGTCGTGCGAGACCGTAGCGTAAGGCCGAGACGATCCCGGCTCAAGTGTTGACATCCTGTCTTCCGGCGGTCAAATCTCTGAGCGTCTCATTCGAATGCCGATTCGCGACAAAGAGTTCCCGGTAAGGAGCGCTGGTATGGGGAAGATCAACGCCGGTCGTGTGCTCGTGGGTGGTCTCTTCGCGGGCCTGATCATCAACGTCAGCGAATCGATCCTCAACCTAGGGGTCATCGCTAACGAGTCGGCAGCGGCGATGGAGGCGCTGGGACTGCCACCGGTCGGTGGCGCCGCGGTGATGGTGTTCGTCGTGTTCGGGTTCCTCATCGGGATCGCTACCGTCTGGCTCTACGCTGCCATCCGGCCCCGGTTCGGGCCGGGTCCCAAGACGGCGATAATTGCTGGCGTGATCGTCTGGGCTCTCGCGTACTTGTGGCCGGCTGTCGGGGACGGCATGATCAACCTGGCGCCCGCGCGCCTCTACGTCACGGCGGTGGTGTGGCAGGCGGTCGAGATGATCGTGGCTGCCCTCGTCGGGGGGGCCGTCTACAAGGAGACGTAGAGCACCTCATCAGGGGTGGCAGTCGTTGGCCGGCGGCCTCCTTTCATCGCCGGTCATGCCGAAGGACGCTGCCCAGAAATGATCGAAGCGCGTCCCTTGCCGCCGAGCGTACCCGATACCCACGTGACGAGCACGGTCGCTCAACATGTTCTCGCGATGGGATGGGCTCCGCAACCATCTCTCCACGACCTCCGGAGGGCTCGCGTACCCCGCCGCCACATTCTCCGCGATGAAGGTCCATGCGTAGCCGGCTCGCGTCGCCCGAACGGCCGGTTCAGAACCGTCTGATCCCTCGTGTGCTACGTGGCCGTGGGCAGCTAGATCATGCGCGTGCACCTGGGCCGCCTCCACCAGCCGGGTATCGACGTCGAGCGGCGCCAGTCCGTGGGCCGCACGTGCTTCGTTGATCAGCTGGACGACCGCGTGTCCCTCGGTCTGCGCGCAAGACTGGGCTCGTCCCGGCGACGGCCCAGCAGCGAGCAAAGCGAGCCCTAGGGCGACGGTGTTTCTGGCACGACCATCGGCGCGCACGCAACCTCCTTGACGGACTCCCCCATCTACCCCGCTGATCCGCGAGAGTGCGACGGTCGGTTGCGAGAGAGACTCCGGACCGCCTCCGCGGTCGCTCGCCCACTCTGTACCATGCAGGGGGTGGCAGTCGAACACCTGCCTCCTTGCCGATTCACGACTCATCCTGTCTCGACGCTGGTTGGCCCTCGCCGTGTCAGGGCGCTACCTTTGGATGCACCGCGAGCGAACATCCGATCCACGACCCGAGGTGTCCCATCCACGGCCCAATCGCCACATCGGTCCCCCAACATGAAGCCGACTGATCGACGTGACCGGTTCGAGCGCGTGCTCGCGCCGGTGGCCGATGACGAGGTTCTCGATTTTGCGCGGGCGGTCGGAATGGGGCTCACCGATACCCCGCGCTGGTTACCGTGCCGCTACCTCTACGATGTGCGCGGGAGCGAGCTCTTCGAGCGGATAACCGAACAACCGGAGTATTATCCGACCCGCTTCGAGGCTGCGATTCTCGGGCAATCGGCCGCCAAAATCCGGGAGACCACGGGTCCAGTCACGCTCATCGAGCTCGGCTCCGGCAGCTCGTCGAAGACCGATGTTCTCCTCGGAGTGTACGCGGACGACGACGACCCCGTGCATTACGTCGCCGTCGACGTGAGTGACAGCATTCTCCGACATGCTCGCAGGGTGATTACGGAACGCCATCCCAGCGTCACGATGAGTCCAGTGGTTGGAACGTACGGCGAGGCGTTCCCGCTCTTCGCCAAGGCCTCACCCGCGATGGTGCTGTTTCTGGGGAGTAGCATCGGGAACTTCAACCCGACCGAGTCCGCCTGGTTCTGGCGGAAGATCGCGGGCAACATGGCGGCCGGCGACTATTTCCTGCTTGGCGTCGATCTCGTGAAGGATGCTGACGTATTGGAGGCTGCCTACAACGACGCAGCTGGGGTGACGTCTGAGTTTACTCGTAACCTCTTCGAGCGGATGAACCGGGAGCTCGGGGCCGAGATCGATGTCTCGAGCATCGAGCATGTCGCTAAGTACAATGCTGACTGGCAGCGGATGGAGATCTTCGCGCGGTTTCATGCGACGCAGACGATCCGCGTGAAACCGCTGGATCGACACCACGTCATCCGGTCGGGTGAACAGATCATGATCGAGATCAGCCGCAAGTTCGTTATCGGCGATCTCATTGAGTTCGTTCGCTACTTCGGATTCCGAGCGCGGGAAGTGTTCACCGACGACCGCGAGTGGTTTGCCGTGTTGCTGTTGCAAAGAGAAGACTGACTCGTGACCGGTCTGACCCCCTCGCCGTCGGGGAAGCCCGATGCGCGGTGGGCCGGCGCGCGTGGCGGGCATCGGCCGCCTACCTGCTGTTGAGCACCTCGAACGTCGGGAAGAGCTCCACGCCGGCTGCAACAACGCGCTGTCTGTACGCGGCCACCTCTCCCACCATCGCCGCGTTCACGGCCGTCACGGCGTTCTCCAGCGCCTGTTCGGCTCGCGCCAGCGCCATCCGCTGGGCCTCGGTCGGAGCATCCCAGGACGATCGGAGCGAGGAGTAGACTCCTTGGAGTTGTTGTACGACGGTTCGACCGCCTCCGAAGATGCCCTGCCTGCCGGGCGGATCGACGAACCGGGCCGCGAGGGAGTCGAGGGTTTCCTGTAGCGAGTCCCCCGCGGCGTGGAGCGATTCGGAGTCGGCATCGTCTCGGTCCTTTAGCCAATCGGCCACTCGACTGACCGCGCCGCGGACGGCGCGGATCCGTCGGACGGCTTCTCCGGCGATCTCGATGCGCTCGCCCACCCGCACGACCGTCGCGTGGTTGGCCTCCCGTTCGGCGTGGTCGATGGCGACCCGAGCGTCCTGACGGACCTCGACGGGCGCGGTGACGCTCCCCCGACCGTCGGTGATCCGCACGGAGTAACGTCCCGGTACGACGTCCGGACCTGTGATTGTCGTCGTATCCCTCGAAGTCGGTGCCGTAAACCCATCGCGACTGAGATCCCAACTGACGCGATTGATTCCCGGCGACACCGAGTCTTCCATGGTGCGAACTACCGCGCCGGCCGCGTCGACAATCTCGATGGTCACTCGAGAGCCCTTCGAGTCGTCACCACTCTCCTGCGCGGCTCCCTCCGCACTGCCGCTCCCGTTCCCCGCCACGGCCGTTTCGCCGCCGGACCCGTTCCATACATAGGTCACCAGCGCCCCGTAGGGCCGGTTCTCGCCCGTGAACATCGCGTGCCCAGTTGCGCGATAGCCGATCTGATCGGTCACTTCGTGCTGCACGGCGGGGGGTGGCTCGAACACGTGGAGCGGTAGGGTGCCCAGGCCGGGATCCCGGACGAGAGCTCGAAGCGGTCGGATGTCGTCGAGCACGAACGCTCCTCGGCCGTGCGTTCCGATCACGAGATCGTGATCGCGGGGATGCACGATGATCGCGCGGACAGGCACGGTGGGCACGCCGTGCTTCCACCGCGTCCAAGTGCGTCCACCTGTCAGGCTCACGTACAAGCCGAACTCCGTTCCGAGGTAGAGGAGATCGGGCTCGACGGGATCCTGCTCCGCGACGTGCACAAAGCCCCAGATCTCATCGGTAGCAAGACGCTGCCAGCTCCGCCCGTAGTCTGTCGTCTTGTAGATGTACGAGGTCCAATTCCCCCGTCGGTGATCGTCGAACACGAGGAAAGCCGTTCTCCCGTCGAACTTCGACGGCTCGATATGGGGGACCCACGTGTTTGGCGGCACCCCACTGATGCGGTCAACCGTGTTGGTCCACGTCTCGCCGCCGTCCCGCGTGAGCTGCACGTTGCCGTCATCCGTCCCCACCCAGATCACACCGCGCTCTACGGGACTCGGGGCGATGGTGATGATGGTCGTATGATTCTCGGCACCGGTGTTGTCCCGCGTGAGACCACCAGTCTCCGCCTGGCGCTGCTTCTCCGGATCGTTCGTGGTGAGGTCGGGTGAGATGATCTCCCAGCTCTCGCCGCCATCCGACGACTTGTGCACGAACTGGCTGCCGAAATAGATGGTTGTGGAGTCGAAGGGATCGACATTGATCGCCGCATTCCAGCTGAAACGGAGTGGGACCCCGTCGGGGTGGACCGGCTGAATGTCCTTTCGCTGGCCCGTGAGCTTGTCGAACCGCCTCAAGTTTCCCTGTTGCGACATGCTGTAGCCATACCGCGAGTCGCCGAAATCGTTGAGGGTCGCGAATCCGTCGCCGCTTCCCACGCGGCCCCAGTCGAAGTTCATGATGCCGCGAGCATGCCAGACCTCACTGGGGCCCATCCAGGACCCGTTGTCCTGCAAGCCGCCGTAGAGATTGAACGGTGTCTCCAGATCCACGTTGATGTGATAGAACTGCGCCAGCGGGAGGTTTTCCACGAAACGCCACGTGGCACCGCGATTGTAGGAGATTCCGACACCTCCGTCATTCCCCATCATGAGCAGCCGGTTGTTCTCCGGGTGGATCCAGAGCTCGTGCACGTCGCCATGAATGAGGCTGCTGGGTACGATGGTGCGATAAGTTTTCCCACCGTCATCACTCTCGGTGGCCCGTCCATGAATGTTGTATAGCCGATTTTCGTTCTCGGGATCGACGCGGATGTCGGCGTAGTAGAAAGGCCGAGGTGCCACACCGGGCTCGCGGTTGACAGTGCGCCACGTGCGTCCGCCGTCGTCTGACCTGATGAGAGCGCTTCGCTTGGCTTCCACGAGCGCGTAAACCGTGTTGGGATCGTTCCTGGCGATGGCGATCCCGATGCGTCCCAATTCTCCTTTCGGGAGTCCGTCGTTCTCCGTGAATTCTCTCCACGTGACGCCGCCGTCGTGTGTGACGTGGAGCCCGCTCCCGGCCCCCCCCGACTTGAAGAACCACGGCCAGCGGCGGTGCTCCCACATGGCGGCGAAGAGCTTGTTGGGATTGGTGGGATCCATCACGAGGTCTGCGGCACCCGTGCGCTCGTTGACATGGAGCATGCGCTCCCAGGTGGTACCGCCATCCGTGGTCTTGTAGACACCTCGCTCTGCCCCGTCGCTCCAAGTGGGTCCCATTGCCGCGACGTACGCGATGTCGGGATTCACGGGATGGAGCACGACGCGATGGACCCGCTCTGAGCGCTCGAGTCCGAGGTGCATCCAGGTGTGGCCACCGTCCACGCTCTTGTACACTCCATAGCCGACGCCTGCGCTGTTGCGTGGGTTGCCCTCACCCGTTCCCACCCAGACGATATCGGGATTGGCCTGGAAGACGGCGACGGCGCCGATGGACGACGTGTGTTGGTCATCGAACATCGGCGCCCATGTGAGCCCCCCGTCTTCCGACTTCCACAGGCCACCCGTGGCCGAGCCGACGTAGATGATGTTGGGATTGCTCACCACCGCATCGATGGCGGCTACACGACCACTCATGCCTGCCGGCCCGACGCTCCGCGCCTCCATTGCGGCGAAGAAGGCGGAGTCGAGTTGGCCGGAAAGCGGGGTCGTCGTGATGGTGGTGAGCGCAAGCAGCAGGGCGAGATACTTCATGACGAGACGTCTCCTCGATGGGCGCGATAGGCGGGATTGGAGAGCTGAGACAAGCCAATCCAGCCTATCCCGCCCATCATTCTACCTGTCAACAACCATCAGTGCTTCGAATGTCGGGAACAACTCCACGCCATGGCCCAGAGCCTGCTCACGAAACTGCGCAAGGTCTTGGGTGAGCGCTTGATTCACTGCGGGGAGCAGCGCCGTCAACCGAGCCTCCGCCTGCTCCAACATGATCCGCTGCGCTTCGGTAGGACGCTCCCAGGACGAGCTCATCTGATTGTAGGCGAGGCGCATTCTCGACAAGAACGCGTTGGGATCGGAGGTGAAGCCTTGGATGTCTCGGGGGCCGGTGAAGTCTTCCTCGATGTCTTTCAGACGCTGCTTCAGCGAATCACCAGCCTTCCGAAGAGCCGTCGCAGCGTCTGACCCGTCGTCGTCGAGCTCCTTCTTGACGAAGTCGATCGCTTCAACGGCCTTGCGCAGTCGCTCGACCGCTTCGACGGCGACCTCCTGCCGCCGTCCAGCCCGCATCAACGCGTCCCGCTTGCTTTCCCGGTCGGCCATGGTCACGGTGAAGCGCGGATCGGGACGCACTTCCACGGCTTGGGTTGCCTCGTGATCACCCACCGTCACGCGTACAGCGTATACTCCCGGTAGCACATCGGGACCGGGTGGGAGAAACTCTTCCGGGGCGTCGTCGTCTTCGTCCCGGAGCCGCTTGAAGCCGTCGTGCCGAAGATTCCACGCGGTGCGATTGATGCCCGCCTTGGCCGGACCCTCGAAGCTGCGGATGACGCTGTCGCCGTCGAGGATCTCGATCTTGGCTTTGAGGCTGTCGTCGCCCCCGTCGTTGCCGCTGCTCCCGCTGCTCTCGCTGCTCCCGCTGCTCCCGCTGCTCCCGCCGACGTAATACGTCAGCAACGCGCCGAATGGCCGATTCCCACCGTGGAAGATCCCGTCGGCAGTGAACCGGATCCCGCCCACCTGGGCGACGCGGTGCTGAATCGCTGCCGGGATCTCGAACAGGTGCAGGTTCTCGTTCAGGAGCCCCGGGCTGGCGGCCAGCGCCCTGAGTGGCCGAACGTCGTCCAGGATGTAGGCCGATCTCCCGTGCGTGCCTATCACCAAATCGTGGTCACGTGGGTGGACGACCAATGCCCGCACCGGCGCCCTGGGCACGCCGTGTCGCCACAGACGCCAGCGCTCGCCCCCGTCCAGTGACACGTACAGCCCGAACTCCGAGCCGAGGTAGAGCAGGTTGGGATTCACCGGATCCTGCTCGAGAGCATGCAGGAAATACTCAACGTCCTGCGTCACCAGACTGCGCCACGATCGGCCGTAATCGGTGGTCTTGACGAGATAGGGACGGTCGTTGCCCCGTCGGTGGTCATCGAACACCACGAAGGCCGTCCCCCCCTCGAACTTCGAAGCCTCGATGTGCGGGACCCACGTGTTCGGTGGCACGCCGCGGATCCGACCCGCCACGTTGCTCCACGTCTGCCCGCCGTCCCGCGAGACCTGGACGTTGCCATCGTCGGTTCCCACCCAGATCACCCCAGGCTCCACCGGACTCGGCGCTATGGTCATGATCGTGGTGTGATTCTCTGCTGAGGAGTTGTCGATGGTGAGCCCGCCCGTTTCCCGCTGCCGCTGTTTCTCAGGATCGTTGGTTGTGAGGTCGGGGCTGATGATCGTCCAGGTGGCGCCCATGTCCGTGCTCCGGTGCACGAACTGGCTTCCGTAGTAGATGGCACCGTTGTGGGAATCGATGGCGATTCCTGCGTTCCAGTTGAACCGAAGATGGACGCCGTTCGGGTGCGCGGGCCGGATCGCCTTGCGCTCGCCGGTCTCCTTGTCGAAACGTACGAGAGAACCACCCTGTGACATCGCGTAGCCGTAGCGTGGATTGTCGGGGTCCGAGATCGTGGCGAACCCATCCCCGAAGTTCACCTCTGTCCAGTCGTAGAACCGGATCCCGCCGTTGTGCCACACTTGGCTGGGACCCATCCACGAGCCGTTGTCTTGGAGACCGCCGTAAACGTGGTACGGCGTCGCCATGTCCACGGCGATGTGGTAGAACTGGGCTAGGGGAAGGGCGAGGACGAACTGCCAGGTCTCTCCACGGTCTCGCGATATGTAGACGCCGCCGTCGTTCCCGTCGACGATGGTTCTGCCGTCAGGGCTGAGCCACAGGGCGTGATGGTCCACGTGCACACGGGCGAAGGGAACGAACGTTCTGAAGTTCCGTCCACCGTCTTCGCTTAGGTCGATTGTGCCGTGCACGTTGTACACACGATTCTCGTTGCGGGGGTCCACCCGGACCTGGGCGTAGTAAAAGGGACGTGGCGCGATGCCGCGTTCCCTGTTCACGGTCTTCCAGGACCGGCCGCCGTCTTCGGAGCGCAGCATCACGCTCCGTTCTGCCTCCGCGACCGCATAGACGACGTCCGGATTGCTCCGAGAGAACCCGAGGCCGACACGCCCCAGCTCGCCTGCAGGCAGTCCGTCGTCGGCGGTGAGCTGCTTCCAGGTACCGCCACCGTCGTATGTGACGTGCAGGCCGCTGCCCGGCCCGCCCGACTTGAAGAACCACGGCCAGCGGCGGTGCTCCCACATGGCGGCAAAGAGCTTGTTGGGGTTCGACGGGTCCATGACGAGATCGCCGGCGCCCGCGCGTGCGTTGGCGTAGAGGATTTTGGTCCAGCTTTTGCCACCGTCGGTGGTCTTGTAAACACCGCGGTGCTCGCTGTCGGTCCATGTGTTGCCGAGGGCACCGATGTAGGCGATGTCGGGATTGGTGGGATGCAGGATGATGGCATCGATGGCGCCGGTGCTGTCGAGACCCACGTGCATCCATGTGACGCCCCCGTCCATGGACTTGTACACGCCCGTCCCCACGCCGGCGCTGTTGCGGCGGTTACGCTCTCCGGTGCCGACCCACACGATGTCCGGGCTGGGCTGGAAGATGCTCACCGCCCCGACGGAGGCTGCGGGCAGGGAGTCCATGAGCGGCTCCCAAGTGATTCCGCCGGTCGTAGACTTCCACAACCCCCCCGTGGCAGCGCCTACGTAGATGACGTTCGGGTTGCTATTCACCGCGTCGATGGCGCCGATGCGACCGCTCATGCCGGCCGGGCCGATGTTGCGGGCTTCCATTCCTTCGAGCAAGGAAAAGTCCACCTGCCCGTTCGCGGCGGAGGCGCCTGCCAGAAGGACGATCAGGCTCTGGGCCAGGGAACGTAAGACAAGACGCCAGCCAGCTGACATCGGCTTTCTCCGATAGAGAACGAGAATGAGGAGCGCACGGCTCCGCGTGGATGAGGGCATCTCAAACCAAATCGAAATGCACCGGACCGCAAGGTGTGCGGCAGGACATATGTCTTCACCCTGGCGCTCGCAGTTTACGCGCAATAACATCTTGCGTTTCCCGTTTCCGTCGTCTCTCGCTGGGGGCCGTCCAATCATGCGAAACGCGAAGAACGCGATCTGGCGTGCCGTAGGCCTTTCGGTTCTCTCCTTGACTGTCGGGACTGCACTGCCCAGTGCAGGACAAGCCCAGGCGCCCTACGATTCCAGTCTCTTTCAGGCGATGACGTGGCGGTTCATCGGCCCCTACCGCGGAGGGCGGGCCACGGCGGTCGCCGGCGTGCCCAGCCAACCGTACGTGTACTACTTTGGCGCGACGGGAGGCGGCGTCTGGAAGACCGTCGACGGTGGAATGAGGTGGGAGCCCATGGCGGACAGCACGCGGATGGCGGGCTCCATCGGCGCCATTGCCGTCGCACCCTCGGACCCGAACGTCGTCTATGTCGGCACCGGAGAGGAACCCCCACGCGGCAACGTCTCTCCGGGGAATGGGATGTGGAAGTCCACGGACGCGGGAAAGACGTGGGCCCGCGCCGGGCTCGAGGATGCCGGCCAGATCGCCCACCTGCACGTGCACCCCACCGATCCCGACCTCGTGTACGCGGCGGTCCTCGGCCACATCTTCGGTCCCAGCGAGACCCGCGGCGTGTTTCGTTCGAGGGACGGCGGGCAGACGTGGGAGAAGATCCTCTATCGGGACGAACACACCGGCGCGGTGAACCTCGCCGTTGATCCCAGCAATCCCCGGATCATGTACGCTGCCCTGTGGCAGGTGCGGCGGTATCCGTGGGCGCTCGAGAGCGGCGGTCCCGGCAGCGGCCTCTTCAAGAGCACCGACGGCGGCGATACGTGGAGCGAGATCACGCGTCACAAGGGGCTCCCCGAAGGAACCGTGGGCAAGATCGGCGTGACGGTCTCGGGGGCCGATCCCGGCCGCGTGTGGGCCATCGTCGAGAACGAGAACGGCGGCGTCTTCCGGTCCGACGATGGCGGCAGCACCTGGAATCTGGTCAACAGCGAGCGCCGGCTCCGGCAGCGGGCCTGGTACTACACGCACATCTACGCCGACCCGGAGGATCGGGAGACGGTGTACGTTCTCAACACGGGGTTCTACCGATCGGTCGATGGAGGGAAAACGTATTCCTCTATTCGAGTTCCCCATGGCGACAACCACGCCCTGTGGATCGCCCCCAACGACCCAGAGCGGATGATCAACGGAAACGATGGGGGTGCCAACGTCAGCTATAACGGTGGCGTGACGTGGACCGGGCAGGAGAATCAACCCACCGCCCAGATGTACCACGGGACGGTCACGAACGACTTTCACTACGTGGTGTGCGGCGGACAACAGGACAACAGTACCATCTGCGTGCCGAGCCGTACCGACGGCGGTGGGATCGGCATTCAGGACTACTACTCGGTTGGCGGATGCGAGAGCGGTTACGTGACCACGCGTCCCGACGACACGAACATCTCGTATGCAGGCTGCTACGGCGGTCAGCTGGATCGTGTCGACCGGTCCACCGGTCAGGGGCGGAGCATCATGGTCTGGCCGGAGAACCCCATGGGTTGGGGTGCCGACAGCCTGGCGCACCGGTTCCAGTGGACCTTCCCCATCGTGCTCTCACCCCACGATCCGAACGTGCTGTACGTGACCTCGCAGTTCGTCCATCGTTCGGTCGACGAGGGGCAGAGTTGGGAGACCATCAGTCCCGATCTGACTCGCGACGACAAGAGCAAACAAGGGCCTTCCGGAGGGCCCATCACCAAAGACAACACGAGCGTCGAGTACTACGATGTCGTCTTTGCACTCGCGCCGTCGCCTCATGATCCGACCGTCATCTGGGCGGGGAGCGACGATGGGTTGGTGCACGTCACCCGAGATGCTGGACAGACCTGGGACAACGTTACGCCCGGAGGCCTTCCGGAGTGGGCGCTCGTCTCCATCATCGAAGCGTCTACGCATCAGCAGGGTACCGCTTACTTCGCAGCCACGCGATACAAGCTCGACGATTTTGCGCCCTACATCTACAAGACAACCGACTACGGCAACAGCTGGCGCAAAATAGTAAACGGGATTCCTGGTGACCATTTCATCCGGGTAATCCGGGAAGATCCGGATCGCCCCGGCGTGCTCTATGCCGGTGGTGAGTTTGGTGTGTACGTATCCTTCGACGACGGCGCGAACTGGCAGTCGCTGCGACTGAATCTGCCTGTGACTCCGGTGCACGACCTGGCAGTCGAGAACAGCGACCTGGTGGCAGCGACCCATGGGCGAGGGTTCTGGGTGTTGGACGACCTCACGTCGCTTCATCAGCTCTCCGACGAGGTCGCCCGGGCTGAGCGCTATCTCTTCCAGCCTCGAGACGTCTATCGGCTGACGGCGGGCAGCGACAACAGCCACCGATTGCAGTCCGCTCGGAATCCACCGTCCGGCGTCATGGTGCGGTACTACCTTCGCGAGAAGCCCACCGAGCCGGTGACGCTCGACTTCTTGGAGCAGGACGGCACCGTGATTCGCTCGTTCACCGGCGGTGAAGCCGAGGAGGAGCCGAGCCCGGGCGCGGCGTTCTTCGGTGGCGGACAACCGTCCTCACCACCCATCGACGCCGGGATGAACCAGTTCGCGTTCAACATGCGGTACGAAGGGTTCTCGCGTTTCCCCGGAATGATCATGTGGGGCGCCCAGCGGCAGGGGCCCACGGCGATCCCGGGCACCTACCAGGTGCGTCTCACCGTTGGTGACTGGTCCCAGACGCGCACGTTCCAGTTCCTGAAGGATCCACGCTCGCGGGGCACCCCGGCGGACCTCGAGGAACAGTTCGCGCTGTTGACACAGATCCGCGATCGGGTGAGCGAAGCCAACGACGCGGTCAGGAAGATCCGTGACATCAAGTCGCAGCTCGACGGTGTGGCGAAGCGGGCAAAGGAGCACGCGGACGCCGATACCATCTCCAGCGCCGCCAAGGCCCTCGAGGATCGACTCGGCGCGATCGAGGCCGAGATTTATCAGGTCAAGAACCGGAGCAACCAGGATCCGCTGAACTTCCCCATCAAGCTCAACAACAAGCTCGCCGCCCTGGCGCGCTATGTGGACGGTGCTGATGCCCGGCCGACGCAACAGGCGTATGCCGTCTTCGAGCAGTTGTCCTCCGCGCTCCAGACCCACCTCGATCGTTTGAACACGATCGTGGACACCGACATACCGGCGTTCAATGCGTTCGTGCGGGACAAGAACGTCCCGGCCGTTCTGTTGCCGGCGAGCAAGGCGCAGCAGGCGGAGGAAGGAAGCTAGCGCACAGAGGAGGCGGGAGAGGGCGCTCTGCGACTTCTCCTGCCTCTCACCACCTCTTCCACACCAGCCCCCATTTGAATTCGCGGCACCACCCGCTAATCTACTCCTCATGACCACGCCCGTTCATGTAACTGCCGAGCCCGTTGACGCTCACCGCTGCAAGTTCATCCTGGACCGTGCTGTCCATGCGCGCGGTGTGCGGCAGTTCACTTCCGCTGCGGAGGCCGGAGACTCGCCGGTGGCACAAGCCATCCTCGAGGTGCCCGGGATCTGCGAGGTAGTGGTTTCGGGCAACGTGGTGACGGCGGTACAGGACGGCACCCGGCCATGGGACGCCCTCGAGGCCCAGATTCGCTACGCCATCGAGGCGGCCGCCCGGCTGCCTGTTTCTCCCGCTCCTCCCGCTGCTCCCGCTTCTCTTTCAGATGATGACCTCTTCGACGTCGTCAGCGAGATCTTCGATGCGGAGATCAACCCGGTCGTGGCACAACATGGCGGCAAGGTCGAGCTCATCGATGTGCAGGACGCGACGGTCGTCGTGCGGATGATGGGTGGATGTCAGGGGTGCGGGATGGCGAACGTCACATTGCGGCAGGGCATCGAGGCAGCGCTCCGGCGCCAATTCCCGTCGCTCAGAGGGATCAGAGACATCACGGACCACTCGGCGGGGACCAATCCGTATTTCACGGCAGGAACGAAGTAGGTCGGAACGGCGGGAGGCATCAGGTTGATGCCAGCTCACTCCCGCTTCTCCGGCTGCTCCCGCTCCTCACTCACCCTATGCCCCGCCTGCTGCTACTTCTTCCGACCACCACCTATAGAACCGAAGCCTTCGTCGAGGCCGCACGGCGCCTCGAGGTCGATCTCACGGTCGCGTCGGAGGAAGACAGCGCGTTTTCGGGAGACGAGCCGGCCGGCTTGGTGACCCTGGATTTTGCGGCACCCGAACGTGCGGCAGCCAAGGTGGTGCACTTCGCTTCAGACCGCCCCATTCACGCCGTGTTTGGCGTCGACGACGACACCGCCCTCGTGGCCACGGTCGTGAGTGAGGCCCTCGGTTTGTCGCACAATCCGGTGAAGGCCATGGAGGCCGCTCGGAACAAGCACCTCCAGCGGTGCATGCTGCGGGAGCGTGGTGTTCCGATGCCCGAGTTCGTCCTGTGCTCGATGGGCGATCCTGTCGACGCCGTCGCACACGCCGTCGCGTATCCGTGTGTGATCAAGCCCACGTCGCTGAACGCCAGCCGCGGTGTGATGCGAGCCAACAACCCCGACGAGTTCCATGTGGCTCATGAGCGATTGGCGGCAATTCTGGAGAAGGAGAGCCGGGAAAGGCACGAGAGGCGCAAGCGAGAGGAGTGGCAGGAGCGGGAGAGGAAGCGGGAATACTTGGTCGAGCGATTCGTGCCAGGCCCGGAGTTCGCGCTGGAAGGCCTGCTCAGGGACGGGCGGCTCCATGTCTTGGCCCTCTTCGACAAGCCGGATCCGCTGGATGGACCGTTCTTCGAGGAGACGATCTACGTCACCCCTTCCCGTTTCTCTCGGGAAGAACGGAATGCCCTCGTGCAGACGGCCCAAGAGGCGGTTCATGCATTGGGTCTCGAACGGGGCCCGATTCACTGCGAGCTTCGCTACAACGAAGAGGGCCCGTGGCTCATCGAGCTCGCCGCGCGCCCCATCGGTGGAAAGTGCGGCCAGGTGCTCCGCTTTGGGCCCGACGCCGCGATCTCGCTCGAGGAGCTCGTGCTCGCCCAGGCTCTGAACCGACTCGAGATGATTCCACCACGCGAAGAGCCGGCCGCAGGCGTGATGATGATCCCCATCCCGCAGGCCGGGGTACTCCGCGAGGTCCGCGGTCTCGAGGAGGCCTTTGCGGTCCGCTATGTGACCGACGTCATCATCACCGCCCACCGCGGCCAGCGCCTCGTGCCGCTACCCGAGGAATCCCGATATCTCGGCTTCATCTTCGCCCGTGCCGAAGGGCCCATGGCGGTGGAGAGAGCGTTGCGCGATGCGCATGCGGCACTCCGGATCGAGATCGGTTGAGTGGACGATCGTGGCAGCCGCGAGGTCGCTGCCGGTTGCCGGCGTTTCACTCCAATCAGGGGTGGAACGGCTTCTCGAGGGTCCGGTTTACGGCGTCGACAAGCTGCCTGATGCGGTAGGGCTTCTGGATGACGGGTTGTCCCGTGCGCTCCAGGTACGCTCGAACCTCTGGATCACCTGCGTAGGCGCTCAGAAACACCACGCGTGCCGCGAGATGGGGGAGCATCTCCTCGAGCTGCTCATAGAACGTTAAGCCGCTCTGTCTGGGCATCCGGAGGTCGCATAGGATGGCCCGGTAGTCCTGATTCCGGAGCGCCTCGAAGGCCTCGATACCGTCGGACACGGTGCGCACCTTCATGTCGGCGGCGGTGAGCGCCAGAACCAGGACCTCCCGCTGGCCGGCGTCATCTTCCACGACTAGCACACTGCGTTCCTTCGGAAGAGCTCGCCTCTTTCCGCTGGCGCTGGCCACCGTGCGCGCTCGAAGCATGCTTGTACCTTGATCCGGCATGGGATCCAATCATACCCATCAACCGGTGAATGTGATGTGAGTTCTGCCACGGACCGGTTGGGACCCCTTGGGCGGGGATGGATTGGGCCGGGTCCGTTGGGTGGTGGGAAGGAGCCCGTCGGCTCGGCTCGTCGCGGCTGCCGCGCCTCGGCCGCATGGCACAGCCCAACCACCGGAGAGTGCACAATGAGTGTGAGACCGGAATTGCTGGGTACCGCTCCGTGGATCGCATGTCGCGATCTTCAGGCTTCGGTGCAGTACTACCGGAGCGTCCTGGGGTTCAACGGTGACTGGCATTGGTTCTGGGGCGATCCACCGGACCACGCCGGCGTGAGTCGGGGAAGGGCACGTATCCTGTTCTTCGTGGACTCGGACCGCGCCGCGCGCTGTGCCGGCATGGAGATCGTCCTCTATGTCCGAGACGTCGAGTCCCTGTACGACGAACTCCGACACACCGGAGCTGAGATAGTGCGCGAGCTCGATACTCGGCCGTGGGGGACCGTGGACTTCACCGTCCGAGACCTGAATGGCTGCGAGCTCATCTTCACCGAGGCACCCGATGAGTTGGGTGGCGATTCCTCCATCCGATGAGCGATGGATTGTCTATACCCGTACCGGAGCACTCGGCCCGGAGCGTAGGCCAATCGCCCGCCCAATCCCGCCGCTCACCATTGGCCTCCCGTAGCCTTGACCCCGCTCCCGGCATCCCATAGCTTCCCATGCCTTAAGGGCTTATGCCTGTTTCCCGCCCTGGTGGTGGAACTGGTAGACACGCTGTCTTGAGGGGGCAGTGGCGCGAGCCGTCCCGGTTCGAATCCGGGCCAGGGCATTTCCCCGCACCCCCGTCACCCAGGCGGATCGGCGGGACTGGCGGGATGGGCGTTCGGATATGCACGTTCCTCGCCGATCCCACACCCTCCTTGCCACCGTAGCTCAGGGGTAGAGCTCTCGATTCGTAATCGAGTGGTCGTCAGTTCGAATCTGACCGGTGGCTCTGTGTGCTTCTGTCCAGCATGGTCGCGACGGCTGATCGGGGGGGCAGAATGACACATGAGAGCAGAGGGGCAGGAAAGCCGATGCGCATCTCGTCATTCGCTGCTGCCTTGATCGCTCTGTTCGTCGTTCCACTAGCCGCCCAAGAAACCCTCTCGCTCGACGGTCTCGACCAAGAGGTCGAAATTATCCAGGACCGTTGGGGTATCTCCCACATCTACGCCGGCACCGAGCACGACCTGTTCTTTGCCCAGGGATTCAGTGCGGCGCGGGACCGGCTATTCCAATTCGAGGTGTGGCGGCGGCAGGTGCATGGCACCGTGGCGGAGATCTTGGGGCCGCGCGAACTCAACCGGGACATCGGAACGCGTCTGTTCAAGTTCCGTGGTGATTTGACGCAGGAGTTGAATCACTATCATCCCCGGGGTGACCAGATCATCAACGCCTTTGTCGACGGCGTGAATGCGTACATCGATCTCACCCAGCGCGATCCGACGTTGCTACCCCTGGAGTTTCGATTACTGGGGATCACACCGGGGAAATGGACCACGGAAACGGTCATCTCCCGGCACCAAGGACTCCTCGGCAATATCCTCCAAGAGCTGAACTATGGTCGAGCAGTGGCGTCACTGGGATCGGAGACCGTCAAGCGCCTTTCCAACTTCCACCCTGGGGAACCCGACATCACGTTGGACAGCGCCCTCGATGGCGACGCGCTGTCCGAAGACATTCTCGGCATCTACAGCTCCTTTCGGCGGCCGGTGCGTTTCCGGCCCGAAGACATTCAGATGGCGTTTCGTAACGACGCCGAAACGTCTGAACGCCTCGCCGGTGAGCTAGCCAGCCTCAACGGGTTGAACCACGGTCTCGCCACTGAAGATGTTGGAAGCAACA
Organism: Gemmatimonadota bacterium; assembly: GCA_039591615.1. GTDB lineage: Bacteria > Gemmatimonadota > Gemmatimonadetes > Gemmatimonadales > GWC2-71-9 > JBDHDH01. The sequence continues at coordinate 46,932 of JBDHDH010000024.1, read as the reverse complement.
ATTGGGTCGTGCACGGGGACCTGACGCAAAGCGGTTTTCCGATCATGGCCAACGACCCGCACCGCGCACAGTCGGCGCCGTCGTTGCGGTACTGGGTGCATCTCGTCGGCCCGGGTTGGAACGTGATCGGAGGCGGCGAACCCGAGATTCCCGGCGTTTCCATCGGCCACAACGAGCATGGGGCGTGGGGCCTCACCGTGTTCGCAACCGATGGCGAAGATCTCTACGTCTACGACACGAACCCCACCAACCCGCGGCAGTATCGGTACGAGGGCCGCTGGGAAGAGATGAACGTGATTCGGGAGACGATTCCGGTCAAAGGCGAGCAGCCCGTGACCGTCGACCTCAAGTACAGTCGACACGGACCGATTGTCTTCGAAGACGAACGACGAAACAAGGCGTATGCCGTGCGCGCGGCGTGGATGGAGATCGGTGGCGCGCCGTATCTCGCCAGTCTCCGCATGGACCAGGCGAAGAGCTGGGAAGAGTTCCGCGACGCCTGCACCTACAGCAACATTCCCGGCGAAAACATGGTCTGGGCCGACATGTACGGCAACATCGGTTGGCAGGCGGTGGGCATCGCTCCCATCCGTCGCAACTGGAGCGGGCTGGTGCCCGTGCCCGGTGACGGGAGGTACGAGTGGGATGGCTACTTGCCCATCAAGACCAAGCCGCACGTCGTCAATCCCGGGAACGGCTACTTCGCCACCGCGAACAACAACTTGATCCCACCCGGTTACCAGCATCGCGCGGCTGTCGGATGGAGCTGGTCCGACCCGTTTCGCTGGGCACGCGCCAGTGAGGTGCTCGCGTCCGGGCGACGCCACTCCATGATGGACATGATGCGGCTCCAAACGGACGAGGTTTCCATTCCAGCCCGCACCCTCGTTCCTCTCCTCGAAGACCTCGTCGCGTCCGACCGCAATACCGAGCGGGCCCGGACGATGTTGGTCGATTGGGATTACGTGCTCGACAAGAGTTCAAACGAGGCGGGAATCTACGTCGCGTGGGAGCGTCGGCTGCAACGGAACATGCGCGAGCTGTTCGTGCCCGCGCCCGCGCGCGAATTCATTCGCAGCTTGGCAATGAAGAAGATCGTCGACTGGATCGTTGCGCCGCCCGGCGAGTTCGGCGCGCAACCCACCGTTGGACGTGATTCGCTGCTGTTGAGGAGTCTGACAGAGGCCGTCGATGGCCTGAGAGGCCGCTTGGGGGACGACATGGAACAGTGGCGGTACGGTGGGCAACGCTACAAGCACGCGCTGATCCGGCATCCGTTGAGCCCGGCCGTCAACGAACAGGTCCGTGCGATGCTCGAAGCGGGCCCGGCCCCGCGTGGCGGGAACAGTTACACGCTGAACAACAGCGGCTCCGGTGACAACCAAACCTCGGGCCCGTCCTTCCGCATCATCGTGGACACGAGTGACTGGGATCTGGCCGTTGGCGCCAACAGTCCCGGCCAGTCAGGCGATCCCGAAGACCGGCACTACCGCGACCTGTTCGACCTCTGGGCGAACGACCGGTTCTTCCCGGTGTTCTACTCGCGCGATCGCGTGGAGTCGGTGGCAGACGAGGTCTTGGTTCTCGCCCCGAGATGATGGGAACGGAACCGAACATTGGTCTTTGGGTGACTGCGACAGATGAGGAGCGACCCCCGTCCGGCAGATCGAGCGGTTCCAACACGTAGTCCTCTTCGCCCTCTTCGGGTCCGGTGAGACCGGTCTAGCAGATTCCCAATCCCGCCGATCCCCCCAATCCCGCCCCAGTTATTAGCTTCCTGTACGCTTCTCGCAGCGAGTCGTGATGTGACGGAACAGCTCGAGCGCCTCAACGCCGCCCTGGACGGCCGCTATGTGCTCCGCCGAGCAATCGGACGCGGAGCATCGGCCACCGTGTATCTGGCTGACGACGTGAAGCACGAGCGGCAGGTCGCCCTCAAGGTACTCCGCCCCGAGCTGTCTGCAGCCCTGGGAACCGAGCGGTTTCTCCGGGAGATCAAGATCACGGCGCGCCTGAATCACCCCAACATTCTACCGCTCCTGGATTCCGGCGAGGCAGCCGGCTCGCTGTTCTTCGCCATGCCCTTCGTCGAGGGGGAATCCCTGCGACAACGGCTCAATCGAGATGGGCGCCTCCCCCTGGACGAGGCGATCCAGCTCACCCGCGAGGTGGCCGACGCCCTCGACTACGCCCACGGCCGCCACGTCGTCCACCGGGACATCAAACCCGAGAACCTCCTGCTTCAGGCGGGCCACGCCGTCGTCACCGACTTCGGGATCGCCCGCGCCATTAGCGCGGCCGGCGGCGATCGGGTGACCGAGGTCGGGCATGCGATAGGCACGCCCGCCTACATGAGCCCGGAACAGGTCACGGGGGGCGACGCGCTCGATGCTCGGAGCGACGTGTACGCCCTCGGCTGTCTCTGCTACGAGATGCTCGCCGGCGAGCCCCCCTTTGGTGGCGGGACGGTAGAGACGGTCATCCGGAGGCACCTGGGGGCGCCTGCCCCCGACGTCGCCGAGACCCGTGAGGGCGTGCCCGATCATGTCGCCCGAGCCATTCGTCGTGCACTGGAGAAGGAGCCGTCCAAGCGGTATTCCAGCGCCGGGGAGTTTGGAAACGCGCTCAAGCTGGAAACGGCGACGGCGAGCCAACAGTTCGCGGGCTTCGTGAATAGACTCGTCAGACGACGGGTTCCTCAGGTGCTGCTGCTGTATGCGGGGATCGCCGTGGTCGTGGTGGCAGCGCTACGGTTCCTCGTTGATCGGCTGCTCGTTTCCCCCCACCTGCCCTCATTCGGCCTTGTGGCGCTGGCATCGCTGATTCCCACGGTCCTGATCGTGGCGTACAAGCGTGGAGGGCCGAGAAGGGAGGGCCTGAGCTCCCTCGAGAAGGTGGGGATCCCTGTGAACCTGGCGGCCGCGGCAGCACTCCTCTTCGTCACCTTCGGATCCAAGGATCTCGGTGCCGCGACCCGAACGGTCACGCTCACCAATGAAGAGGGGGAACGGATCACTCGGGTGGTCCCCAAGAGCGTGTTCCGTCGACGCTTGGCTGTCTTCCCCCTCGAGAATCGCACGGGGGATTCGACACAGAACTGGATTGGGCACGGGGTCGCCTTTGGTCTCTTGATCGATCTCCAGCAGGACCTGTTCTTCGACGTCCGCTCGACCCCGCATTTCGTCAACCGGCTGGACGAGGCGGGATTCGCCGACGGCATGGGGATGCCCTTTGCGCTCCGAAGGCAGATCGCCGACGAGTACCGACTTCCGTACATCGTGTCTGGTTCGTTCACCAACAGCGGGGACAGTCTTGCGGTGACGCTTCGGCTGCACGAGACCGACAGTGGCAAGCTCGTCCACGAGCGCCGCTTCACCGCTGGGGACGTATTCGAGGTCATCGATACCATCACGACGCGTCTGAAGCGCGATCTCGAGTTGCCGGCGCAACACCTCGACGAGGTGCAGGATCAGCCGGTGCGAAATTTCTTCACGGACTCCCTCGATGCCTACCGAGCCCACATTCAGGGACTGCGGGCCTTTATCATCGACAAGGACTGGGAGCGGGCTACGAGACTCCTGGAGAGCGCTGTAGCGATTGATCCCACCTTCGCCGTGGCGCACAACACGCTCTACGGCGTCTACATCTATACCGGCGCATCGGAGAAGGCCGCCGATGCGCTCGAAACAGCCGTGCGACACATCTATCGGTTCCCCGAGCGGATTCAATACACCGTGAAGGGTGAGTACTACCACATAGTGAGGCAGGACTTGGAGAAGGCGCTGGCGGCCCACCGGATGAACGTCGAGCTCGTGCCGGAGGACGCGCAGGCACATTTGACGCTCGCGGCGGTCTATACCGCGAGCGATCAACGGGACAGTGCCGTTGCCGAATACGAACGTGTGCTCGAGATCGACCCCACGCAGCTCGAAGTATTGAGGCTGCTTGGAGACCTTCACCAGGCAAAAGGCGAGTTCGAGACGGCGCTCGACTACTACGATCGGTTCGCCCGGGCGTTCCCCAACGATGCAAGGGCCGTGGGTGCTGTTGCTCAGCTCCAGAGGCTTTTAGGCAATCATGAGGGAGCACGCGAGACGTATGAACGAGCATTGCTGGTCGAGCCTGACGACCCTGCCACGCTCGTGAATCTCGCGACCATCGCCTCCGACTTGGGTGAATTCGAACGGGCCGAGGCGCTCCTCGGCGACGCCCTCGAGGCGAGTCGCACCGTCGCCGACAGCGCCGAGGCTCTGGACGGTCTGGCCGCGCATCATCAGTACCGTGGACAGCTGGAGCGTGCGATCGTATTCCACGAGCGGAGCTTCGAGGCGCACGCCAGGTTCCAACCACCGCTCTACGCGGTCTTACGTCACCTTCGCTCGATGGATGCCTATGTGATGGCTGGGCAGCCCACGCGGGGACAGCGCGTTCTCGAAGAAGCCGAGACGCAACTCGGCTCACCGTGGAACCTCCTCGTGCAGTTGGGCTACATGGAGCTCTACACGGAGCTCGAGGAGCCTGATAGCGCCCTCGGGGCTGCCGAGCGGTTCTCGACCTTCCTCGATCAGTTTGGCTTCGAGAGCCTGCGGCCCCACGTCGTGCTGACGCGTGGCCGGGCGGAGCAGATCCAGGACCGCTGTCGGGAGGCGCTCCGCAGCTACGATCGTGTCTTGCAGTCCGAGCCTACGCGATCCGTCGTCCACCTCTACGCCGCCCAGTGTGAGCGCCAGCTCGGTAGGCTCGACGCCGCTGAAGACAACCTGCGCAAACGGCTGAAGGTTCGCCCGTCGGACCCCAATGCCCACTATGAGCTCGCCCTGGTCTTCGCCGATCGCGGCGATCGGGGGAGGGCGCTCGAGCATCTGCGGACGGCGCTCCGGGCATGGGAGAGCGCCGACCCCGGATTCGCCCGGGCACAATTGGCTCGCGACGAGCTGGAGGAGCTCGAGCGGGTCGGGGGGTTGGAGCCGGCGCCGGGACCCTGACCCGGCACACACATCAGCGCATCTCACCCAGTCCTTCCCTCCATCCGTCCTATCGCCAATAATCCCTCCTATGCCCGACACGCTTGCCCTCGGGCCTACCTGGTGGCCGATCGACGTCGCGTGGCGCCAGCTCGCCAGCCCCGGCGTTCGGAGAATCACGGCGCTGTGGCTCGTGATCGCAGTGCTCGGGGTCATCATGGCGATCGCCGAAGCCGGCTTCGGCTGGAGCGGACTCCCGGTGACGGTTGGTGGCTTCACGGTGGGAGTGACCGTGTATCCGCCCCTTCTGGTGACCGTGATGCTCACCATCTGGCTGGGACCCGTCTGGGGGATGCTCCCTGGCTACGCGGCCACATTCGCCAGCGGACTCCTTGGCGGGATGACGGTTCCGGTGGCGGCACTCTTTGCCGCAGTCACGCCCCTCGAGCTGCTGCTGATCTGGGGATCGATGGTCACCCTCGACATCCACCCCGATCTGAGAGGTCTCCGACACTTCGTTCTCTATCTCGTCGTCACGCTGATTGCCGCTACGGCCTCGTCACTGGCGGCCCTGATGTGGAACAACGCGCAAGGGCTGGACTTGGCCACCGGGCAGCGGATCTGGCAAGGTTGGCTCATCGGCGATCTCATTCAGTTCTGGCTACTGGTCCCGCCGCTGCTACACTGGATGGGACCAACGGTGCGCCCGTGGATCGATCGGCAGATGGGCATCCCCCCGCGGCGGCACATGAGCTACATCCGTACGGCCGTGCTCATGCTCATCGCGCTCGGGCTTCTGGGCGTGCTGGTCTTCCAGGGCGTCGGGATGGCGGCGGAAGCGCTGCAGGTGGCGGCGAGCGTGCTGACGCCGCAGGGGACGCCGGTGCTCGCCCATTTCGGTGAGATCGGTCTCTTTCTGGCGCTGCTATTCGCCGTGACGCTGCTCACGACGTCGGTGTTCAGCGCGGCGCTGGCGAGCATCGGTGAGCGGGAGCGCCGACATGCGCTGAGGGACGTGCTCACGGGCTGCTTCAATCGCCGGGCCTTTCCGGATCTCTTTCAGCGGGAGGTCGAGCGCAGTCGTCGTCTCGGCCAGGGCGTCTCCGTCGTGTTCTTCGATATCGATAGCTTCAAAGCCGTGAACGACGAGTTCGGCCACGAGGTGGGAGACCGGGTGCTGCGGCTCCTGCCCAACCGCGTTCGCGGGGTGATGCGTGAACATGACCTCCTCTTTCGATGGGGCGGGGAGGAGTTCCTGGTCCTGCTGCCACACACGGGGCCCACGGACGCCCAGCATCTCGCCGAGCGCATTAGACAAACGGTCACGGCGGTGCCGCTAGTGACGCAGGGTATACCTCGGCCCATTGGGGTGACGTTGAGTCTCGGAACGGCGGCCACCGAGGAGTATCCGGTGAACGCCGACCGCCTGATCGCCCAGGCGGATGCGGCCTGCTACGCGGCGAAACGACGAGGGAGAAACCGCGTCGTCGGTGCGGGCGGATCCTCACCCCCTCCTCCAGCCCCCCAGGCGGTCCCGCCCAACCCATCCTAGCTACTCCCGACGGATGATCGGATCCACCGCCCACGGCCCGCACGGCGAGGCGCATGGCGCGCCTGTGCGGTCTGTGGTTGGCCCCATCCAGCGGCCTCGCCGATTACGCTATTCCGATCAAGTCAGCTACGGCTGCAGGATTCCCGCCGGGCGCCGGCTCGCAGCCCAGCACGATGTTCCAAAAGCACTGGATGGGAACGGGGAGTTTGGGGTGGGGACTTGGCTGCTTGAATGCAGTCCAGAATTCGAGCTTGTGGTGCTCGGGAAAGGCGGCGAACGTTCGGCTGTACTGATGGAGGAAGTCGAGCAACTCGCCGGCAGCGTCCGCGGTGCCGCAAGCGATATGAATCAAGTGCATCTGGTGCTCGATGAGATTCGGGTCACCATGCAGATCGAGGGCGACATCGGTGACTTCCCGCAGGAGCTGCCGGTATGAGACGGTATCTGGGTCGAGCAACGGGTCGTCGACGTCGGCCTGCTCGCGCCGCCACGGGATCTCGCGGAGATGAGACTCGACGGCCGCTCGAAGCTCATCGACACGACCATCGTTGGTGAGTACCATAAACCACACTTGGCATCCTCGGCGTTTGCTCACGAGGTAGCCCGATGCGAGCTCTCTGACCGTGCCGTTTGCAAGGAGGGGGATGACTACCTGATTGACGATCCGTTCCTTCTCGCGGAATCGGCTGATGTGTGACTCCCCTTCGATGATCCAGCGCAACAACGTCTCAGACGGCATCATCCCGAATGGTGCTCCAGCGGTACGGGACGCGCAAGGTACCCGGGACCCGCGGTGAAACTCACCCGCGGTCTGGCCCGTCGTGGTATATAGAGACACGGGAGCAGCGCGAGTGGCGGGAGCGGCGGGAGCAGCAGAAGTAGCGGAAGCAGCGGGAGGAGCGGGAGTATCCAGAATCCAGCTAGGGGTTAGCGACCATGATCGAAATCCTATGGCTAGGCGTTACCGGTGCGGCCTCGGCCTTCGGCTATATCAAGACGCGGCAGTTCGTGCGCGGTCGGCTCCGGTTCGTTGACGCAGCGCATAAGCCCGCCGCTCCCGTGATCGGCGGAGCGGCTGCTGCGCTCCTCGCAGCGCCCGTCGTGGCTTTGCTCCCCGTCGTGGGAGCCGCAACCGCCATCGTCTTCGGGACCGGCGTCGGACTCGGCGTGCACCACGGGTCCAAGGACTCCAGGAAGCTGCCGGGGGTGTGACGGGCAGAGTGACCGGAAGCTGAACGAATACCGGTGCGGGGATCGCACAGGCTGCCGAGAGGCGGAGTTCTGCCCTCTGCCCCCTGCTTACTCGAGCTGCCGTCCCGTTAAAGCCCTCCCCGCCTTTCCCACGATAGCGGATCGCGAGACGAATCCCACGAAGCGACTGTCGGGCCAGCCAAGCATGTCCCGGGTGTCCGCCAAGAGCACAACTGAATCGGTCGGAACGACCCATGGTCCCCACGTGAACAGGTTTCCCTCGAGAGCAAGTGGGGAGCGCCATGCTTCCGGCCGTTCAATGCGGTACGGCCAGCTCTGTGGTCGACCGTTGACGATCGCGCGCCCCTTCCACATCGCGACGGTGTCCCCTGGGAGTCCCGCCACCCGTCGCAGCACGTGGTACTCACCGTCTTCATCGGTGAAGCGAAACAAGACGAGATCACCAAGCTCGATCTGTCCGGCTGGAGCCCAGACCAGGAATAGCTCCCGTGGAGAGATGGTGGGTTCCATCGAGGAACCTGTCATGTAGTAGACAGCCGGCCAGCGCGTTCCAAAGCGCGTTAGCACGGCGGCGAATGCCAGGAAGATGATCACCGTCGCCCAGAGAGCCTTGCGCATAGGGGGGTGGGAGCGCCGCTACCCGAGAGAGAGGTCGCGGTCTCCACCGCAACCCGCTGTTCGCCGGGCCGCCAGCCTGATTCGATCGCCCAATGTCCAGCGTTATTCGTTCAGGAGATCCGCAAGCGCTTCCTTCAACTTCGGGAATGCGAACGCATACCCCGATTCTTGTGCCCGCCGCGGGACCACCCGGAGCGAAGCGAGTAGGGCATCCGAGGGTGAGTCGCAGTACGAAGGCGGGTGCCTTGGCCCACGACGGTCGGCGCAGCGCGTCGGCCAGCCCGGTGGCGAAGTCCTCGACCGTCACGGGATTCGGTGCAGTGAGATTCAATGGCCCGGAGATGTCTCGTTCCATGGCGAAACGGATGAGGCCGATCTCGTCGGCCAAGTGGATCCAGGGCCACCACTGCCGCCCGCTCCCCCACGGTCCGCCAAGGAAGAACTCAAAGAGGGGGAGGAGTTGATCGAGCACGCCTCCTCTCTTCGCCAGGACCATCCCCGTGCGGACGAGCACCACCCGCGTCACATCCTCGGCTGCCCGGGCGGCCTCCTCCCATTCGACGCAGAGGCGCCCCAGGAAGTCGTCGCCCGGCAGAGCCGATTCGTCGAGCACCCGGTCTCCGCCATCGCCGTAATAGCCGACTGCCGAGGCGCTCACGAACACGCGGGGAGGGGATGCGGCCTGTGCAATGGCTCGTGCGACGTTGCGCGTGGTCTCGATTCGGCTGGTTCGGATCCGCCTCTTCCGGTCCTCGGTCCACCGATGTAGAGGATGGACGAGCGTTTCGCCGGCCAGATTCACCACCACCTCCACCTGCGCCACCTCGGCCTGCCAAGCGCCCGGGACGGTGGCGTCTCCGTCCACGACGCGTACCCTATTGCTATTCCACGGGTTACGCCCGGACCGCGAGAGCACGACGCATTCAGCGCCGGCATCCACGAGATCCCCCACGAGCCGCCGCCCGATGAGCCCGGTTCCGCCGGTCAGGAAGACGCGCATTGACACTGACTCCACAGTGTGAGTAGTACCGTCTTCGGGATAGCCGTCGCCTCGCCCGGCACGTAACTTTCAGGTGTCGAATAACAATACCCTGTGTGGAGGGGATAGAGCGCAAGCACTCGCACACACGAGCCGTTAGGAGGGGCATTTGCGTGTCCGATATATCACCCGCCTATCGCAGCTCGACGGCCTCACGCCCGAAGAACGCCGTCGCCTCGAGCCGGTTGCCGCACGCTACGTCTTCCGTCTCAACGACTACTACCTGAACCTCATCAACTGGAACGACCCCGACGATCCTATTCGGCGGCTGGTCATTCCCGATGCGAACGAGTTGAACGACTGGGGCAACCTGGACGCCAGCGAGGAGGCGAGCTACACGCCGGTTCGCGGGTGCCAACACAAGTATTCGGATACGGCGCTGCTCTTGGTCAACGAGGTTTGCGGGGCGTACTGCCGCTACTGCTTCCGGAAGCGGCTGTTCATGAATGACAACGACGACGCCTCCATCGACTACAGCGACGGACTCAACTACATCGCGGAACACGAGGAGATCACCAACGTGCTCCTCACGGGCGGCGACCCCATGATCATGTCGACGCATCGGTTGGAGAAGATCTTCAGCGACGTGGCTGCCGTCCCGCACGTCCGCATCATCCGGATCGGCACCAAGATGGTGGCGTTCAATCCGTTTCGGGTGCTGGACGATCCCGACCTGCTCCGCTTGATCCGGGAATACAGTGGTAGCAAGACGCAAGTGTATGTCATGAACCACTTCGATCATCCACGGGAGCTGACGCCCCCGGCACGGGAGGCGCTGCGGCTCCTCCTCGAGGCCGGCGCGCAGATCGTGAATCAATGCCCCATCGTCCGCGGTGTGAACGATCGACCTCAGACCTTCGCGACGCTCTTTCGGGAATTGTCCTTCCTGGGCTGCCCACCGTACTACGTTTTCCAGGGGCGCCCGACCGCGGGTAATGAGCCTTATGAAGTTCCCATCGTCGAGGGGCTTCAGATTTTCACGGAGGCAAACCGGCGCGTCTCAGGGCTGGCGAAGCGCGCGCGCTTCGTCATGTCCCATGCGACCGGAAAGATCGAGATCTCCGGAGCCGATGAGCGGTTCATCTACATGCGCTACCACCGGTCCCACTGGTCGGAAGATTACGGGCAGATGATCATCGCGCTGCGCGACGACGACGCCTATTGGCTCGATCAACTGACCGTCGTCTCGGGACCCCAGTCAGCCATCGACGCGGCAGCAGGATACCAGCCGTACGGGACGTAGCAACCGGGAACGTTGAACTGAATGCTCAACGCCGAATGCCCAATGCTGAATTGGTCATTGGGCATTCCGGATCGGTCATTGGCCGCCCTCTTCCAACTGCACTCTCGCGTCGATTGCCACCGTTCCGTGCTCGAGGGCCAAGAGCGGGTTGATGTCCATTTCTCGAATGCGCGGATGGCGTTGCGCCAGCTGCGAGAGGCGGAGGATCGCCTGGGCGATGGCCGCCACGTCACGCGGTGGCTGTCCGCGGACACCCTCTAGGAGTTGGCGGAGTCGGACGGTGCCCACCATCTCACTGGCGTCGCTGTCGCGCAGGGGGGATAGACGGAGGACGACGTCCCGCATCACCTCCACGTAGATCCCGCCGAGCCCGAACATCACCAGCGGGCCTACACCGGGCACGCGGGTGAGCCCGACGATCGTCTCGGTCCCACCATCCCCCATTTGCTGGACCAGGACACCGCTGATCCGGGGCTCTCGGGGCGAGGCGGAGCCTGGGTGATTGACGGCAGAGCCTGTGTCCCCCGTCGTTACGTCCCACGCTTCGCTTTCCGCTCCGCCCTCCCTGGCTTCCGTCACCCGTCGTATCATGGCCCGGACGGCTCGCTCCACCTCGGTTTTGGTCTGGAGGCCGAGTTGCACGCCGCCTACGTCGGTTTTGTGGACGATGTCCGGGCTCACGATCTTGATGGCGACGGGCAGCCCGATGCGGGACGCCGCTGCCGCCGCTCCTGCGGCAAGGCTCGCCGGCCCCTCCTTCGACACGAACTCCCATGGTAGCATGGCGATGCCGTAGGCCTCCAGCAATCGCATCGCGTCCGGCTCCGAGAGCTTGGCGCGTCCGTCGTCGAGGGTGTCGTTGATGATTGCGGTGACGGTGGCGTCGTCAGTGTCGAATTCGACGAACGCTCCCATCGGCCGCTCGGTCCGCTGACGCTGTCGCCACATCGCCCCCAGCGCCCGAGCGGCAGACTCTGGAAAGATGTATGCGGGAACGCGCGCTTCATGCAGCTCCGCCATGCCGGCTGGCACGCCTTCGCGACCCATCAACACCGCGAGGAGTGGCTTCTCCGGATGCTTCCTGTTCACGCGGACGATCGCCTCGGCCACGTCCCTGGCTTGGATGCCGAGAGGCGGAACGAAGGCGGCAATAGCAGCATCGACGTTCGGATCGTCGAATACCCACTCGAGGGCAAACTCGTAACTCTGCGGCGTGGCGCTGGCGATGAGATCGACCGGGTTCTTGACACTCGCTTCTTCCGGGAGCTTGGACCGCAGCTCGTGTTCGGTTTCGGATGCCAGGGCGGGCACCTCCAGGCCTTGGGACTCGCACGCATCGGCCAGCATGATGCCCGGACCGCCCGCGTTGGTCACGATGGCCACCCGGTTGCCGGCTGGCAGTGGCTGGTTCGAGAATGCCATCGCGAGGTCGAACAGCTCGCCGACCGTCTGAACACGAATCGCCCCCGCCTGCGCAATGATGGCGTCCGTGGCGAGCTCGGTCCCTCCGAGGGCCCCGGTGTGTGAGGCGGCCGCTCGCTGGCCGGCACCGGTGCGACCCGACTTCACGACGCAGATGGGCTTCTCCTGCGTGATGCTGCGCGCAAGCTCCACGAATCGGGCAGGGTTTCCGAAGCTCTCGATGTACATGAGCATGACGGATGTGTTCGGATCGTCCCGCCAGTACTCCAAGAGATCGTTCCCGCTCACGTCCGCTTTGTTGCCCGACGAAACGAACATCGAGATCCCGATTCCGAGACTCTGTGCATAGTCGAGTACGCTCAATCCCATCGCGCCCGACTGGCTGATAAACCCCACCGGTCCCGGCGGTGGCATGGTCGGGGCGAAGGACGCGTTCATGCCGACCGCCGGCTCGGTGTTGATCACGCCGAGGCAGTTGGGTCCAACGAGACGCACGCCCGACGAGTGGATCACCTCCATGAGCTCGCGTTCCCGCTCGATACCCGCGCCTCCCACCTCCTTGAAACCCGCCGAGATCACCACGAGGCCGCGGACCCCGGCATCGAGGCATTGGCGCGAGACCTCCAGGACGTACTCCTTGGGGACCGCGATCACGGCCAGATCCACCGGCCCGGGAACGGCGGCAATGGACGGGTATGCCGGCACCGAGTGAATGGCGGTGGCGTGAGGATTGACCGGATAGACGGGTCCCTGGAATCCATGCTTCAGCAGGTTGTCCAGGATATGCCAGCCGATGGTGTTCGGTTGCCGCGACGCGCCGATGAGCGCGATGGACTCCGGTCGGAGAATGGGGTCGAGAGATCTGGTCGGCATGGGGGGAATTTAGCAGGGATCGGCGGGAGTAGCGGGAGTAGCGTGGATTGGTCCGTAACGGCGTCGAAACGATGCGCGAGTTTAAGGACCCGGTCCCATGATGTAGTATGGACACCCACCGGAAGCTCGATGTGTGGATGCGGGCCGGGGACCTCGTGCGAGTCATCTACCGAGTTACGGATGAACTCCCTTCAGCAGAGTTTCAAGTGGCGACGCCCCAGCTCAGAAGGGCAGCCTGGTCAGTGCAGAACAACATCGCAGAAGGGAATGCCCGTGTTGGACGGCGGGAGATGAAGAGATTCTTTGACTACGCGCTTGCCAGCCCCGCTGAAGTAGACTCCATGAGGTGCACGCTGCCCACACTGTACCCGCTCGATGAGACAAGTCTTCGGGAGGTCGACGAGCTACGATGGAAGATCACGGCAGGCGTCTTCGCGCTTCTGAAAAGAGGCCGTCGGTAGCTGACGGTCTGGATCTCCTCCCGCCGCTCCCGCTACTCCCCCTAGACAATCGCCCCCTTCTCACAAACAATTCGACCCATGTACTGGCTCGTCAAACTCATCCAGAGCCTCGTCCGTGCCCTCAACTCGGAAGGGACGCCGGGCCAGGTGGCGGCGGGAATGGCCCTTGGTGCGGTGGTCGGGCTCACACCGATCGCGAACCTGCACAATGTGCTCGTCCTGTCACTCGTACTAGTGCTCAACGTCTCGGTGCCTGGTGCCGTGCTCGGCTGGGTCTGTTGCATCCCCCTTGGCTTTGCCCTGGATCCGGTCTTCGACGCCATCGGTCGCACCATGCTGCTCGACGTGCCGCCTTTGAACGGCCTCTGGGGCACGATCTACAACACCCCGGTGCTCGCCCTCACCAATCTCAATAACAGCATCGTCCTCGGGAGTCTCGTAGGTTGGATGGCGCTGGCGTTCCCGATCTTCTTTCTGACACGGTGGGCCGTTGGGAGATACCGAGCCACGATTTATGCCCGTTACAGAGACGCAAAGCTCTTCAAGGCGATTCGAGCGTCCAAGTTGTACAACATGTATCGCCTCTTCCGGCCGTAACCGATGACGCTATTTCGTTGGCGGGCCATCGTCGTTCTGGTGCTGTTCCTCGTGCTCCTGTCTGCGGGGTGGGTCCTGTTGCTCGATTTGTTGGTGGAGCGTGCCGTCGAGGAGACCGGCGCGTCGGTCGTGGGGGCGAAAGTCGACGTTGCCTCAGCGGACGTCCGATTGGGAGAGGGACGCGTGCGGCTCCGGGGACTCGCCGTTGCGAATCCGGACGCGCCGATGACCAATTTGCTCGAGGCGCGGGAGATCGTCGCCAACGTGATGGTCACACCACTGCTGGAAAAGAAAGTAGTGGTGGAAACGCTGGCAGTGCGGGGCATGCGGTTCGGCACCCCGCGCACGACGTCGGGGGCGCTCGAGAATCCCAGCCCCGAGAGTGGGCGAGCCTGGCGAGAGGTGAACGCTTGGGCCGGGCAGCTTCGCGTGCCGTCGTTCACCCTCGAAGGCCTCGGTGGCGTCGTGAACATCGATGCCATTCGTCCCGAGAGTCTCCGGACGCTCGCGCACGCCCGCGCCACCGTCGCTCAGGCGGACTCCATGCGCGTGGTCTGGGAGGGGCGACTGCGGGCCCTCGATCCGAGACCCCAGATCGATTCGGCCCGCGCCCTGGTCGAGCGAATCCAGGGCGCCGATCCTGCACGCCTCGGGATCACCGGCGTGACCCAATTGGTCAACTCCGGCCGCTCCACCCTCTCGATGCTCGGCGCTCTCCAGGGAGGGGTTGCCGTCCTCGACAGCACCGTGCGCACCGGCGTCTGGCGACTCCAAGACAATGTCCGAGAATTCGGCGCCATGAGGGATGCCGACCTCGCGTACGCACGGGGCCTGCTCAACCTGCCTTCCCTCGACGCGCCGAGCATCTCGCCTGCGCTGTTCGGGGAGACGGCCATCGCGTGGCTCAAACCGGTCCTCTACTGGGTGAAGACCGCCGAGCGGTATCTCCCGCCCGGCCTGGATCCAAAGCGACACTCGGGACCCCAACGAGCCCGAGCATCCGGAACCACCGTGAACTACCCGGGTCGAGCTACGTATCCACGGTTCCTCCTGGAGTACGGGGCGACGGATCTTGAGATCGGTGGCACGGGGGCGGCAGCTGGTCAGTACGCGGCGCTGGTTCGCGGTCTCTCATCGGCGCCGTCGCTCTACGGGCAACCGGTTGAGATCGCGGCCGGCCGCACTGGTGCTGCCAGAGGGCCACGTGAGCTACGCCTCACCGCGACCCTGCGGCATGCCCAACGTCCCCTTCAAGACTCCGTGTCCCTGTACGTGAGTGGTGTCACGCTTCCCACCGTGGACCTGAGCGCCATCGGCGGGCGATTGCTGCTGGGAGAGGGAACCAGCGAATTCTCGCTCGGACGAAATGGCGGCCAGATCCAAGCGCGACTACGATGGGTTTCCACGGGAGTGAGCTGGGAGCGGGGCCGGGGGTCCCAGGCGGCCGGCGGCAATCTCCAGATCGGCACGGCGGCGTGGGCGAAAGACCTGGTGTGGCGCACCCTCTCGGGGGTGCGGCGCGTCGAAGTGGAGATGCGTCTCAGAGGGTCGCTGGAGCATCCATCGCTCTCGGTGAGCAGCAACCTCGGGCAGGCGGTGGCGCGGAGCCTCCGTCAGGAGGTCGGGCGTGAGATCCAACATGCCGAGGAACAGGTGCGTGCGGAGGTCGACCGGCTGCTGCAACCCCGTCTCGCCGAGGCGACGTTACAGGTAGACGCGCTGCGGGAGCGGGTTCAGGATACCGTCGCCATGCGACTCGACGAGGTGAAGGCGGTCCAGGAGCAGCTCGCGGCCGAGCTGCGGAATCTCACGAGAGGCATCCCGGGGATCCGGATTCCCTGAGCGAGCCTGACAATGGTCGAGGGAGGTGGGGGCACGTGGGGACGCCCCCTGCGCTCCTATTTCCGCTTGTCGATTGGCACGTACGCCCGCTCCTCGGCTCCTACGTAGATCTGCCGCGGCCGGGCGATGCGCTGGTCCTTATCCGCCAGCATCTCCATCCACTGCGCCAGCCATCCCGGGGTCCGGCCGATGGCGAAGAGCACCGGAAACATCTCCACGGGAAAACGCATCGCCTCGTAGATGATGCCCGAGTAGAAATCGACGTTGGGGTACAGCTTTCGGGAGACGAAGAAATCATCCTCCAGCGCGATCCGCTCGAGCTCCACTGCGATATCGATCAATGGGTTCTTTCCCGTGACCCCGAAGACCTCGTGCGCAATCCGTTTGATGATAGCGGCCCTCGGGTCGTAGTTCTTGTAGACGCGGTGCCCGAAGCCCATCAGGCGCACTTCCTTGTTCTTCACGCGCTTGATGTACGCGGGGATGGCCTTCTTGTCGCCGATCTCCCGCAACATGCGCAGGACCATCTCATTGGCCCCACCGTGAAGAGGCCCGTACAGTGCCGCGGCTGCCGCCGCCATCGAGCTGAAGGGATCCGATTCGCTCGATCCCACGCTGCGCATCGCGTTCGCCGAGCAGTTTTGTTCGTGATCGCCATGGAGAATGAAGAGCACGTCCAACGCTCTCTCGAGCACCGGATTCGGTTCGTACTTCAGCTCCGTCGTCTTGAACATCATGTTCAGGAAGTTCCCGGCATAAGAGAGCCCGTTGTCCGGGTACACGTATGGCAGACCGACCATATGCCGATAGGCAAAAGCGGCAATCGTCGGCGTCTTTGCAATGAGCCGCCGAACCTGGTGCCTCACGCAGCCCTCGTCCCGGATCCGTTTGGCTTCGACGTAGAACGTCGACAGTGCGGCAACGGTACTGATGAACGCACCCATGGGATGGGCATCGTACCGAAGGCCGTCCATGAACTTCTTGATGTTCTCGTGGACGAACGTGTGATGGATGATATCGTACGTCCACTGATCGAGCTCCTGTTTGGTCGGGAGGTCGCCGTAGAGCAGCAGGAACGCTGTCTCCAAGAAAGAGCTCTGCTCAGCTACTTGCTCGATGGGGTATCCCCGGTAGCGTAGGATGCCCTTTTCGCCGTCGATGAAGGTGATGGCGCTGCGACATGAGGCGGTGTTGGCGAATCCCGGATCGTATGCCATCAATCCAAAATCGTCATCGCTCACCTTGATCTGTCGCAAATCCATCGCGCGGATGGTGCCGTCGGCGATGGGGACATCGTAGGTCTTGCCGTTGCGATTATCGGTAATGGTCAGGGTGTTGTTTCCCACGGGATCCTCGGGTTTTGGTTGGTGGTTCCATTCCTGTAAGGGCTTGAGCGGTCTAAAGATAAACAAGTGGTGTTTGTGGTGTTAGAGACTATGAAGCAGCTGTGAAGGTAACTGATGAATCGGCCGGCCGGTTCTGGGAGGCCCCTTCTGGCCAGGGGCCCCGCGGACGAGTTCAGCGGACCCCCCTGGCGGGGCCGGCCGTGCTATGCCGGCCCGCCCTCCGGGCTCGCGTGCTCGCCCGTATACGGCTCGCGCAGCTGGATGGGAGCCTCTCTCGCGCGGGCAGCCCGCATGCGGATATTGAGCGATTCTACGAATATCGAGAAGCCCATGGCGAAATAGATGTAGCCTTTGGGGATGTGCTGATGGAGTCCCTCGACGACGAGTGTGAAGCCCACCAGCAGGAGGAAGCTCAGGGCCAGCATCTTTACCGTCGGATGTCGGTGAATGAACCCGCTGATGGCCTCGACCGAGATCATCATGATCACTACGGCGATCAGCACTGCGGCCACCATGACGCCGATCTGCCGCACCATCCCCACCGCAGTGATCACGGAGTCGAGCGAAAAGACCGCGTCTAGCAGCATGATTTGGCCGATGACCGACCAAAAGGCCGCCCGGACCTTGGCGCTGGACCGTCCCTGTTCCCCTTCGAGCTTGTCATGTATCTCGTGAGTTCCCTTGGCAATCAGGAATAGACCTCCGACGATGAGAATCAGGTCCCGGCCGGAGATCTCGTATCCCGCCACGTCGAAGAGTGGCCGCGTGAGGCGGATCATCCACGCGAGGGAGAGTAGGAGCAGGACCCGCATCAGCATCGCAGCTACGAGCCCGATCCGGCGTGCCCGCGGCTGCGCGCTTGCTGGTAACTTGCCCGCGAGGATCGAGATGAAGACGAGGTTGTCGATGCCCAACACGACCTCTAGGGCCGTGAGGGTCACCAGGGCGATCCAGATCTCGGGGTTGGTAAGCCAGTCCATGGGAGTTCTCGGGGAAGGTGCGGTGGGAAAGATATCTCACGCTCGAGCTCGAGCGACTGGCACTCGTGTCGATGACGGCGTGGTACGGCTCCGAGAACTCGATGCCCAAGTCGCGCACGACGGTGTCCCAGAACCACTCAGCTTGCTCCACGGAGCGCCGATAAAGAGAATCGATATCGGCCATCCCGAGCGTGCGCATGAAGCGCGTAACGTTCGCCCGGGCGACGAGCTCGGCGGGTGGGCGCCAGACAACCGAGCACATGAGGCATGGAGATACCGTCCGTCCGTGAGGTGCGCTACCTCCGGTTCTCGGGTCTCCGTTTTCGAGTGGCTCCATACTTTTAAGTTTTTATGGGACAAACTCTTAGAATTGTGACCCAGTTGGCTTGACAGCCAGACACGCAAACAGCGATGTTCGCGAGGCTAGCCTGGAGTGAGGTGATTTTGCAGCGTTTCGGCCGAATTCTGTGGTGGGTACCGGCGGTCCTGGTTGAGGGCATCGGGGGATGCCTCCTCCCCACCGATCGGTCCGACGAGCTCCAGGTGCAGATGGAGATCCTCCCAGATCTCTTCGTGAAGGACACCGTCGAGTTGCGGGCTCGCCTCGTGGATGGATCCGGAACGACGATTCCCAACGCGGTCATCAGTTACGGCTCGGACGATCTGGCGGTCGTGACTGTCACGGGAGACAACCGTCTGCTCGCCGTCGGAGTGGGAGCTGCCACGGTCACGGCGACCGCCGTCGGATACGACGAGACGGATCCCGCCACCCGCACTGCCCAGGTGCGTGGCCTCTTGGAAGTCGACAGTATTCGGAATACGAATACCGACCGGGCGCCCGGCACCGCACGGTTCGGAGATCTCCTCGAGATCTTCGGTGTTGGGTTGAGTCCT
The DNA here is from genome assembly GCA_039591615.1 of Gemmatimonadota bacterium. Taxonomy (GTDB): domain Bacteria; phylum Gemmatimonadota; class Gemmatimonadetes; order Gemmatimonadales; family GWC2-71-9; genus JBDHDH01. The sequence continues at coordinate 27,889 of JBDHDH010000024.1, read as the reverse complement.
GATTCCCTGTTTGCGGTGACCATCGGCGGGACTGAGGCCGAGATTCTCGACTGGATTCCCAACGACCAAAGTGAGCCGAATCGCCTGGGACGTTTGTTCGTCTGGGTGCCACCACCGGCGCCACGGCAGTCACAAATGTTCTTTGTGGGCTTCAACGGTGGGCTTTTGGTGCCCGATACGCTGAACATCGTGCAGCGAGACGTCTACGAGTTCAACGACACTATTCCGGCCGCCCTCGGGCCAATCCCCCTCGGCTTTCGAAACCCCGCCCTCGCGTTCGAAGCGCGAGTGCGCACCGAGACCGAAGTTGCGGTGGACTGGTACACCTTTACGAATCCCGATGTGCGGGACCGGACGCTCGCCGTCTTCTCCCAGATGGTGGGTGCCGAAACCTTCGTCACGCTCGTCACGGATTCGATCTTCTGGGATGGTGGAAAGTTCGACTTCGAATTCGGCAGCTCCGCGTGGACGATCGGGAGAGAGACCTACCGGTGCGACGGCCTCCAGTTGACTGCATCCGGCTCCGGTGAGCCGGTGACGTTTGCGGAGGTTCCCTTTCCACTCACTATCGTGTCCCTCGCCGATCTGCCGGTCGGTACCTATCACGTCTTCGTGCCCTTTGTGCCGCAGGGCGGCGCGGCATCGTATGAGGTCCTCGTTCTTCCCGGCTACGTTACCCTCGGAGGGGTTGGTCGAGACAGCGAGGAAGAGAACGATTACTGCGATGCCGCCGGTCCGCTTCCCACTGGGAATGCTCCGCTCACCATCGACAACCCACACGATGTCGACTGGTACCGGTTCAGTGTTGCGGCGGGACAGGTTTTCAACGCCACCGCCAGGACCGACGGCACTCCCGATGCCGATCTCGACATGTATTTGATTCGGGATTTCCGACCCGACTCCCTCGTGCTCGTCCTGGGCGCCACCACCGCCGGAGACGTGGATGAAGTAATCGAGAACCGATTGCTTCCGGCCGGCGGCTACTTCCTGGTGGTCTTCGATTTCACCGGGGTGCCCACCGGCTATACCCTCAGCAGCGCCCTCACCGCGCCCCCCGTGGGGGCGGCTCCCGCCGCCGCCGCAAGCGCCGGCTCCGCCGACGTGGAGCGCATCCGGGCGAAACACCAGGCGGCCAAGCAGCTCCGACCGCCCAGCGTCGTGTTTCCGGAAGCGCTCCGCACATGGCGACCGTGACCTGCATCCACTGCTCCTCGCCCCTCCCGCACGGGAGCCGGTTCTGTCCAGCCTGCGGTGCGGATACCGAGGATCCGGCATCGAGCCCACGCGTGAGCCTCGGCACGACGGCGGATCTCCAGAACAAGCTTCGCGCTGCGGTCCGAGGCCGATACGACGTCAAGAAGTTGTTGGGTCGTGGTGGCATGGGAGCGGTGTTCCTGGCCATCGACCAGTCTCTCGACCGGCCGGTAGCCATCAAGGTGCTCCCGCCCGATCTGTCGGAGGACAAGAGGTTCTACGACCGGTTCGAACACGAAGCTCGCACGGCAGCGAAGCTCGACCATCCCCACATCATCCCGATCTACGCCGTCGAGATCAGTGACGGAGTCAACTACTTCGTGATGAAGTTCGTGACGGGGCGGACGCTGGATCAGTTGCTGCAGAGTGGACCTCTGCCCATCGATGTGGCGCAGCGGATTCTCTGGGAATCGGCATGCGCTCTCGGACATGCGCACTCCCGCGGCGTCGTGCATCGGGACGTGAAACCGGCCAACATCATGATTGACGATCACGGCCTTGCGATGGTCACGGACTTCGGCATCTCCAAAGCTCTCGAGTCGGCCCATCAATTCACGGCTACGGGTCAGGTCATCGGCACGCCCCACTACATGAGCCCGGAACAAGCCAAAGGGGTCACGGTAGACGGGCGCAGCGACCAGTATTCGTTGGGCGTCGTGGCGTACCGCATGCTCGCTGGACGGCTGCCGTTCATGGACGACTCCGTCCATACGGTCATTTACAAGCACATCTTTGAGATGCCTCCGCCGCTAGAGATGTTTCGCCCGGACGCACCGGATTTCCTCCGGACAGCCATTCACAGGGCGATTCAGAAGGAGGCCGACGATCGGTTCGCTACCATGGAGGAGTTTGCCACCGCGGTCTGGCCGGAGCACCCGGTGCGGGACTACTCCGTTTCGGGTGGCAGCTTGACCCGAACCTCGCTCGACGCCGCGACCGAGATTACCTCGCCCGTGCCGTCGCGGAAACGTGGAAAGCGAGTGGCCGTCGTGGGGGGCATCACCTTGCTGCTCGCGGTCGGCGGCGTGGCGGGAGCGACCCTCGTAATGGGTCGTGATGGCCTACCGATCCTGGGTCGCGATGCGCCAGGTGGGGGCGAGACGCAGACGGCCATGCTCGCAGCGCCCGACTCTCAGCCGACGTCGGTACCCATCATTCCGGCGGATTCGGCATCCGTTGAGCTGGACACGTCAACAGCGGATTCCCAGATTCAGCAAACTCCCGCGCCGCCCGAGCAACAGGTTACGGAACCCGCAAGACCCGCTCCCCAACCCAGCCGCACTCCGGTGCGCCGGGCGCCCGTTCGGGAACCGGCACCCAGCGTCGGCTATCTCACGATCGGGGTGGCCGATCAGAACGTCCAGAGCTACGCGACCGTCTACATCGATGGTCGCGATTTTGGCGAGGCGCCGTTGGTCGGGGTGGAACTCCCGGTGGGGAGTCACATCATCGAGATACGTCGCGAAGGCTTCGTGACCATTACGGACACCATTGAGGTCAGGTCGAGCGACCCGTCACGTCCCATACGCCTCTTGAAGACGCTCATCAAAGAGCAGCCGTGACGCGGCCCCTCATTCTGCTCATGCTGTCGGGGGTCCTCGTCGCGCCCGGTCGACTCCCCGGCCAAGAACACCCTGCCGTCGTCCGTGCGAAGTCCGCCTACGATGCCCTTGATTTTGTGGGCGCGATCTCGGCGGCTCGGCGAGCACTTCAGAACCGGTTGGATGCCGAGGACCGGATCCTCGCATATGAAGTGCTTGCGTACTCGTACGGCGTGCTCGATTCGGCTCGCCAGGCTGTGGACGCCTTCAAGGAATTGATCTTCCTCGATCCCGACCGGGAGCCGGACGTCGATCGCGTGTCCCCGCGGATTACCTCCCTCTACGCATCGGCCCTCGGCCAGGTGCTGGTCGTGCGACGCCTCACCGTCGACAGTACGTCGTTCGTGGCAGGCGAAGGTGGGGCGCCGATCCAATTCGAGGTGTCGCGAGCCGGACGCGCCGTCACGCGCGTTGTCGGTCAGCGTGTTGATGTGGTGGTCGATTCGCAACTGGTGGCTGGCTCCCGTCGACTTCGTTGGGAAGGCCTCACGCCCGGAGGCGAGCCGGTGCCGGAGGGCCAATACCAGGTCATCGTGACCGCCGTTGAGGGGCGAAACGAATTCTCAGCGACAACGCCACTGCGCGTAGACCATTCGCCGGTCGACACGGTCGGACACCTGACGAGCCTGCCTGGGTACAGCGAGCTGCCGGAATTGGAGTCCCCACCAAGGGACTGGCGGCCCCTCGGTGTCTCAGTGCTCTATGCCGGACTCACCAGCGCTGCCACACTCGCCCTGGAGGACACCGATCTCGGTGGGGGCGTCAGACCGGCCATCCTCAGCGTGAGCGTGGGCGCCCTGGTCACCGGACTCGTGATGAGCGTGAAGAAGCCGGATCCCCGGCCGGTGCAGGCCAACATTCTGTACAATCAGCTGCTTCGTGAACAGGTGGCGCAGCGCAACGCCGAAATTGCCGTGGAGAACGAGCGGCGGCGGGGCCAGGTTACCTTGACTATCACTCCCGGGCGGTCTCCCGGCCCGTGAGGCGCGCTCTCGCGCTTACCTGCGCGACGCTGGTGGTGTGTGCGTCGCCCGTCGACGGCCAGACCGTTCGGTTCGGCGTCCACGGCGTTACGGTCACCCACAGCGAGGTAGATGAGTCGCTCAAAGCCAACGGCTTGGGCGTCGGTGGGCTCCTCGGCCTCCGACTCGGTCGGTTCGCCTTCGAGGCGCGTGGCTATTGGGCGGACCTCGATCCGGACAGACCGGATAACACCGCGTTCGAGGTCGTGCAGGTGGACGGGAGGGTTAGCGTGCTCTTCGCCCGGTCGATCGCCGTTGAGGTCGGCGCTGGACGTCGCTGGATCGATCCCGACTTCGCCACGCAGGAGGTCGGACTCGTCCGGGTCGGGATTCTGTCGGAGTATCCGCTATCCCGGATCGCCACGGTGTGGGGACGAGGTGCCTATCTCGTGGCGCCGCAGTTCAGCGGTGGTGGAGCCGCGGGCCTAGCCGTCGAACTGAGTCTCGGCACGTCCATCGGCACGCCGAATGGGCGGATCCGCGCGATGGGCGAGTTCGAGTTTCAGCGCTTTGATCGAGAGGTCCAGCGACGAGCCGTGCCGTTACAGGTCACGGTGGCGCGGTTCGGGGTGGAAATGGGGTGGGAGTGAATCGGCGGGAGAGCCACCCATCTTGTCGCACCGATCCCGCCAATCCCGCTGCTACTTACCCAGATACTTCATCGGAATCTCGACATCCGGTTCCACCCCTCTCCACATGATGTTGGCTATCCACCAGCGCCCCCCATCCCACATCAGCTGAATGCTGTTGATTCCCCGTTGGAATGGCTCGGCATCGTCGGGCTTCCAGCGGGACTCGTAGGTCGAGAATAAGTGTGCGATGTTCTCGAACCGCTCCATCACCCGACCGACCTCGGCCTCGAAGAATCCACGCTCCTCGAGGAAGGGCCCGCTGTTCGTGACGTAATCATCCACCGTCATCACTCGAGCCCGCGCTCTATCGCTGCCTTGCGGAAAGCCGGTGGGGATGAGCCGTGCTTCCGGCAGAAACAGTGACCGGAAGCGATCCCAATCCCGCTTCTGGCCGGCTGGGCCCGAGATGACGTCGTACATAGCGGCGATGATGCCGTTCACGGTCGAGACATCGTCCACCGCCGCTTCCGGCACCTCGCCCCCGGTCGGGCTGGCTGTCTGCCCCTGGGCCGCTACGGGTAACGCCGCACAACAAAGCAGGCAAAGGACGGCAGTTCGATCTGATCGCATCAGGCACCCCTCCAGCACGTCGGTGTGTCGGTCGAGCTCGACACCCAGCGTCGCATCAGTCAGCCCGCGAAGCTAACCCCCTTTCGGTCGCTCCGCGAACCCGGAAACGTTCTACGTGGAGAGTCCTGCCTTCTACCTTCTGCCCTCTGCCCTCATCCTTCAGCCTTCCCTTCCCCTTGCCATCACCTTCCTCGTCAACTAACCCTCTTAGGGCTAACACCTAACACCTAACACCTAGCACCTATGCCCCTCGCGCTCCTCGCTTGCCTCTCTGTCTTCGTCCTCGGCTGCGGACGTTCGAGACCGCACGTCGCCGTCGAGTTTATCGGTCCTCCGGGAAGTGGAGAGCCTCACCTCTTTGCCACGGCCGATGGCCGTGCCCTCATGAGCTGGTTCGAGCCGGTGGGCGACACGGCGCATGTGTTGAGGGTCGCCGAGCGCGACGAAGGCGTCTGGGTAACCGCTCGAGTGGTGACGCAGGGCTCGGGATTTTTCGTGAATTGGGCCGATTTTCCGTCCGTGGTGGAGCTTCACGACGGGACGTGGCTGGCGCACTGGCTCGCCAAGGTTGCGGCCGACCCATACGCGTATCACGTGAAGCTGGCGTGGTCCCGAGATCGTGGACGCACCTGGAGCGACCCGATGGTGCCGCACGGTGATCGTTCACCCACCGAGCACGGGTTCGTCTCCATGGTCCCCTGGGAAAAGGGGGCAGCGCTGATCTGGTTGGATGGCCGAGCCATGCAGGGAGGGGGTGAGACCGGACACGAGCAAACACAGGGAGACATGACAGCACGAGCCACCTTTGTCGGCCCCGCCGGCGAGGTGGACCCGGACGTTCTGTTGGACGACCGAACGTGCGAGTGCTGCGCGACGGCGCTTGCTCGCACAACCAGTGGCCTGGTGGCGGCCTACCGCGACCGGTCTCCAGAAGAAATCCGCGATATCGCGGTTGTGCGCTACGACGGGTCACGTTGGTCCGCGCCCACGATGGTCTCCCCAGATCGCTGGCGCATCTCGGCTTGCCCGGTGAACGGACCGCAGCTTGACGCGGTTGGTGACACGGTCGCCGTTGCCTGGTTCACGGCAGCGAACGACTCGCCACGGGTCTATGTCGCGTTCTCCACCGATGGTGCGTCATCGTTCGGCGATCCAGTTCGCGTCGACGACGGCCTGCCTCGAGGTCGGGTCGATGTCGTATTCGACGCAGCAGCGAGTACGGCCCTGGTCGTTTGGCTGGAGGTCACCGCCTCCGGTGCCGAGATTCGAGCCCGCGGCGTTCGTCGCGATGGTGGGTCGGCCCCGTCCTGGCCCATTGGCCGAACGGTGGATGCACGCGCCAGTGGTTTCCCCCGGATTGCGCGGGCTGGTGACGAGGTGCTCGTTGCGTGGACGGTTCCGGGAGAAGGGGGAGGTGTTCGAGTGGGAGCGGTGCACCTCGGCTGGAGCGAGTTTTGAGCACTGCTCGGCGATTGGGCCGGGTCAACGGGTAAGAGGCCGAATCAACCTCGCGCTCTCCGGGCACGCCGGCTGCCGTGTTTGAATTCTTGTAGAGCGCGGTCACATTGTCTTTCCGAGGAGAGGGTAGGAAATGGGTTACAAGATCGCAGAAATCGAAGGGGTTGGACCGATGTACGCGGAGAAGCTCGCGACGGCCAACATCGCCACGACCGACGACTTGTTGAAACATTGCTGTACGCCGGATGGCCGCAGGGGTGTCGCGGCGAAGACCGGGCTCAGCGAGTCGCGGCTCCTCGAGTGGGCCAACCGCGCCGATCTCATGCGGGTTTCGGGAATCGGCTCCGAGTACTCAGATCTACTGGAAGCAGCTGGTGTCGACACGGTGAAGGAGCTCGCGGTGCGGAATGCCGCGAACCTCGCGCTCAAGATGAAGGAGATCAACCACCAGAAGAAGCTGACCCGGGCGACCCCGTCGGAAGAAGTGGTCGACGAGTGGATCAGTCAGGCGAAGCGGATGCAGCCCATGATTACGCACTAGGCAAGGGAGGGGTGTTAGGTGCGAGGTGCCAGCTGTTAGGGTGGTTAGACGACGGTCAAGGGTGACCAGACCTAGACCCTAGCACCGCGCACCGCGCACCGCGCACCTAAAATGCTGCTTCTGCTACCCCATCTTCGCCCACCGAGAACGGTAACCACGCCAGCGCGACCTGTCTGATCGTGATGTCGGACTTCCGGGGGCGGACCGGCAGCTCCTTGATCTCGATGAGTTCGGGATCCGCTTCATCGCGCAGGCGTGCGGTCTCGTCCTCGAATTCCACCTCGAGGTCCGCGAGCTTGGCGTGCAGTTCCTCCACCCGGCGCTTCGCTCTGGCGATGTCCTCACGTTCCCGGGCGGCGCGGCCGACACCCCGCATCGTGGTCGTAGCCCGGCCCACGTTCCCGACGCTCCCCAGCTTCCGGCCGAAGAGCGCGCCAAGGACGGTGGCGCCCATCGAGATGGCGGTCTGCATTTTCTGCTGGCCGTATTGCGACTCCTCCCGTCCCATCCGCTCCTCCGCGCGCCTGATCTGGTCTTGCAGCCGCGCGAGCTTCGGTGTGTAGCGTTTGCGGAGTTTCTCAACCGCGGTGTCCCGCCCCTCCCGGGCTGCCTCCCGCACCCGTACTCGGAAATCGGCCTCGCTCTCACCCACGGATGCCGTGAGCTTGGGCGAGGTGCATTTCCAGAGAGTGAGCGTGTGGCTCTGATAGAGGTACGTTTTGAACGCCTTTTCCCAGGAGGTGTAGCTCTTCGAGCGGCCGGCCGCCGCTGGAAGCGAGGCGAACTCCACGTCCTCCACGGGCTCACGGTCCATCGCGGGCTCTCCCTCCGGGAGCGATTCGGCCTTGGACCAGACGTTCCCCGTCTGACGCGTCGCGAGTACGGTGAGATATGAAACCGTTTCCCACGTGTCGACGCCAGCCTGCGCGTTTGCAAAATGGAGGTCTGCCGTTCCGAGCAGAGCGGGGCGGTAGAGCCGGCGGGTATCTGCGGGCAGCGTATCGACGGGGGTGACGAAGAACTCCGAGACCTCGGGTGGAACCACAGGTCGTGTCGTCGATGTCTTTGGAACCTTGCGGCCAGTCGCCGCACGTTTGGCCGCTGCCGATGGGACGCTGGCTTCTGGTACCTCTGCGGCCTTTCGCTCGTTCATCAGCTCCTGAATCTGCGTTCGGGTCAGTGGTCCCCGAAGGTAGGACATTGCCCAACGCGTGTGGAAGAGGATCGGCTCGTCCTCGTGCACGTTGTTCATCAGGAACACTCGGGACTTGAGACCGGCTAGGATTCGTTCGGTCCGCTGGCGGTCGAACGTGGCCCCTGCCGTTGCCGAAGCTCCCTCGAGCCCTTCGATGACCCTCATCTTGTCCCGCTCGGTCTGAAGCCGACCTAGGAACCAGGTGCCGGCGTTCGAAAGTCCCTTGTAATCGAGATCAACCGGGTTCTGGGTGGCCAGCAACACACCCACGCCGTACGCGCGCGCCTGTTTCAAGAGGGTGAGCATGGGCGTCTTCGACGGTGGGTTCGCTACCGGCGGGAAGAAGCCGAACACCTCATCCATATAGAGGAGGGCTCGGAGGCTCGAGGTCCCGGACTGCGACCGCATCCAGCCGATCACTTCGTTGAGGAGGAGGGTCACGAAGAACATTCGCTCGGCGTCCGAAAGATGGGCGATGGACAGGATCGATACCCGGGGACGCCCGGCGTCGGTCCAGAGCAGACGGGGAATCTTGAGGGGTTCTCCCTCCATCCAGGCCGCAAAGCCGGGTGACGCCAAGAGGTTGTTCAAGTTCATCGCCAGAGCAGTGCGGTCCTTCGCGGGAAAGAACGACTCGAGATCCATGACCCCGATTCGATCGAAAGGCGGCGACTGCACCTGCTGGATGAGCATGGCGAGATCGAGATTCTCACCCGCGCGCCAGGCGGTGTCGAACACGTTGGAGACGAGAATGTGTTCTCGGCTCTGGAGGGGATCGGCATCCAGGCCTAGGAGCGCCAGGAGTCCCGATACGGCGGTTGTCAGGCGCTCGCGAAATGCGTCGGCGTCTTCCACGAGTTCCGGGGGCGGTGCCGCGAAGGACCGGAGCAGATTGAGCTGAAGGCCGGCGCTACTCCCGGGTGTGTAGATGGTGAAGTCGGCCGCCGCCCGGAGCCTCTCGATGCGGGCGCGGTCTTGGCCCCAGTCCGCCAAGCCGCGCTGCCACAGTGCTGCGGTCAATGCGGCATACTCGTCGGCGGTCGCTCCTTTGCGAGTGGCCTCCCCCTCGTCGATCCAGAAACGAAAATCCGATGCGCGGAGTCCGGGAAAGGTCAGGAGGAGATTGCCAAGATCTCCCTTGGGATCGATAGCAATGGCCGGCACCCCGTCGATGGCGGCTTCCTCGAGCAGCGAGATGCAGAGCCCCGTCTTACCGCTGCCGGTCATCCCCACACACACGCCGTGAGTGGTGAGATCCTTCGAGTCGTACAACAACAGATCCGACGTGACCGCGTCGCGTTCCGGGTCGTATACTCGCCCCAGATAGAATGCCCCCAGCTTTTCGAAGGGCGGTGCCTCGTGTCCTTTGCCTCGGCGTGCCATGCTCGCGCTCCGTTGGTCGTCTCGGGTCGATGCGCATTTGGGTCGCGGCCGGATAGTAGCGGTCTTGGATAGGGAGGTTCAAGGGTAGTGGCCAATGAGCAGTGGCTATCGGGTCGCGGGTGCCGGGTGTATATCCCATGGTGACGACCTACGCGTGTTGCCGTCTCCGGATCCCGACACCTAACACCTAACGCCATCTACTATGCGCCGTCTCCAGATCACCACCTCGAGCCTCCTTCTCGCCGCTGCGCTGTATGCCGGTAACTGGTCGGTCGGTCCGGTACCGCCGCTCGGTGGATTCCTCCACCCCCGGACCGGCGTTTGGGCGGTGGCGACGAGTGCCGAGCTACCGCGGGAGGTGGCAGCGGAGGTGGCTGGGCTGGAGAGCCAGATACGCGTGTTGTACGACGATCGCGGCGTCCCACACATCTTTGCCGGAAGCGTCACTGACGCCTCGCGAGCACTGGGCTACGTCGTGGCCAGGGACCGGCTCTTCCAGCTCGAGCTGCAAACCCGGGCCACCGCGGGGACGATGTCCGAGCTGGTTGGACCACGGGCCCTGGACTTCGATCGGACCCAGCGGAGCTACGGCCTGGCGTGGGCAGCCGAACGCAACTTCGCCGCGCTGGACCCCAACTCCCTTGCGGCGCAGCTCCTCGAGGCGTACGCCGACGGCGTGAATGCGTGGATCGACGGGATGGGCCCCCGTGACCTGCCCTTGGAGTATCGGCTACTCGATGCTCGCCCCATGCGCTGGCAACCAGCACACACCTTCTATCTGATCAAGCGGATGGGATTCACGCTCAGCTACAATGCCAGTGACCTTCGCCGCGAGCGGATTCGGTCCATCATCGGTGTCGATGCCACCGGGCAACTGTTTCCCGATCACAGTCCCATACAGGAGCCGATCGTTCCACCGACCGCCCCACATGTGAACGGCGGCGCGATGGAAGGTGACTCGGTAGTCGCTCCGATACCGGTGGCGCTGCGACCGGGCGGCAAGAAGCGAGAAGGGGACGAGGCCGCCGGTTCGCAGCCGTGGGTTGAGGAAGCCGGAGCGGCGCTCGGCGGCGGGGGCGGAGTTGAAGGGGCTCACGGTGCCGGGTGGCTGGGAGCGATCGCAGACGCCGGGCCGAGTGGTGATGCGGTGGGCTCCAACAACTGGGCGGTGTCGCCGGCCCGGACAGAGGCCGGGTTTGCGCTTCTGGCGGGGGACCCGCATCTCCGGCTCACACTGCCGTCCATCTGGTACGAAGTGCACATGGTCGTCCCTGGGGAAATCGACGTCTATGGAGTGACGATTCCCGGTGTGCCCGGAGTCGTGATCGGGTTCAATCGCCGAGTCGCTTGGAGCTTCACCAATACCGAGGCCGATGTCTTGGATTTCTACGAAGAGGTACTCGACGATCCCGACGAGCCCACGGCACATGCCGTAGACGGTGACTGGCGACCGCTGACGCGACGGATCGAGGAATTCCGTGGGCCGAGTGGTCGGCAGCTGGCAACGGACACCCTCTACTTCACCCACAGGGGGCCGCTGCTCCGGAGCGAGGGACGGGCCCGTTCCCTGCGCTGGACCGTTCTCGAAGAATCTGGTGAAATCGGGGCACTCGCGGAGGCTGCGACGGCCGGGAGCGTCACGGACTGGCTCGGAGCGATGGAACGCTACGGGGCGCCCCCGCAGAATATGCTCGTCGCCGATTGGACCGGGTCCATCGGGATCCGGTCCACTGGACGGTTCCCGCTGCGGCCCGGGGATGGTCGCGGCACGAGGATCCGGGATGGGAGCCGGTCTGACAGTGACTGGCTGGGTGACTGGCCTGTCGATCGATTGCCTCAAGCCATCGATCCACCGCAGGGATTCCTCGCTTCCGCCAACCAAGAGCCACTGGACCCATCGTCAGACAGCACGTACCTCGGCGTGAATTGGCCGGGTCCGTGGCGCGCGATCCGGATCAACCAACTCCTGCGGGCGGACACCGCCGTCACGCCGGAAGACATGCAGCGCTTCCAGCTCGATCCTGGGAGCGCCCGTGCCGACCGCTTCGTGCCGGCGTTCCTCCAGGCAGCGGAACGGGCGCTCACGCGTGTCGAGGGGGACGACGAACTGCGGGAAGCCGCTCAGCTGTTGGCTCAGTGGGACCGTCGGTACACGAGAGAGAATGAGCGAGCGATCCTGTTCGAGCTCGCCATGGATGAGCTCGTGAATCGAGTCTGGGACGAGCTCATGCTCCCGGCCGAGAGCGACTCGACACCTCCTCGCCGTATCAGTACGCCCGGCTCCGGCGTCCTCGCGTCGCTGCTGGAGAGCCCGCATGGCACGTGGTGGGATGATCAGCGAACGGAGGAGACGCTGGAGGATCGCGACGCGATCCTCAACGCGAGCCTAGAGGCGGCGCTTGGACGTGCGAAAGCTGAGTACGGGTCCCCTGAGGGTAGTGGTTGGAGATGGGAGGGGATTCGCCATGCGAACATCTATCACCTGCTGGGCTTCCCAAGTCTCTCGGCATTAGCGTTGCCGATCCAGGGTGGGCCGAGCACCCTGAATCCGTCTTCGGGGCGTGGGATCTTCGGTGCCAGCTGGCGGATGGTCGTCGAGTTACGACCGAACGTACGGGCGTGGACGATCTATCCCGGAGGACAGTCTGGGAACCCGGTGAGCCCGATGTACCGGGACCGGATCGACAAATGGGTGGCGGGCGAGCTGGATCCTGTCCTCTTTCCGTCACAGGCCGCCGACTTCGACGAAGATCGGATTGCCGCGACTCTCATCCTCCGACCTCGGGGAGGCGAGCGATGAGAGCCGTCATGCGTGTGACCATTCTGCTCGTCGCCTTCGCCTTGGCGACACTCGCCCTCAGCTGGTGGACCATCCCGATCATCGGTGGGCTCTGGGGACTCGTGGCTGCGAAGGAGACCTGGCCGGTCACGACAGCTGCTGCGGCCGCCGGGTTGAGTTGGGCCGTCCTCCTGGCGTGGGCAGCCGTCGGCAGTCCGGTCTTCGACCTCGGGAACAAAGTCGGCGCCGTCATGGGCCTTCCAGGCTGGGGGGTGTTCGCCATCACCCTGCTGTTCCCAATGGTCCTGGCCGGCAGTGCGACGGTGTTAGCGGGCTCACTCCGCCCGAAGGGAAAGCCGTGAGCAGCCGCCCATGAACCCTGCCGTCCGCCCTCTTGACGTGCTGCTCGGCCTCAACACGCGCCTCTTCATGAACTGTCTGGAGGATGTCACTGACGAGCTCGCACAGCGGCGGGTCGCGGCGGATACGAACAGCCTCGCGTTCATCGGTTGCCATCTGGTAGGCGCTCGCTGACGGCAATCGTGGGTTTAGGTCGATGATCTGACCGCGCTATTTTCTTGTATCCTCGATTTCCATTCTGAGATCCCGGATCCGAAGGAGATCGCCGTGGAGGGATGCCCGTCGTTTCTCGAAGAGACCCTCGAAGCCTGGCGCGACGCACGTGAGGGTATCATTGCCGAACTGGACAATATCCCAGCCGACAAGTTCGATTTCCGCCCCACTCCGGAGAGCCGTACGGTTCGGGAGCTGGCGCAGCACATCTTGGAGGTGTCCATGATGATGACTGGTGAGCTCACGCGAGCGGACACCGATCTTCGGCGCGCACCCTTCACCAAGTTGGTGAAGATGTACGGGGGTCCGGCGTATGAGGCGAACACCAAAGGTGAGCTCATCACCCTTCTACAGTCGCAGGTTCTGGACGGGGCCAGGGCCTTTCGCCGAGTCGGTGAGCTCTTCCTCCTTCAGTTCATGCGACGCTTCGACGGGAAACAAGGCACGAAGATACAGTGGCTGCACCATGGGATCGCGCAGGAGATGTATCATCGGGGCCAACTGGCCCTCTACGCGCGTCTCATGGGACTCGAGCCTGCACTGACACAGCAGATACGCGGTACCTGGCGCGGTTCAGGAGAGCACAGCGCTCGGTGAGCTCCGCCCCGCCCCGACCTCTCGACCGTGAATCTTGGCGTAGCACTGCGGGCTTCCTCCTCGCTGCCGTTGGCGCCGCGGTAGGCCTCGGCAATCTCTGGCGCTTCTCCTACACCGCTTCTCGCGGTGGTGGTGCCGCGTTCGTGATACTGTACGTGGGCTTCGTCTTGGTAGTGGGCCTCCCCCTGCTGACCGCCGAGCTCGCCATCGGGCGCCACACCCGGCTCAGCCCCATCCGAGCCCTTGCCCGGATCGGCAGTCGCCGTTGGGCATGGGTGGGATGGATGTTCGTTCTGGTGGGTTTCTTCGTGCTGTCGAGCTACTCCATCATCATGGGGTGGACGGCGCGACTTCTGCTGGACTCGGTCCGAGGGGCCCTGCCCACCGACCCCGCTGCGCACTTCGCGCAGATCAGCGCCGGCGCCTCCGCCGTCCCCCCGCATCTCATCAGCATGGCCATCACGGTACTCGTCGTCTCCGCTGGGATTCGAGCCGGGATCGAACGCGCCGCGAGGCTGTTAATGCCGGTGCTGTTTCTCCTACTAGTGCTCCTCGCCGGATGGGCGGCGACGTTGTCCGGTGCGTCGGCTGGCTACGGGTTCTACCTCAGACCGAGCGTGAAAGATCTGTTGAATGCCGACGTCATCGCCGCCGCCGCCGGCCAAGCATTCTTCTCGCTCTCCCTGGGCATGGGTGGGCTGATCACGCTGGCGTCCTACATGGAGCGGGGACGCGGTAATCTCGCGCGGCAGGCCGGTACGATCGCGCTCGCCGACACGAGCGTCGCAATCGTCGGAGGACTCGTGGTCTTCCCGGTGATCTACCATTTGGGCCTGCAAGAGCAGGTCGGCGCAAGTCCGATTGGTGCCCTGTTCATTACGTTGCCCGGCGCCTTCAGCGCTCTCGAGACAGGTGGCACGCTGGTGGCTACCGTCTTCTTCTTTACGCTGTACATCGCTGCGCTCACGTCGGCCACCGTCATGCTGGAAGTCGTGGTCGCCGGGGTCATCGACGCCTGGGGCTGGCCGCGCCGTCGCACGACCCTCATGGCCGGTGCCGCCATCGCTCTCTTCGGTATCCCTGGTGCCTTGAGCACCAACTGGCTCGCCTTCGTGGACAAAATGGTGGGGGAGGTCTTTCTCATCGTGGGCGGGTTGCTCACGGCACTGTTGACCGGGTGGGTCTGGTCACACGGAGCGGGCGAGGAACTGTCTCGCGGCTTTCGATTCGGTCGGTTGGTGATCGGGTGGCTCTGGCTCCTCCGAGCCGTGATCCCTTTGGTGCTGTTCGCCGTGCTCTATCTGACGCTGAGGCAGGCGATTCCCCTGGTCGTCGCCCTGTTTCAGTAAAAGGCCTCTCAGTCGCATACCCTCCCCGCATCGCGCTCAGTCAGGCCGCGATTCCTCCAGACGCGCCCCAGCTCCGCCGGCCGGGCCCCGGCGACGCATCGGGGACCTCGCCGCGGCCGCCCCTGCGGAGTCATGCGGGGAAGTGGCGTGCTGCACGTCGTAACCATGTGACCCCCGTCACGGTCCGTTTGAGTAAGACGCATATTCTTGGCGGATGGTTACAGGGTGGCGCCCACCTGTGACTCGCTCACCGTGCGGTCGATACAGCCGGGTTCACATTCAAAGTCGGGGGTGCCTTATGCCGTCGCCCGGAATCATGCGTTTTGGCCTGATTGGCGCGCTGTCGCTCGCCATCCTTCCAGGGCTCGCACGACCGATCCAAGCACAAGACCAATCGGTCCAGGTGCGAGAGGAATTGGGCCGCGTCCAGTTTCCGATATCGTGCAGGCCGGAGAGTCAGGCGCAGTTCGAGCGCGGCGCTTCGTTCCTCCACTCATTCAGGTGGAAGGAAGCAGACAAGGAGTTTCGGGAGATCGCAGTGCGAGATTCCACGTGCGCGATGGCCGAGTGGGGGCTCGCCATGGCGCTCCGCGGGAACCCTTTCTTGGGGGAGCCGCCGGAAGCGAACCTACGAGAAGCGTGGTCGTTGTTGAGCAGCGCCACGAATCTGGAGGCTGTGACGCCGCGGGAGCGCGAATACTTGGAAGCCGTCACGGTGTATTTCAGGAACGCCGGTCAGCACGATCACGGCGCGCGCTCGCTCACCTATGAAGTGAAGATGCGTGAGCTGACACAGCGGTATCCCGACGATCTCGAGGCGAGGGTGTTCTACGCTCGAGCAGTTGCCGCGAATGCCATAGCAACTGATACAACGCTCGAGCGCCGCGTCGAGATCGGTGCGGAGCTCGACAGCCTCCTTGCATCGCATCCGGCTCATCCGGGCATCGCGCATTATCTCATTCACATCTACGATCATCCAGCCCTCGCACACCGCGGGCTGGACGCGGCGCACCGGTTTGCACGGTCGGCACCGCAGACCGACCATGCACGACACATCCCGTCACATATCTATACACGGCTGGGAATGTGGGACGAGGTGATCGAGGCCAACACCTTTTCCCTGGAAGTGTCTCGTGAAGGGGTGGACAGCACGGAGGAGGCAGAAGAGATAAACGATCTTCGGGTTCATGCGCTCGACTTCCTCGTGTACGCTTATCTCCAGCAAGGTCGTGACAACGACGCCAGGAAGGTGGTCAAGGAGCTCGCGCGGCTCCAAGAGAGAGCTCCGGACGCACGCCTGCTCGAGCCTGCCCATCACGTGCTCGCCGCTGTTCCCGCGCGATACGCATTGGAGCGTCGAGACTGGGCTGGTGCGGCGACCCTGCCGGAACCCGAGGCGTCAGGATCTCCCTCCGCTCAGGCCGTGACGCGGTTCGCGCGAGCGCTCGGGGCGGCGCGCAACCGTGACCTGGAGACGACCCGCGCCGAATTCGAAAAGCTGCTCGCCGTCGAGCGATCGATGCCGAACACGCGAGGTCCTTGGCGCCGACGCACCGAGGCGCAGCGGTTGGCGATCTCGGCCTGGGTGGCATTCGCACAAGGCGACACGACGAGTGCTCTGCTGCTCGCAGCGGAAGCGGCCGATCGGGAGGATAGCCTCGAGTTTCACCCCGCCCTCCCCCCTCCGGTGGTCCCGACCCGGGAGCTCCTGGGTGATCTCCTGATCGAGATGTGGCGATATGAGGACGCCGGCGCCGAGTATGAAGCGGTGCTCCAATCAGCGCCCAACCGCGCACGGAGCCTCTTTGGCGCGGCATGGTCGGCTCAATTGCTGGGAGAGCACGAAAGCGCCGCCGATTGGTTCATGCGCTACCTCACGCTTACGCAAAAAGGCGACGGTGATCGTCCCGAGGTGGTGGTGGCGGAAGCGTACGTCCGACGTTACGCTAGGAGGCAGTGACTCGACGAGCGTTTCAGCGCTTGAGTGCAGGCGGTGCGGTGACCCTGTTGGTACTCGGGTGCATCCGGACGGAAACAGCTGAGGTGGACGGTTCTTCCACCTGGGCAATCGCTGACACGATCGCCCTCCGCTGGGGCGAGTACCGTGAGATCTTGGTGCGTGGCGATGCTCCGGCCCTGGCGTCGATGTTCACCGACGACGCGATCCTGATGGAGCCCGGCATGGCCGCCTTCCGTGGTCGTGGAGCCATTGAGCGATTCGCCAGCGAGATGTTCGAGCAGTTCACGCTCACCAAGGTGACCAATCGCACCACGGAGCTCACGGTCCACGACGACACCGTTTACGAGTTCGGGACATACACTGAGGTCGGCGGTCGCCACGAGGCGCCACCAGACGAATACCGTGGTCGGTACGTGGTGGTGTGGAAACGGTCGGATGACGGCACGTGGCAGATCCATCGAATGATGGTGCACGGTCTCCTGAGTCCGGAGAGCTCGTGAGCCGGTGGCAGCCGGGGAGCGAATCAATACCTGACGGATTCAGCCGCTGCTGCTGCGCTAGCCCGTGATGGAACGATCGGCTGACGATGGGAGCAGCGCGGCGGTAACTGCGCGCTACTCGTACCTCAATACACGTTGTGGGTCCACACGGCTCGCCCGTTCGGCGGGAAGGAAGCTCGCCAGAATCGCCACGACGGCGAATACCACTAGCACCGCCGTTAGGGTGACGGGATCGAACGGTGATACCCCCAGCAGGACCCCGCGAATCAGCTGGCCGGCTCCGACCGCAAGTACGAGGCCGGCGCCGAGGCCCACCAGGGTGAGCCGGAGTCCATCCTGCACGAAGACATGTCGGATTTGCTCTCGGCTCGCGCCCAGGGCCATCCGGATACCGATCTCCTGACGGCGCTGCGCGACCGAATAGCCGATCACGCCGTAGATGCCCACGGCGGCCAGGAGCAGTGCCCCGACCCCGAGAACGCCCAGCAACACCGACGGAATCGACCACAGGAGCATATTCTCGTTCACGATATCCCGCAGGGGACGCACCGAAGCAGGGAGATTGGGGTCCACACCGTGGAGCGCCTGCCGCGCGGAAGCGGTCAAGGAAGCTGGAGGGCCGTCGGTCGCGAGCACGAAGAACCGTCGCCGGCTTGGCCGTTGCGTAAGCGGCCGATAGATCTGCGGACGCACCTCATCGACCAAGCCTTCGTGGCGAGCGTCCCCAACGACCCCGACGACAGTGGCCGACGTTGGGCTCTCGGGATCGCCGATCAGTAGCGATCGTCCCACTGGACTGTGGCCGGACCAGTAGCGCTCCGCGAGCGCTCGGCTCACCATGACGGCCGGCGGCGCGTCCCGCGTATCGGTCGCATCGAACGTCCGTCCCGCCACCAGTGGAATGCCGATCGTGGCGAAGTAATCACCCGATGCCAGGTTTTGGATCGCCACGGGCCACTCACCTGGGGTTGCGGGTTCCTGCCCCGGGAGGGCGAACTGGAGCATCGACGTTTCGTGGTTCAGGGGTAGCCACATCACGGTTCCTGCCGCCCGCACCCCGGGCAGATTCGCGAGGGCCTCCTCCGATCTCCGATAGTAGTCTTCCAGCCGCTCGATAGAGTATTCCGACGCAGGTGGTGTCACGACCACGGTGAGCGCCCGGTCCACGTCGAAACCGAGATTCATGTTTTGGGCTGCCCGAAAACTCCGGATCATCAGCCCCGTCCCTGCCACCAGTACTACGGCCATGGAGATCTCGAATACGACCAATATGCGCCGTGTCCGCATCGAGCGAAGACCGAGAGAACCCCGCCCACCTCCTTCCTTGAGGACAGCGCTGAGATCGGTTCGTGTCGCTGAGAGCGCCGGAGCGAGACCGAACAGGACTGGCGTTATTGCCGTCACCAGCAGCGTGAACAACAACACGCGGCCGTCGACCGTGAACTCGCCGACGCGGTAGAGATCCTCCGGAATGGCGCTCCCTATGGCTCGCGCCGCCCAGTACGCGACCCCGATTCCAATCATGCCGCCGCCGACGGCCAGGAGTCCGCTTTCAGTGAGTAACTGCCGAACGATGCGCCGTCGTCCGGCGCCCAGGGCCGTACGCACCGCTACCTCGTTACTCCGGGCGGTGGCCCGGGCGAGCGAGAGGCTCGCCACGTTCACGCAGGCAAGGAGCAGAGCGAAACCGACGGCGGCCAACATGAGGGCGAAGGTGATCCGCAACGGGTCCCAGGCAAAGTTCAGCGCCTCTCGAATCGGCGTGACACTCACACCCACGTACTTGCCTTCAACCTCCGGATAGATCGTGCCCAACTCCCGCTGAATGGCCGTGAGCTCATCTTGAGTCCCACCGATAGTCCAGTCGGGCAGCAGCCGACCGACAATCAGATGGATGTCTCTGTCCCGCGCCTCGGCGCGGGGATCTTGAGCGAACGGCACCCAGAGATCCACGCTACCGAACGGGAAGACGAATCCCCTGGGCATTACCCCGATCACCGAGTACGCCGTTCCGTCGATCATGAGGGTGCGACCGAGGATCTGCAGATCTGCGCCGAACCGGGCGTTCCACAGGCCATGACTCAGAACCGCCACTCGTGGCGCCGCCGGACCATCTTCCCCTTCTCGAAACACGCGGCCAAGCGCCGCCTCGGCGTCCAGCACGGAAAACATGTTTCCCGAGAGGGTGCTGACCAGGACGCGTTCCGGCCCCTCCGGTCCGGTAACGTTCATCGACGTGTACGTGTACGTGGCCACGTCCTCGAAAGCCCTGCTTCGCTCCCGCCAGTCCAAGAACTGCGGAAGTGAGAAACGCACACCATCCCACCCGGTTACGGGGTCGACCTGTCCGATCTGGACCAGTCGCTCCGGCGCCCCAAACGGTAGCGGTCGCAGGAGATAGGGGTTGAGCAGGCTGAACACCGTCGTGTTGGCCGCGATGCCGAACCCGAGAGTGAGGATGACGAGCAACGCAAAGCCAGGCGCGCGCCCAAGGGTGCGCAGTGCATAAGCGAGATCCTGCTTCAACGAATCGAGCATCGGTCCTACTGCGCTGTGCTGGTTGAGCCCAGGAGGTCTGAGTTTGGGGATGAGCGTGGCGAGGCGTTGGCGACTCCAACTACCCACCCGAGCGCGAGCGAGGGCGGCGCGCGCACGAAGCCCGGGTTTCGTGTGGGCTGCACCCCGTTCGAGGTCGTCGACAAACGCCGCTGCCGACTGTGTGCGCCGGCTCATATCAAAGGCCATTGCTCTCGTCACCGCTTCGGCCACGGCCGGCGACACATGTTGCGCCATCGCCTTGAGGTTCGGCACGTCGGCTGTGAATCGCTGCGAGACGACAGCTAACGAGGTGTTGCCCGTGAACGGCGGACGGCCCGAGAGCATCTCGAAAACCATGCAGCCGAAGCTGTAGACGTCAGAGCGGGCGTCCAGCGTGCGTTCGCCGCTCGCCTGCTCGGGGCTCACGTACGCCGGCGTGCCCGCTGAGGAGTCGATCTTGGGTCGACGGGCGAGGCCGAAAGCTTCGGTGTAGATGGCGCGGGAAATACCGAAGTCGGAGAGGTATGCATGCTGGCCGGAGAGAAGAACGTTGCCCGGCTTCACGTCGCAGTGCAGCACCTCGTGGTCGTGTGCGTGGGTCAGCGCAGCGGCCACGCCGGTGGCGATGCCGAGCATTTCGTCCGCCGCGAGGGGCCCCCGGCGTTGGAGGAGATCCCGCAGGGAGCCCCCTCGGACATAGGGCATGACGTAGAACGGGCTTCCGGCTGCTTGTCCGGCATCGTAGATGGGAAGGATGTGGGGATGCTGCAGTCGAGTCGTGTGGGCGACTTCCCTGAGGAACTCCTCGGCTCCTATTCCGCTCACCGCCTCGGGGGAGACCACCTTGATGGCCACAGAACGACCGAGCTTGACGTCCCGTGCAAGGTATACGGTTCCCATTCCGCCCTGACCCACCTCGCGATCGATCAGATACTGGTCGGCGATGGCCCGCTGGAAAGTGTGGTCCGGCAAGGTCGAAGCGCTCGCCTCGACCTCGAACAGCTCGCTGAATGCCACGTCGAACGCCTCCAGCAGCTTCTCCCGTGTTCGGCCCGAGGGATACGGGTGCTTCCCGTTCACAATGTCCGACCAATGTCCTCGAGACAGTCCGAGCCGGATTGCCCAATGGTTCTGACTCCGGTTGCTTCGGGCGATCAGCTCGAGCAGAGGGTCACGTTTGAGACGAATCCGCACTGGGGTCCCCCGGGGTCGCGGGAGTCAGAGGCACCGTTCCCGACAACCTACGCCGGATCGTCGCGGCCGGTTACAGAAACGTGAAAGAAAGTGTTCGGAGAAGTTCGGAAACGGTGCGGGCGCGGCACAACGACGTGCTGGGTCACGCGGATGGGCGTCACCGAAAACCCGTTGTCCATCAAGGCATTACGGGCAATGTGGGGTGCCGGTGGTAAGTGATTGGCTTATCAGCGAGGCGCACTCTCGGACGAGGAGGCTCCTTCGGACGGCCCACCACTCGTCAGCATCCGCTCCGTGAAGTCGAGCCGCTCGTAGAGTTCGTCCAGCTGCGACTGCTGCTGTGCGAGGGCGTCATGCAATTCCCTCCGGATTTCCTCCTCGGCACCGGTCGAGCCCGAGCGAATCCGTTCACGCTCGAGCTGTGCTTTGAGCTTCATACGAAACCCGGCCAGGATGATGCATCCGACGCTCACGCCGCCCGCGGCGATGAACATCGCGAAGGTGCCAATGCCGTCCATGTCCATGAGACCTCCTCCCGAGAACTCGGATCTGCATCCAGCGACCCTATAAATGATATGCGAAGGAGGAGAGCTCAAGTCGCGGCGGGTCCTCGCCCAAGACCCAGCCAACCTGACCCGCGTCGACGGAGGTTAGATTCAGGCGGGCTAGGCGTCGATCGCGAGGAGGTCATGTTCGATGACTTCAGCATCTAGCGGACCTCGATCACCGATGTGGCGTGTCACGACGTGGGCGAAGGTGCTGCTTCCGGTGGGAATCGTGATCCTCATGGGTCTCACCGTGTGGCGGGTGGTGCTCACCGAGCCGGGGGCGCCGGTCCACGAGTACGCGGGCGTCACGATGGGTACGACCTACGCGGTCAAGGTCGATGCACGCCTCACGGCGAAGCAGCGTAAGGCTATCGCGGATACGATTGAGCAGCGCCTCAGCGAGGTCGATGGACTCATGTCCACGTACGACACGACGTCGGAGCTCTCCCGATTCAACCGACACGAGAGCACTGACCCGTTCATCGTGAGCTCTCTCATGCTCGAAGTGTTTGCCACCGCCCGGGAGGTGAGCGAGCGCTCGGGTGGTGCCTTTGACGTGACGGTGGCGCCCCTCGTCGACGCCTGGGGCTTTGGACCACCTGGCCGCGTCGCCGCTGCACCGAGCGAGACCCACCTCTCGACGCTGAGAAGTGGCGTGGGGTATGAGAAGGTGCAGATCGATCGCGAAGCTGGAACGCTCGTCAAGACCCACCCCCAGACGGTGGCCGACTTGTCAGCCGTCGCAAAAGGGTACGGCGTCGACCGCGTGTCCTCCGCCCTCGCAGATCTGGGTATCGGAAGTTTCTTGGTGGAAGTGGGTGGGGAGATCAAGGCCACCGGAATGAAGCGGGACGGCACGCCGTGGCGCGTGGGGATCGAGAGACCCGATACGGCAATGAGGGCTGTGTATCGGGGGGTGGACTTGATCGACGAGGCCGTAGCCACATCGGGCGACTACCGGAACTTCTATGAGCACCATGGTGTGCGGTATGCGCACATCATCGATCCCCGAACTGCGCGGCCGATTCCGTACGCTGGCGCTTCCGTGACTGTCGTCCACGCGAGCGCCGCGATGGCTGATGCGTGGGCCACGGCGCTCAGCGTGCTCGGCCCCGACGAAGGCTACGATCTTGCCGAGCGAGAAGGCGTCGCGGCACTATTCGTCGTGCGGACCGATAGCGGGTACTCGGCCCACGCGACGCCTGCCTTTCGCCAGGGTGGTGAACCCGAATCATCGGTGCGAGAGCCCGTGTAGGTAGCCCTGTCTTGATCCCTGCACGGCGACGAGAGGTCCCCCGCGCGCCGTACGCAGAACTGGTGGGCCCTGTGAGTCACCGAGATGTGCTCCGCGGTATCCTGCAGATGATCCGCCGACGGCGGATCCTGCCTCCCGCCAACAAGCGCGAGCCAATCTCCACCCCTCAGCGACGGATAGCTCGCCGGGCGTCATCGCAGACCGACTGAAGTAGCAGGCGGTTGCGGAAGGCTGACCAGGCAGACGGCGCCGCACCCTCATGTACCACCGGCCCAGCGTCCGTGACGTCCATCACAATCCGCGCCTGCCTGGAAAACCGGTGACGGTCGTCACGCTTTTCATCAAGCACCACACATAGAATGGCCAGGCCCACGGATGGTTGGCGGACTCGGGCGACAGGCGACCGGTCCAAGAGGCAGAGAAGATGCCGTCGACATTCCTGCACGCGCTGAATCAGGCCACCAAGCCTTCGGTGAGCCAAGCCCTGCTGCTGGGGATCGCCCTCGTCTTGCTCTTTCCCATCAGTGTCTACTCCACGGGGTACGCCGCCAAGAAGCTCAACGTCCTCGACGCCGGTTACACCGAAGCGCTCTGGGCAACGGTGTTCAAGAACGTGAGCGCAGTCGTAGCGCTGGCGCTGTTTAGCAGCTACCTCTTCCCCCATCCAGCAGCGACACTCCTGTTGGTCGGTGCGGTGTTTCCAGTCGTCATTTATTGGCGGGTCTTCCTCTCGACAATCCGACAGGCCGCCGCGATTTGGCTCATTGTTGTTGTGGTCGAGGTCGCGGCAGGCGTGTGCCTGGTGCTGGGGGCCATCCTATTCGGAGGGTGGTTGGATGAGAGGTACGACTTGAACTCTCTCTTCGCGGCTGGTGCCTGTTGCTGGTCCGCCGCGTCATTCATCGGGATTCCCGCTCGCCACCCCACCACGACGGCTTTCGATAGCCGCACCCAAGGAGCGATGTTATGAGTGGCTTCCTCCTCGACTTCGTCGTGCAGGCCGCCCAAAACGGCCCCCGAGCCAGCTCCATCGTGCAGGCAGTGGGGCTCGCAGTCACCGTGCTCTTTTGCATCGCGGTGTTCGTAACGGGCTTCACTGCGAAGAAGATCAACAACATTCACAGGCCGTCGTACGCGAAGGCATTTGTGGCCCAGTTCCTCATCGGGCCCACCACGTTGGCTGGTTTCATGTTGTTCGGTCTATTCCTGGAGGCACCACCGCTCGTGGCGCTCGGGGTCGCTTATGCGCTGATTCCCCTTGCCATCTACAAGGTCGTGTTCTCCTCGCAGTGGAGTGAGGCCGCACTGATTTGGGTCGTGGTGACCCTCGCTGAGGCCGGAGTGGGGTATGGAATGATCCTCGCGGGTATGGTGTCTCTGGCTTCGTTCACGGCCTAGACTGCGGGCGACTGCAGTGAGCCTCTTCGGTGACGCCGAGCGATCGGGATCCGGAAGCTCCTCGGCGCCAGGTGGCTGGTTGAGCGGGGGCTCAACGTAGCCAGGAGCGCGCATAGCCCTCAAAGCGAACGGCGGCCGGACTGGAGGGGTCCGACCGCCGTTCGTTCCTCGCCGGGAGGGGCGAGCTGGCCTCGACCGGCTCAGTTCTAACCGGCGATATCGAAAGGCGTGAGCTGATCGGCGGACTGGCCGCACACGGTGCCGCTAGCGGACGCGGTGGACGTCTGCGTACCGCTGTTGTAGCTCGCGCTGAACGTAAGATCGATTGCGCAGCTTCCGCTCCGTCCGTCGCTCGAGACGAATTCGAACCCACCACGCTGGCTTCCGTCAATGCTCATCTGATCCTGCGTGAAGACGAAATCCGCACCAAACGTGATTGCCGGATTGTGGTTGACGGTAAAGGTGATGTCGCTCGAGCTCACCACGCACCCGTTGATTTGATAGGTGAAGCTCATCGACAGGTCACCGGCGAGTGTCTGATCGTCGATCTCCCCGTTCGCAGATCCGGAGACACCGATGGTTCCGCCCAGCGGGCATGCGGCGGAGAATGTGAAGTTCTGATCGACGGGGATGGGGGCTAGACTGATGCCCGACGACGTAGCCGGAGCACTCGGGCTCACGCCGCCGGAGGCGAACGCCGCCGACATGGCATCGAACAGCGACTGGATCTCGGTAGGCGTAAGCTGGTCACCCGAGTTCACCCCCAAGGGGTCATCCCCCCCGCAGGCGGCGACACCGAACAGGGCCAGCACGGCGAGATACGACTTCCGGATGCGCATGGAGTTCCTCCCACAGGTGCTTTGGTGCATTGGTGACGCTGGCGCTCACGGAGCCGACCCGCAGCGCCGGTACGCTAGAGGCTAGGGTGGGATCACTCGGGACGCAGTGGTATGGGTCACAAGTTGCCGGGCTCGGCCCGGGAACCCGCGCCTGAAGCGAATTGGAACAGCGGGTGGGCAGTGGCGCTGTGGCCGAGAAGTGTGACATTTTGCACAGTCTAGACGTCTAAAGCGGCGTTACCTGCCGTTTCACATCGGCCCAGTCGGGTCGAGAAGGGAGATCTCGGAATGCCCCCCGGCGCTCTGGAGCAACTCAGAACCGACACCCTGCGTACCCTCCGGCGCTTTCCCATGGTCCTCGCGGCAGCTGTGGTGTCGGCCGTCGCAGGCATCATCGCCGTCGGGGATTCTGCCGCGTCCGATCCGGTGTCGCGCGTCGCCCTGGTTGCCGCCCTGGGCCTTCCGTTTCTATTCGCCCTCACCCTGTTCGCGGAGCGGCGGGGACTGTCGTCGCTCCTGTGGCAGGGTCTGGGTGTCGTGGCCCTGTTGCTGTTCTATCTGGCCTGGCCCGGGTGGGAGGGGCCGGTGCCAGGCATTCGCTACATCCAGTTCAGCGTCGGCTTCCATCTGATGGCAGCGTTTCTCCCCTTCCTCGGCGTAGGCGAACGAAGCGGATTCTGGCAGTACAACCGGATTCTCTTCTTGCGGTTTCTTACGGCCGGGATCTTCTCGGCGGTACTGTTCTTCGGACTGCTGATCGCGCTGCTGGCCATCGACAACTTGCTGGGCATCTCTATCAGCGAAGAGACCTACGTGCGCCTGTGGTTACTCGTCGCCCTCGTTTTCAACACCTGGTTCTTCTTGGGCGGCGTCCCCCGCGAGCTGCGGCCGCTCGATGAGCGGACGGACTATCCCATCGGCCTCAAAATCTTCGCGCAGTACATCCTGACGCCCATCGTCGCGATCTACCTGGTCATCCTCACGCTGTATCTCGGGCGGATCCTGATCACGACCACCTGGCCCAGCGGGTGGATTGGCTATTTGGTCTCCAGCGTGGCGGTGGTCGGTATCCTCGCGTTCTTGTTGGTCTATCCGATTCGGGAACAGGCCGAAAACCGGTGGATCGTGACGTTCAGCCGCGGGTTCTTTGTCGCGCTCTTTCCGTCTATCGTGATGCTCCTGCTGGCGATCTCGAAGCGGATCGCTCAGTACGGGGTGACCGAAAAGCGGTATTTCGTGGTTGTGCTCGCCCTGTGGCTCGCAGGGATCGCCGTTTACTACACCCTGCGCCCCCGAGCCCACATCAAGATCGTCCCGATCTCTCTCGGCGTGCTGGCCTTTCTCACGGCAGCCGGTCCCTTGAGCGCCTATGCGGTGTCGATCCGAAGCCAGACCGGGCGACTTCGAACGCTCCTGGCGGCCAACGAGCTCGTCGTCGAGGGCCGGATGCGGCCGGCATCCGATCCGGTGTCCTTCGAGGATCGAAGGGAGCTCAGTGCGGTGCTGCGGTACCTGCTGGAGAATCACGATACGACGACCATCGCCGCGTGGTTCGACGGTGCGGTACCCGACCTCGACACCGGCAACACGCGTGGATCGCGCCGACTCCATGCGGAGCGGCGGGCTGCGGCCATTATGAGCTTCCTCGAGCTGGAATACGTTGAACGGTGGACGACCGGGAACACGGAGAGGTTCACGTACCGAGCCGAGCACGAGGACAGCCCCACCCGCGTCACCGGCTATGACTATTCACTTCGCGGTGACTGGACTGGGCGCCGGGCGTTTCCCATCGACGGACGCACGTATGTCTTCGCGTTCGACGATGATGCCAACACCCTCCGCATCCTCCGAGACCAACGGGAGCTGCTAGCGCATTCCCTGGACGACTTCCTCGCTGCAGTCCGCGACTTCGCCCGCCGCAACCCGGCCGAGCGGCGAGGGGTCCCTTTGGAGTTGATGGAGATCAGGGTCACGGGTGAAGCCGTGAACGTGCTCGTCGTGGTAAGAGAGGTCTCGGGGACACTGGAAGATCAAAGGCCGCGTCTCGACCGGCTGACCGGCGAGCTCTATCTAGGGGTCCCATAGTCCTCGGCGTCTTCTGGCTCTCGATGACCGCATGCCGTGCCTGTGTCGAAGCCGCACAGGAAGTGAAACGTGACGGACGGGACCGTCGCGGACCTGTCGGCCTTCAACGGCCAGTTGGTCGAGTTCGAGTTCGAGATGGAGAACGGGTTCACCGAGATCGAGTTCGACGACTGAGTCGTCGCACCCGACTGGACACGGCACGAAGCGGGCGCTGCATCGCAGCGCCCGCTTCATCATTTCACCGAGATAGCCGGTACCGCGCAGCCCGATACCGGCGGTTATGTCATCTGCGAGAAGAGGGCGCAGGCGAATCGTGCCCAGCCCAGCGGCTCGGTGTCGACGGGCGCCTCGGTGTAGGGGACCACCGAGCGCGTTACGGTACCGGTCCCGTCGATGGGCTCCCGCAGCTGCGCCGCGAAGGCCGGTTGCAGGTCGAGCGTCCGCGCCAAACGCTCTGCAACGCTCTGCGCCGACTGATGGTGGACCTGAACGATCGGCACCGGTGCGCGCAGCGGCGTGATCCCAGGAGCGCGGGACTCGATGTATGCCGCAAGGATGAGTGGAACCACATACTCAAGCTAGCCGCAGCTCGTGTCGACCGCGAGCGCGGCCGGACCC
>JBDHDH010000023.1:0-38664 GCA_039591615.1 Gemmatimonadota bacterium | reverse complement strand
AAAGACCGTTTGGCTCCCCACCGTGGCGATCGTGGCAGCCACTTTGCCGAGCGGCGTTCCATGGGCAACCACGGGATCGGGCGAAAGGAGGGTGGCGGCGAGTGCAGCGTATAAAAACGCCCCACACTGCGTTCCCATAGGATCATGCACCGGGTGCTGTAGTCCAAATGTCGCGACGAACTGCCCGAGCATGACGAGAATGATGGCGAGGGGCCACGCCGGACACACGCCGTCCAGGACGACCGCCGTAAAGCCAAGCAGCGCCAGCAAGAATTCCGCGACCGCATCGCCATGCGGCCCCCACACCGGAGCGCGCGCCACGGCGCTTCCCGGGCCGCTCGTCCACGAGGTGCATCAGGTAGGCAACGAGGAATACGACGAGGGCAGCAGCGATGACCACTGAGACGAGCAGGCTCGCGGTCGTCATCTGGTGGGCAAAGGAATCTCCCGTCCGGCCCGGGTAGCCATCACGACCGCCAGGTCCTGGTTCTGGCTCGGGCCCTGGTAATTGTCCCGATCGTTGGGATTGTGAGTGTAGATGGTGAGGGACGCCACCAACACTCCCCGAGCTTCCCGAACCAACCGCTCCATGATACGGGTGGCTCGCCGTCCCGCACCCATCCCTGTCAGGATGATGGCCACGTTCTGTCACCGGAGATCGCCGACCCGCTCGAGATAGCCCTGCACCGGGCGCGACGGCGCCCAATAATAGACCGGGCTCCCGAGCACCAGCAGATCGAAGTTAGTGAGTCGGTGGGAGTGCTGTCGCTCGCCGTCCAGATCACGGCTGACCATCCGGACGCTTGGAGACCTCGGGTGAACCCCTCGACCACCCGCTGGGGAAACTCACCGAGTCCCGGGTGATACACGATGAGCGCCATGCTCTCGGGATCGCCACTCCGATCGTTCTCCTTTGTCCAGACCGTCGACACCCCTATCATGGGGTGATGAGAACGTGGCAGTAGCGGCCGGATCACCTTGCTCGTCATTCCGTTGGCGTCAGGGTGCAGTACCACGGGTTCGAGAGTCAACGGAAGAGGCTCGGGGACGGGCGTGTCAACCACTGAACCTCCTGGCGCAGATCGGGAACCCCTCGAGGCCGAGGCCCCTGAGGGGTTCGACGAGCTGCTGAAGTATACGCTGACCGGGTACGCCGGGGGTGTCGTGGTGGGCGCCTTCCTCGACTCGATCGGTCTGCAGCGAAGCGGCGTGGGTCAGTGGGCCGTGCGCTCGCTCGCCGGCGAAGGGGAGAGTCTCTTGGAAGGGGTGTTCGCCCTCCGTCGTCGCCTTTCGGGCCGGGCACTCGGGATGGCGGAGGCATACAGCTGGGGAAAGGTACTGGGCATGGCCGTCCCCTGGGTGGTGGACGGGGTGAGCCGTGTCCTCGGAGTGGACGTGTACGGGGTTCCCGGTTTCTACATCCCGTTCTTCTACGGGATGTCCGATCAGATCGGAGCCAACGTGTCGGGGCTGCTCTTTCTGCGCGGTAACGCGCGCTCGTGGCATGCAGGCTTCGCGGCCTACTTTCGGCACCCAGTGATGCTCGCCGGGCTCGGCTTGATCGTGCTCGTGCCCGCGGGCCTGTTGGCGGCCCGCCTCTTCGGCTTCAGCCCTTCGACGCAGCTGCTCACTGCCCTGGAGGCCATCCTCGCCAACCTGTGCTGGATACCGCCGCTGATCGGATGGCGATTCGACCGGCTGCGGAGGGCAAAGAACTCTTAAAGCTAGCCCTGACAATAGGTTATGACAATATCAGAAGAGTGTGGCGGTAAACCCGCACCCTTGAACAACAAGCTATCTATATGATATCATACTACTATCAGCTTTCGGAGAGGTAACAATGATCCGCGAAATCAAGCGCGAGGTCGCGTCCGGCTACCTGGCACTCACCGCGCTCCTCGTGGGGACTGTCGTGGTGACCCTATTGATGATCCAGGCCATCGCGGCGGAGCGCCCGGCGGCGATCATCTTCAGCGTTGTCCTGCTGACGTTGCTGGCGTTTCTGTACGCGGGCTTCTTCATCGTGAACCCCAACGAGGCGCGTGTGCTGCAGCTCTTTGGGAAGTACGTCGGGTCCGTGAAAACCGCGGGGTTGCGCTACGCGAACCCGTTCTACACCAAGCGCAAGGTCTCAGTGCGGGTGCGCAATTTCGAGACCGGGAAACTCAAGGTAAACGATCGCAACAGCAATCCCATCGAGATCGCCGCGGTGGTTGTGTGGCGGGTGGTTGACACCGCCGAGGCGCTGTTCGAGGTGGACGACTATGTCGAGTACGTCCACGTCCAGAGCGAGGCAGCGCTGCGAGCGCTCACGGTGAATTACCCGTATGATGCCCACGAGGAGGGCGAGGTTTCGCTCAGCAGCCACACCGCAGTGATCTCGGAGCGGCTTCAGAAGGAGATTCAGGATCGGCTGGCGAACGCCGGCGTGGACGTCATCGAGGCGCGGATCAGCCACCTCGCCTACGCGCCAGAGATCGCGAATGCGATGCTCCAGCGGCAACAAGCCAGCGCCATCGTGGCCGCACGGCGGAAGATCGTCGATGGGGCAGTGGGGATGGTGGAGATGGCCCTGCGAGAACTCGCCGACCAGCGCATCATCGATCTGGACGATGAGCGGAAGGCGACGATGGTGAGTAACCTGCTGGTGGTATTATGCGCCGATCGAGGAACGCAACCCGTTGTCAACGCGGGCACGCTCTACTAACAGGAGACCGGGCACCCGACCCGCTCGTCTGACGAGCCCAAGAAAGCCCGTATGGCGCGCAAAGCTTTTCTCATCCGCATCGATCCCAAGGTGCTCGCGGCCCTGGAGAAGTGGGCGGCCGACGAACTGCGCAGCGTGAACGGCCAGATCGAGTTCATGCTGCGCAGAGCACTCAGGGATGCCGGAAGGCTGAAGATGACCGACGAATGAAGCGTCCGGCTACGGCTCTTCGGATCCCCCGAGGAGCTCGCGAAAAGCAGCTTTCGTGCTCTCGGCTGCAGCCTCGGCACCTGCACGGAGAT
The DNA here is from genome assembly GCA_039591615.1 of Gemmatimonadota bacterium. Lineage (GTDB taxonomy): Bacteria > Gemmatimonadota > Gemmatimonadetes > Gemmatimonadales > GWC2-71-9 > JBDHDH01. Next base: position 35,655 of record JBDHDH010000023.1, on the reverse strand, counting down.
CGCCACCCGCTCGACGCGCACGCTCGATCGCGCTGAGAGCGGCCTGCTCCGCATCGTCCCGTGCCCGCTCCACCGCTTCCTGGACCTCGTTGCGCTGTTGACGATCCCGGATGTAGTACCCGACCCCCGACCCGGCCCCGAACAGGACGACCCACCAGATGAGTCGGGACATGAACCCACCACGTCGTGACTGCACCATCTTTCAACTCGCTCCGTGAACGGTCGCTACAATCTGCGAGCTCGGCATCTACCACACCAGCCAAGTGCTCCTACCGCATGACCGCAGCGCTGCCGGCTTGGCGACAGGGCCTTTCCTCGCCGCTATGCTCGCCGCTTCCATGCCGATCTCGGCGTTAGAACAAGGGGCCTAGCGGACACCCTTACGGATGCCGCCGGCCCCCCGTGTTTTCCACGCGCCCGCCTCCCTCACTCACCGCAGCCACTGCGGACTCCTTACCGGAGGTAGGGACGATCGGCCGCTTCGCAGAAGCCGATCTAGCGGGGGCTCGTGGGATCAGCCGGGTCTCAGGCCAAGAGCTCCTCGAGCTCTTTGACCGATCGCTCGAGGACCTCCGTCACCTTGCCACGCCTCTCCTTGTCTTCCCGGAGCTTCCAGGCGGCCCGATAGGTCTGGCTGACCAAGCGTCCTACCAGACGAGTGACCTCTGGGATCGGGTCGCAGAAGAGCGAGTCGATGGTCTCCTCAACGCGATCGAAGATGTCTTCCACGGTGGTCTTGTTCTCCTCTAAGAACGCACGGCCCTCATCCGTGATGGCATACACCTTCTTCCCTTCCACCTCTTCACCTCGTACGAGCCCCTCGTCCTCGAGCCACTGAAGTGTGGGATAGACCGTCCCGGGCGACGGCTTGTAGCAGCCGTGCGTCTGTTCCTCCAGAGCCTTCATGACCTCGTAGCCATGCATGGGCTTTTCCCTGAGGAGCTTGAGGATCACGTATTTCATGTCACCCGCCTCGAACCATTGTCGCCGGCCCCGACGGCGGTGCCGACCTCCCGGTGTGCCCCACATCCACCCCCAGCCCTCAGGCCCGAAGCCGAAACCGAAGCCACGGTTCGTCATGCTCGTTCCTCCAGCGTCCTGATCCCTCGATTCAAAGATATTACTGGCGATACAACTTGTCGATATGTCGTAAGTAATATCGTGTGATATATCTTATTCTGTCAAGTCAGAACGACGGTATCCCCGACAGGACTCGAGGTGGCGGCAGGTGGGCGGGCGGGGAACCCGGAACGTGCTTGGCCTCCGTCCATGAGAGCACGGGGGGATGGGGTCGTGCCAGGGCGGAGGTGGGGAGCCGGGACCCCGTTAGTGCACCACCGCCAGCGGCCACCAGGTGTGTCCATAATAGCCCACAAGAAGCGCCGCCCCCGCAAGAGCGAGTGTCATGAAGAACTGGGCCCGTTCACTCAGGCGCGTCGCCGGATCCGTTTCTCGCCAAAACGGATGGAGCGCGAAGGCACCGGGAAAGAGAACGAGGAAGAGCAGGCCGGCTCCGATGAATCGACTCCATCCGGTAAGGACGAGCAAGCCGCCGACCAGGAGCATGAGGCCCGTGGCAACGGCGACCGGGCGCGGTCCCGGCACGTCCTTGCGCTGAAAGTACCCAACCACTTGCCGGGAGCCGAAGAGATGGTTCAAGCCGAACACGATGAAGAAGAGTGAAAAGCAGATTCGCCCGGCGAGATGCATCCAGGGCCACAGCGTCCAGGCTTCTTCTGGCATTCATGTCTCCGCGGAGTTGATCCCGTTACCAGGTCGGTCGGACCGACGACTACCCAAGCGTGAGGTTGATTGGCGCAGCCGTCAAGCCGGCTGCTGGCTCACCTCACCGCAAGGGGGGCGCGGTGACGCCCCCCTTTCTCTCTTTTTCACGCACGACTTCACCGGCCGTCGGTTCTATTCCCTCTCCGGTACCGTCGCCGTGACCGTTGTCTTTCGCTGATTCCGCATGATCTCGATTTGCATCGACTCGCCAGCCTCGTATGACCGCATGATCCTGAGGGCGTGCGAAGGGCCGGTGGGCCGGCGCCCGTCAATTCCGAGAATCACGTCCCCACTCCTCAAATTGAGAGACGATTCGCTGGGAGCACGGACAACCAGCAGCCCTTCTGTGGTCCCGAAGTACCCGCCCAGCTCTTCATTCAGCGTCACCAGCTCCATGTCGAGCCAACGAAGTGGCATGCGGATTCGGAGTGGACCGACATCCACGCGCGGGAACACCTCGACTTCACCGAGGTCCAAGCGCGGCAGGCGATCGGCGTCGAGCCAGATACGGCTCGAATCGCTCGACCACGCGAAGGAATACGCACCGGGGTCGAGCCGCTGCAACACGACCTTCACGTTGTTGTTCTCGTTTTCCCGGCGGTAGTCGATCTCGAGCGTATCACCCTCCTCGTGCTGCCTCACGATCCGGGCCAGCTTCTCTCCGGGGCGCTCTCCCCTGCGCAAGGTCCGCGCGACGGATTCGCCGTTCACTCGCATGACGATGTCCCCCACCCTGAGGCCTGCTTCTTCGGCCGGGCCGCCGGGCGTGACGGCCGTCAGCCGTGCGCCGATAGAGTCGATCGCTGGATCGTCTTCGCCGCCGAGAATCACTCCCATGCGCGCGCGGTCATCGCCGAACACTCTAACCAGCCCGCGGTTTGCCTGGTCGGGAAACACCACGAAGTCGCGGATGCGAGTCTCGAATTGCCCTCGGGTCAGCTCGCGCTCCGCCCGGCGCAACTCCCGGATGGCGCGATCGAGGCTGCTCCGCGCGTCGTCTTCCTGTAGGCGGAGCTGACGGATCGCCTCCTCTAGAGCGCGCCTAGCCTCCTGGAGCCGCTCCTCTGCTTCCGTGACCCGCTGCTGCCGTTCGGCGTCGCGCTCCTGGGTTACTGCGACCGTTGGGGCTGCAATGCCAAGGGACAGCAGCGCGGGAATCAAATATCGCGGTTTCATATCTCTTCCATCTCCTCCGTTCCATGAGCGGCCGACAGCATTCGCATCGCAGTGCAGTCTTCCGCAGGGACTCCGTGCAGGCACGAAGGCTGCCGGCGCTTCTCAGAATCCCTCGTAGGTCACTCGACCGACGTGCACATTGACGAGCACATCCATCAACGCGATTCGCTGCCGCCAGAGCGCTGCGACCTGGGGAGACGACGCCCGCATCGCTGTTGCGCGTTCGATGCCGACGTCGATCAGCGCAATCCGGTCTTCCAGGTCTGCGATAGCGCTGGCCGTGAGACCGTCGACGACACGCCCGTTGCGGTCGACTACAGACAACACTTCCTCTAGGCGGTGCGACTCCCCAACCAGCGACTCGATATCGCCCAGATACGTGACGGACGCCGTTCCCTCGACTGCGGTGGGCTCGTGCTGGATGATTCGTGGCACACCCACCGCAAGCGTCAACACGGCTGCAGCCGCGAGACCGGCAAGCATGACGCGCCGATTCCATTGCCTGCGCCGGCCGGCCACCACCGCCTCCCGAACGACAGGCCATCGATCTCGCGGCGCGTGGAGGCTGGGCAGCGCCTTGAGAGACGCGACCCGTTGATGCAGCCGGTCCAATTCGACCCGGCAGGCCTCACACTCCTCGAGGTGGTTGCGGACTGCGGTCGATCCCATCCCGTGTTGGGCCTCCAGCAATTCCGCCATCGTGCAATGTCTCAGCATTGCGCCTCCTTGCCGAGCATGCTCCGCAACCGCGCGTGCGCGCGGGACAGCTGCGACTTGGAAAAACTCACGGTCTTTCCCATGAGCTCGGCAATCTCTTCATGCGTATATCCTTCCACGTCGTGCAGCCAAACCACCGCTCGGGCGGTGTTCGACAACCGGGACAGCGCCTCGTCCAAGTCCATCTGCAGGGCGACGTCCGCATCTGCTCGACCTACTGACCCTCCCTCTTCATCGAGGTCATCCGTCTCGCGGTACTTGTCGGCGCGGATTCTCATGAGCGCCTTGCTGGCGACGATACGTTTGATCCACGCCGTGAGACTCCGGGGCGCTATGCCACGAAAACGCCGCATGCTGTTACATACCTCGAGAAACGTCTCCTGAAGCACGTCCTCGGCATCTTCTTCTGTTCGGCACATTCGGCGTGCGATCGTATAGACGGTACCCTCGTACGCACGGTAGACGTGCTCGAGCGCCGCGAGATCACCTGCCTTCGCGCGCTGAATGGCCACTTCGTCGAGCGCAACCAGGGTCATTCCCGTCATCCGTTTAGATAGATGCACGCCCCTCCCCCCCCGTCGCACCCTCCGCCGTGCGGCCCGCCGCCATTGTGGGGCTGCCAGCCGTCCGTGGCGGCCCACCCCCTTTCACATTCTCCACATACCCAGCTTAAGATTGGGCTATGGCGGTCACGTCCAAACCTACTGCAGAGGCCATCGCCCGATGGCTTCACCACCTCCAGGACGAGGCGGATGCCGCATTTCTGTATCGGGCACTCATGCAGGCCGAAACAAACCCGAAGAAGCAGCGCCTCTATTCTCAGCTGGCTCAGGTGGAGGACCGACACGTCGCGCTCTGGCGGAAGCTCCTCGCCGAGCAGGGTCGGGTAATGAATGTCCCTCGCCCGTCGTTCCGAGCCCGCGCGATGGCACACCTTGCTCGGTGGGTTGGACCTTCGCTCCTCCTGCCGATTCTCCTTCGAGAGGAGGGGCGTGAAGTCAAGAGCTATCTCGAGTTGTATCGGGAGAGCGTGCCCGGCGCCACACGTGACACCGCGCTCACCCTGGCCACGGAGTCGGCCCAGCACGCGGAAACCCTGGGCTCGATGGCGGGCGCCAAAGGCGAGCCGTGGCACCACGCCGCGTCAGGCGGATTCCTTCGGAACGTGGTGTACGGTTTCAACGACGGCTTGACAGCCAACTTCGGCCTCGTGGCTGGGGTGATTGGCGCCGCGGTTGATTCGCGCATCGTGCTCGTCTCCGGACTTGCCGGCATGATCGCCGACGCGTTGTCCATGGGCTCATCCGGGTACCTGGCTGCGAAAAGTGAGCGCGAAGTGTACGCCCACGAGATCGCCATGGAGCGCGACGAGCTGGCGCTCATGCCCGAAGTGGAAGAGGAGGAGCTCGCGCTCCTCTATGAGGCTAAGGGGATCGACCCTGAGCGAGCGCGACAGATGGCGAGTGACATCATGCGGGATCCGAAGCGCGCGCTGGACGAGAAAGTGCGGGAAGAGCTCGGAATTGGTGAGGCCCACACGACGCCGCTCCGGGAGGGCTGGATCACCGGCGTGGCTACTGGCGTGGGCGCAGCTATCCCGGTAGCCCCGTTCCTCTTTTTCCAGGGATTCACGGCCATGACGCTGGCATTCGCGATCTCCATGCTCTCTCACTTCGGAGTCGGTGCCGCGCGAAGCGTGTTCACTGGCCGGGGCGTGATCCGCAGTGGCTTGGACATGTTCGTGGTGGGATTGGGGGTGGCGGTGGTGGGGTACGTGGCGGGGGATGTTGCCGCGAGGTGGTTGTTCTGAGCGGAAAGAGCGGCGTGTGGCGGAGGATAGCCCAGAGCGGGTCTATCCCCCACTGACCGGCGGAGCGCCTGCCGGCTAGACCACGAGATTCACCAACCGATCTCGGACGTACACCGCCTTCTTGACCGGTCGCCCGGCCACTGCCCGCTGAACCGCGTCATCGGCGAGTGCTCTGTCAACGGCATCCTCTTCAGCTGTGCCCGGTACCACCTCGAGCCGAGCCCTCACCTTGCCGTTCACCTGCACGACTAGCTCGATTGCTTCTTCCTGTATCAGCGCCTTGTCGTAGGTAGGCCAGCCACCGTCGAATACACTTCCCGCGCGACCCAGGCGCTCCCAGCACTCCTCGGCGAAATGAGGAGCAAACGGCGCCAGGATGGTGACGAGCGGTTCCAGAAGTCCTTTGGGAAGCACCGGCTCGGCACTGTCCTCACCGGCGCTCACTGTTTCGCGCAGCACCTTCACGTACTCCATCATGGCCGCGATCGCGGTATTGTAGCGGAGCTCTTCGATGTCCGCCGTCACCTTCCTGATCGTTTGGTGCAGCTTCCGAATGGCTTCCGGGGCCACCGCGGCTTGCGGCTTCGCGTCCGTGTGCATCGTGAATCCCCACACTTTCTCCAGGAATCGGCGGACACCAACGATCCCCTCGTCCCGGAAATCACCTCCTTCCTGGTAGGGGCCCAGGAACATGAGGTAGAGACGGAAGGTGTCCGCTCCCCACTCGGCGATGTAGCGGTCGGGGATCACCACATTCCCACGGGATTTGGACATCTTCCGGCCCTCTCGCACGATGGTCCCATGGGCGCGAAACTGGTGGAATGGCTCCTCGAACTCGAAGTGTCCGAGATCGTGGAGCGCCATCGTGATGAACCGGGCGTATAGCAGGTGCAGCACCGCGTGCTCGTTGCCGCCGATGTAGGAAGTCACGGGCAGCCACTTCCTGGTCAGTTCCGGATCGAACGGTCTATCGTCGAACTCGGTGGACGGGTACCGTAGGAAGTACCACGACGAGTCGAGAAACGTGTCGGACACGTCCGTCTCTCGCCGGCCGTCGCCGCCGCATCTAGGACACGGCACCCGATACCAGTGTTCGTGTCGGGCTAGGGGGGAAACGCCGGATTCGTCCGGTCGAAAGTCCTCGACATACGGGAGCTCGACGGGAAGATCCTCCACCGGCACAGGAACCGTGCCGCACGCATCACAGTAGACGATTGGGATGGGTGGTCCCCAGTAGCGCTGTCGCGAGATGCACCAGTCGTGGATCCGATACTGAGTCTCGAGTTTTCCGAGTGCGCGCTTCTCGAGCCACCGGGTGATCGCGGGCACGGCATCACGACACGGTAGTCCGTTGAACTCTCCCGAGTTCATCATGACACCGTCCCATCCGGTATACGGCAGGCCAGCATCGCCGGCAGGCTCGACAACCGGCGTGATGGGAAGTCGGAATTGCTGCGCGAAGTTGTAGTCCCGCTCGTCGTGCGCGGGCACGGCCATGATGGCACCGGTCCCGTATTCCATCAGCACATAGTCCGCCACCCAGATGGGGATCGAGTCCCCCGTGGCAGGATTGCGCGCGTAGGACCCCGTGAACACACCGGTTTTTTCTTTCGTATCGACCTTGCGGCTCACCATGTCTTTCGCAGCGGCCGCCTGCCGATACTCGCGGACCGCCGACTTCTGCTCTTGCGTCGTGAGCCTGTGGACGAGGGGATGCTCGGGGGCCAACACGATATAGGTCGCCCCGAACACCGTGTCGGGACGCGTAGTGAAGACCCGGATCGGCTCATCCGTGGGGGTGACAAAGACCAGCTCCGCTCCCTCCGACCGGCCGACCCAGTTTCGCTGCATGGCGCGTGTCGACTCCGACCAGTCGATCCATTCCAAGTTATCGAGGAGTCGGGGTGCATACTTGGTGATCTTGAAGAACCATTGCTCCAGGGATCGCTGGTGAACTCGGGTATCGGGATGGCGCTCGCAGTATCCGTCGATCACCTGCTCATTGGCGAGAACAGTCTTGCACTCCGGGCACCAGTTCACCGGTGCGCGTTTCTTCTCGGCGAGCCCAGCCTCGAAGAGCCTCACGAAGATCCACTGTGTCCATTTGTAGTACGCGGGGTCCGTCGTCGAGACCTCGTGCTCCCAGTTGAGCATCAGCCCGAGCTGCTGCAACTGCTCGCGAAAACGGGCAATGTTGCTCGGGATGAGCGTCGCGGGGTGGGCGTTGACCCTGAGGGCATAGTTCTCCGAGTGAATGCCGAACGCATCGAAGCCGATGGGCTCGAACACGTTCCAACCGCGCAGTCGTTGGAATCGCCCGTGGATGTCGTTCCCGACGAAGGCGAAGACGTTGCCGACATGGAGCCCCTCGGCTGAGGGGTAGGGGAACATCATCAGCTGGTAGAAGGGGCGGTCCGCCTTCTGCAGATCGACGGTGTTCGTCTTCCGCTCTTGCCACCGGCGCTGCCACTTCGCCTCTACGGCCTGTGGCTCGTACGTCGCGGTGTCGGTTTTCGAGTCGTTCATACGGGCGTAATCTAGCATGGCTTGCCCCCCTCGGAAGCCTTCCATAGCTTAGCCCATCGCTATGGCCTCACGATCTGTCGATCTCCGCCGAAGGACCCTCTTTGTCGGGGCGCCTGTGGCAATCCTAACCGTCACCGCCGCGGCGTTCGTTGCCAATCGCATCGCTTCGCAGGAGTTCGAGCGCACAACCAACCGCGCGATCGCCACTGCGGCGCGGCGGGCCGCAGCATCGGTCGACCTCTTTCTGCGAGAACGACAAGCGTCGGTCGCGCTCCTCGCCACGACACCGACGGTTGTCGATCACGCGCGGGCGGCTGGTAATCAGGCGCAAGTCATGGGGCTGGATCGTACACCAACCGCCGAACTCGAAGCCCAGTACGAGAACGGCCGAGTGCTCGGGTCCGACGAACGCGTCAATCGCTTCCTGGAGCGGGTGCGGGATGATTCGGACTTCGCAGAGCTCTTCTTCACAGATCGTCACGGACTGATCGCCGCGGCGAGCAACCCCACGTCTGACTTCGTGCAGTCTGATGAGGCGTGGTGGCAGCGAGCACTCGCATCGGGCAGCGATCAAGAAGCGGCCGAGTATGACGAGTCGGCCGGGACTGAGGCCGTTGGACTTGCTGCCCGCATCGAGGATCCGGTCAGCGGCGATCCCGTGGGCATCCTGAAGGCTGTGCTGGATCTCTCGCGGCTCTCCCGGGTGCTCGCCATTCCGGCGGACACGTCCGTCATTACCGTGCAAGTCGTGGACTCAGCGGGTCGGATCGTTGCGGCCTCGGAGGTTGGCCTGCCGTTGCGACCGTTGCCGGGCGGCCCGGCCATCCCGCTGGGGGAGCAGACCGCCGTTACCACACTTCGGCTCCCGGGGGAGCCAGCGGAACTCGTCGCTTCGACTCCGGCGAACGGTGGACGATGGTGGGTAGTTACGAGGGAACCGGCAACGGCTTCGCCGATCGCCCTCGCGGTCCGCAGAACCGTAATCCTCGCCTCCGGAGCGCTGCTCGCGTTGATCCTCGTCGTCATGTTGTGGCTTTCCTCATGGCTCAACCGCCGCGTCACCCGGCCAGTTCGGATGGCCGGCGACATCGCCAGTCGCGTTGCCAACGGCGATTTGTCGGTGCGCGTGACGCAACACCGAGCTGGATCGGAGGAAGTGGAGCTTCTCCTCTCCTCGGTCGACTCGATGGTCGGCGCTCTACGCGGTCTGGTCGGCCAAATCCGGTCCGCGTCGGAGGACTCCGCCGCCATGGCGCAAGAGATCTCGGCCAGCACACAACAGATGTCGGCCTCCACGCAGGAAATGGCCAACACCTGTCAGAGTCTCACCCAGCAGGCGACTCACGAGGCGGAGACGGTACGCGCGGCTGCCGAGGATGCGAGCCGGATTCTCGGCATCGCGACCACCTTAGCGGAGGGGGCGGGCGAGGCGGCCACTCGAAGCTCAGCGCTCTCTGAGCTGGCGTCGCAGCATCGCGAGCGTTTGATCGCAGGCGGCGAACACCTGGCTCGCCTCGCCAACGATCTCGAGCGAGGGGCCGCGGATGCACAAGCCCTCGCCAACATGTCCGAGGAGATTCAGAACTTCGTCAAGCAAGCCCGAGAGATCGGCGTGCAGACCAACATGCTCGCATTGAACGCCGCCATCGAGGCATCCCGAGCCGGCGGGGGTGAGAGTCGCGGCTTCGCGGTCGTCGCCGATGAAGTGCGGAAGCTTGCGACACAGGCGTCGCGGGCCGCCGCCGCGACCTCCGAGACCGTTCGCACCGTACTCACGACCCTCCAGGCTACGCAGGATCGCCTGACGCGACTCGTCGAATCGAGCACCGCGGTGCGCGAGATTGCCGAATCGGCAGCGGGAGGACTGGTGGAGGTCGCGCAGGCTGCAGAAGGGATGAGCGGGTGGACAAATGAAATTTCAACCGCGGCGACGGAGGTTCGCCGTCTCGTGGAGGAGATCACTCAACGCCTCGATGCACTCTCCCAGGGAACGGAGGGCGTCGTGGCGGCGGCGGAGGAGATCGCCGCCTCCGCCCAGGAACAGAGCGCATCTACTCAGGAGATTGCCAGCTCGGCGTCACAGCTGGCGGAATCGGCGGAACGGCTCACCGTGGCGGTGAGCTCATTTCGGGTTCTCACCGAGACGGCAGATGCTACCCACGCCGTCAGCAGCACGGCGGATTAACCTCCCTCATCGAGATTCGCGAACCGCACCTCCAGCACGTCTGGTAAGCTCTCGAGACGCCGTAACACGGCGGGTGCCGGAGGCTCGTCCACGACAATGGCCGCGAGCGCTTCGCTGCCGGGCTGCTCCAGCCGAGACTGGTGATATGAGGCGATGTTGATGTGTGCCTCCCCCAGAGCCGTCCCTACGTGCCCGATCACTCCCGGGACATCTCGGTTCCGCAATACCACGACGTGCCGTTCTGCGGGAATGTCGACCGTGAAATCGTTGATGCGAATGATCCGACCCAGTCGCTCACTAATGACCGCTCCCACAACCGTTACCGTGCGATCCGACGTCTCGAGCGTGACGCCGATCGTCGTCTCAAATCCCGAGACGGGGTTACCGACTCGCCGTTCCACAACCATTCCGCGCTGCTCGGCAAGCACGACGGCATTCACGATACTCACCGGCCCGACCCCCATGGCGCTCAAGACGCCTTCGACGGCAGCCAACATCGTGGCACGAGGCGCCGCCTCGTCGGTACCACCGTAGGCAACTTCGACGCGAACAACCGCCCCCCTGTCCATCGCCGCTGCAAGACGACCGAGCCGCCGGCTGAGATCCAGAGCACCTCGCAGGCGCAAGAGCGCTTCCCGCGAGACGCCGGGCACGTTGACGGCACCACCAACGGCACCCGTTAGGAGGGCGTCCCGCACCGCGGCGCAAATCTCGCTGGCAACCCTCGCCTGTGCTTCGGCCGTGGATGCGGCAAGGTGCGGAGTGAGAATCACTCGTTCGGATTGGCGGAGTGGTGAGTCCTTGGAGAGCGGCTCGTGCTCGAACACGTCCAAAGCGGCGCCGGCCAAGTGCCCGGCGTCCAGCGCCTTCAGGAGCGCGTCGGTGTCCACCAGCCCCCCGCGGGCGGCGTTCACGATGATTGCTCCAGGTTTCAGGAGCGCCAATCGTTCAGCGTTGAGTACGTAGCGCGTCTCATCTGTCAACGGCATGTGCAGCGTCACGACGTCGGCGCGACCCAGCAGGTCGTCGAGCGGCAGGAGTTCGACGCCCAATGCCTGGGCACGCTCGTGGGGGAGGTAGGGGTCGTGAGCCACCACCGCCATTCCGAAGGCCCTAGCCAGCTGGGCCACCGCGGTGCCGACACGGCCGAGCCCGACGGCCCCAAGGGTCTTGCCTCGAAGCTCCATGCCCGCGAATCGCTTCCGATCCCATCCACCTTTTCGCATGGACTCGACCGCCCACGGAATGCACCGGACGAGAGCCAAGAGGAGCCCCACGGTGTGCTCAGCGGCACTCACCGTATTGGCACTAGGCGCATTCAGGACGGCGATGCCGCGTTGCGTCGCGGCAAACACGTCGATGTTGTCGACACCGATGCCGGCTCGACCGATGACCTCGAGATTCGGCGCGCCAGCGATGATCTCCTCGGTCACCCGGGTCGCGGAACGCACCACCAGGGCGTGGGCCCGCTCGAGCTCCGCCGGCAAACGCTCGGGACACTCAACTGTCGAAACGAGTTCCAGTTCTGGGACTTCCCGCAACAGGGAGAAACCTTTCTCGTGAATGCGGTCCGCCACTACCACGACGTGCTTCATCGGACGATCTTCTCCACTTGCGCAAGCAATTCCTCAACAGAGCCGGGCGAGTGATCTCCCATGTGGCCGATGCGGATCGTGCGTTCCTTCAACTCCCCATACCCCGACCCTATCGTCCACCCAGCGTTCGCCATTGCGTGGGCAATCTCCCGTCCGTTTCTGCCCTCCGGTACCCGCAGACATGACAGGGTCCACGAGCGGCGGCCTGCTCTGGGAAGGAAGTTGAAGCCGAAACGGCCACCCGGTCCATCGACCCACTGTTCGACGATCTCCCGCATCCGCTGGTGGCGCCGCCACCGCGCCTCGATGCCACCCTCTCGCTCGATCCGAACGAGCTGGGTCTCCAAAGCGTACATCAGCGAGATAGCGGGGGTGTTGGTGGGTTGCGAGTCTGCAGCAGCCTTGTCGAACCCAACGAGGTCGAAGTACATGCCCCGTTCCGGCATCTTTCGGGCCCGTTCGAGCATCCGGTCCGAGGCCACACCCAATGCCAGTCCCGGTGGGAGGGCAAGCGCTTTTTGCGACCCGGTGAAAACGAAATCCAACTCCCACTCGTCCGGTTCCACCGGCGAGCCGCCGATGGACGTCACGGCATCGACGAGCAAGACGATGCCAGGGAATTCATGGACGACCTGGGCCAGCTCGCGTAGCGGCGCCAACGCCCCCGTGGACGTTTCGGAGTGGACTATTGTCACGGCGTCGACGTCCGATCGCTTCAAGGCATCCCTGAGCATGGCGGGTTCCACAACCTCCCCCAGTGGCACGGACAGGCGGATGACGTCTCGGCCGGTGGCCGCCACGATGGCGGCAAACCGTGCCCCGAACGCGCCGCCGACCAGTGAGAGGGCGCGATTGCGTACGCCGCATCGCACCGCCATCTCCATGAACCCCGTGGCAGCACAAGTGCCGATGAGGACACGGCGCTTCGTTCGGAAGAGCCGTTGGAGTGGGCCTTCGATCCCCGAAAGCAATTCCACCATCCGGCCGCCGCGGTGGGGGATCATCGGCCGGTTCATCGCGTGAAGGATCTCCGGATGAACCTCGGTGGGTCCAGGGAGAAAGAAGCGCCCGAACCCGGACGCGTTCACCTTGGGGTGCTCTCCTCGGTTGCTCGTGTGCGCTGACCGAATCGGAGTGCCTCTTCAGCTGTAACCAATCTCACACCTCGGCGCGCCCAACCCGCCACGAGATCGGTGGCCCTATTGGCATCGATCGGCTTGGTGGCGTCCGTCACCAGGAAAAGTCGGGTGTTCGGGCGACGGGTCAACAGTCCCTCGATAGCGTATCGATTGCATACGTCCAGCGCAACGCCGTACAGGACGATCTCGTCTGGATCGAGTACCGCCAGCACGGGCTCCACGTTGGGATTCGTAAAGACGTCAAACCAGTGCTTGTGGAAGAGGATGTCACCGTCATGCGTCGCGATCTGCTTTTCCAGGATTTCGGGATCCTGTGGCACGGGGTCGATCACCAATGCATCGAGCAGCGCGGTCTCGGGGATCTTTCGTTGACCTGACGTTCCGCGCATACAGTGTGGAGGATAGGTGCGGTCGAAGTCTGGGTCATCTGAGATCTCTTCGTGCTCCAAGACATGACCGTCCGCACTGGCGATAATCCGGATCCCGTGGGTGTGCGCGTATTCGTTGAGTGCCTCGAGCCTCGGAATGATCTCTTCCGCCTTGGGAACGTAGAGCTTCCCGTCGGCGTGCATGAAATCGTTCTGCGTGTCAACGTCCCAGAAGATGAGACCTGCCATGTCCACAACCCCCAAACAATGACTTCGAGGGCTAGTCGACCCCCCCTGTGAAACTAACCCGACGGCAGCAAGGAGTACGTCTCGCCGCCCTCACTGCACCACCTCCAGCCGGACGTTTGGCCTGTACTCCCTGCCCACCTTCGCACACGGCTTGCCCCCTAACGACACCACGTCGGCGGTGAAGTCGTACCGTCCGTGGCCTCTGAACAGCGAGGAACCAACGCCGTAGGCATCCACAGGGACCCCGAGCTTCTCGAAGTGGTCGATCTTTTCCGCCGTGAAGCCCCCTGACGCGACGATCTTCACATGCTGAAAGCGCTCCGCGTCGAGGGCGTTTCGGACATTCCACACGAGCCGGGGGTTGACGCCGGTGGGGTCGAACGAGCCCATCTGCGGAATAACGGATTCGTCCACCATGGTGCGTGAGGTGTCCACTCGAACGCCGTACAGGCGCCGGCCGAGCCCTCTTGCGACCGCCACGGACGTACCCACGCAGTCATTCTCGTAATCCACGAGGCTCACAAGCCGGACATGTTCTGGCATGTGCTCGGCAAACTTCTTGGTCGCTAGCACGGTGTCGCCTCCGTACGCCGCAATGAGCCCATGGGGCACGGTGCCGACACCTTCGCTACCCCACCAGGAGGCCTGGGCATCAGTGGAGACCCCGATAGCGCCGGCGATGTGCGCGGCGTACCCGTCACCGGTTTGGACGAGCCAGTGATCGTGCCGGGCCGGGAAGAACATGACCTCTTTGGGTCGCGCCGCCTCGACCACCAAGCGCGTGTTGGTGCCGACTCGGGTGCGACGAGCCAGCACACCGAGATAGAGGGTCTCCAGATGCGCAAAGGCGTCATAGGGACCTTCGATCGTCATCACCGTTTCCCACGGCTCGATCTCATCCCCATCATACAGCGCATGAACCGTCAGGTCATCCCACGAAGAAGAACAGAGCTTGAGGATAGCGATCGCTTCGTCGATCCCGCCAAGGTACGCGTGTGACTTGCAGAACACCTGCATGAGGACCGTCGGATGGTGGTCCTCAGCGAGTAGCACCTCTCGGGTCCGGACGAAGTACTTATCGGTGTAATAGCCGTGCCGCATCTTCTCGACGGGGAGATTGAAGATGGGCGGATCCAGACGCTTCCGGCGGCTCATGTCAGTCAGTATCCTCCTCGACGACATAGTGGAGCACGCGCCGCCGCATCCACCGCACAGCCAAAGCATCGTGGAGCCCCCGCACCGCCCGACCCCACATACCGTACTTGCTCCACCCATGGGCCCGTGGACGATGGGCAACAGGCACCTCGATCACGCACCCCCCCCGGAGGCGAATGAGAGTTGGGAGGAAGCGGTGCATTCCATCGAATCGCGGCAACCCTTCGATGACATTTCGACGCACCGCCTTGAGACCACACCCGGTGTCTCGCACGTGGTCTTCCGTGATCCAGTTGCGCATGGCGTTGGCGAATCTGCTCTGGAAGCGTTTCCACCGCGAGTCGGCGCGCTGCACTCGAAAGCCAATCGCTGCTGCGACACCGGGCTCCGACGCGAGCCGCTCGACGAGTTTCGGAATCTCGGACGGATCGTTCTGCCCATCGGCATCCACGGTCACCACCACGTCTCCCTGCGCGATCTCGCAACCGGCGAGCAATGCCGCACTCTGACCGGACTGCGTCCGAAACGCGACGACCCGCAGATTTGGGAATTGAGGACGGAGCCGCCGGAGGACGTCGAGGGAGCCGTCGTCTGACCCATCATCGACCGCGATTATCTCGTACGCCCGATCCCCCAGCGCCCTCACGATCTCCGCCAGTAGGGGAGGCAGGTTTTCCCGTTCATTGTGAACCGGTAGCACCACAGAGAGAACGGGCCGTTTCATCTACGCACCGTGTCGACTGTGACCACGTCCCAGCGAGGCTCAGCCGGCGCCGCTCCGCCGAGGGTCAGCGTCGGAACGTACGGCCCCCTTCCAACCGAATCAAGTTGACACGACGTCCACGGCACTCGTTAATTCGGCGTAGCACCCTAGAAGGAGCGCATCCCGTGACTACCCTCCGCCGACGAGACTTCCTCAAAGAAACGTCGGGTGTCGCCGCAGGAGCCATGTTGGCCTCGGCCTTCCCGGCACCCCACGCTCAGGTGCGGCCCCGCGCCCGCAACGTCGCCGTCGCATCTGGCAACGGCCTTCGCGCCGTAGCCAAGACCGGACAGCTACTGAACCGGGGAATCGACACGCTCGATGCTGCCATCGAGGGGGTCAGGATCCAGGAGTTGGACCCCGACGACACCTCGGTCGGCTATGGCGGTCTTCCCAACGAGCACGGTGTCGTTCAACTCGATGCCTCATGCATGCACGGCCCTTCCAGACGCGCAGGCGCCGTGGCGGCCCTGGAGGGCATCAAGACCCCGAGCGCCGTCGCGAAATACGTGCTGCTCTACACCGACCATATCTTGCTAGTCGGTGAAGGCGCCAAGCGCTTCGCGCTGTCCTACGGCTTTCATGAGGAGAATCTCCTCACGGAGAAGGCGCGGGAGATCTGGCTGCGATGGCGCGCCAACAGGGGACCCAACGACGACTGGCTCGACGTTTCGGAGGATGAAACCCTCGTGGCGCGGCCCACCGGCACGATCAACTGCAACGTGGTGAACCGTCAGGGCGATGTCTCGTCGGTCACCACTACGAGCGGGCTCGCATGGAAGATCCCCGGTCGAGTCGGAGACTCGCCACTCATCGGGGCCGGGCAGTACACCGACAACGACGTCGGCGCTGCCGGCTCGACTGGGCGCGGCGAGGCAAACATCAAAGTGTGTGGCGCCTTCTTGACCGTCGAGTTCATGCGTCGCGGGCTCAAGCCGACGGACGCCGCTCGGGAGACCCTCAAGCGCGTTGTGGCGACGACGGAGCCTCGGCTGTTGAACGAACAGGGCCGTCCTCGGTTCAACCTCAGCTTCTACGCCGTCAACAAGAACGGGGAGTTCGGGGCAGCCTCCATGTATCCGGGGCCGTATGCCGTCTTCGACGGTGAGTCCGCGTCGCTCCAAGACCGCGCGCACCTTTTCGAGAGCCGCACGTGAGCCGACTGACACTCTTGGTCCTGACGCTGCTGGTGCTCCCAAGGGTCGGGGCCGCACAACTCCCGGACCTCCCGACCTTCGGGCCCAACTGGGTGGACTTCTCGTACCCAAAGCTCTTCTACGGGGCCCAGGAGGGCTTGACCGTGGGGCTCTACTATGCCCAGGTGCGGCCCTTCGGCTACGCGGATTGGGATTCGCCACCGCCATTTCGCGGATCGGTTGCCCTCGACGGCCAGGTCTCGACCAGAGGGAGCAGGCGCCTCGTCCTCGATCTGTGGTTCCCACAAATGGTCGATGGCTGGCGATTCGGAGTCTCGCTCGCCGCGGCGCGACGGGCACACCGAAACTACTTCGGAATCGGGAATAACACGCCTGGCGAAGTGGATAGTCTGAAGGAGGGGCGGTCGGATTTCTTCCGCTCGGACCATCGACGTCTCTATCTCAGAGGAGAGCTACAGCGTCGAATCGTCGGGCCGGTGCGAGTCTTGGGTGGGTTTCACCTCGAGGGATGGCGGGTTGACACCTTGTCGGGCGTGACGTTGCTGGCCTCAGACGGCCTCGCTGGAGTCGATCCGACAATCGGAAGCAATGTGTTTGACGCATCGGTGCGGGTGGGTCTGGTGGTCGACCTCCGAGACGACGAGGTGGCCCCCAGACGGGGCGGACTGGTGGAGATCATCTACGGGGCCGCCGATGCCTCGGTGGCGGGGGACGTCTCGTACACCCGCACCACACTGTCGGGAGCCGGGTACCTCCCGCTGGGGAATCGCGTGGTGTTGGCAGCCCGTGTGTTGGGCCAGACCATGGGCGGCACGCCCCGCATTGGGAGCCTGTATCTGATCGAGTTCGGTGACCGGCCCGTACTCGGGCTGGGCGGGGCAGGCTCCCACCGCGCCCTGCGTGATCAGAGGCTCCTCGGACCCGACAAGCTCCTCACCAACTTCGATGTTCGGGTCGACGCCTTCGACATTCCCACCTTAGCGACCATCACCGTGGTGAGCTTCGTCGATGCGGGGCGCGTCTTCGAGCAGGGCCAATTCGAACTGACCACCGACGATTTGAAAGTGGGGGCCGGCGCGGGGTTGATGCTCAGAATCGGACGGGCAGGCTTGCTGGGCGCTACGTGGGCCGGCGGCCCCGACGGTCTCGTGGCGCAGTTTCACGCGGCGTGGACCTACTGAGGCGAGGACTTACTTGAGGGGATGGGCGGACGGGCAAGATCTACTGGTCGTCTCCGCCGTCCACGTGATTGGTCTCCAGAATCGCCAGCAGTTCATTCAGCACCGTCTCTCCGCGGTCCCTGGCATACCAGCGGCGCACCTGGGGGTAGAGCTCGTTCTTCGGCATGCGGCCTTTGTTCGCCAGGACCCATGCCTGCAGCTCCGACGGGCGGGGACCCCAATGGCCGAGCTCACGGAATTCTTCATCGAGGATGATCACGATGGGAATAGATCGGGAGCCGTTGGTCAGGTAGCGATCCATGATGTCGGGGTGCTCGTCGCGTCGGATCACCCGCATCTCGAGACAGCCGGCTTCCTCGCCGAGGCGGGCGAGGATGGGCACCGTGTTGCTGGCATCCCCACACCAGTCTTCGAGGATGACGAGAAGCCGTGCCTCCCGCGCTCGCTCGCACGCCAGACGGACAGCCCAATCCGGTATCCGGACGGCCCGATACACTCCCTCCCAGAGGCCACGGTTCTTCTCCGCATCCTCCACGAACCGCGTATAGCTCGCAGCGTCCCGCCAGATCGTCCGAAAGTCCAGAGTGTTGTGTGAACTCACGACGATTCTCTCACCTCCTGAACCTCGACTCCCCGCTTCCATCGCTCGGCCACATAGTCGCCGACCCCTGCACTCCTGCGCCCAATATGAGCGTTTTCATGCACTTTGCTCCAATCCGGCACCTTTCAGCGAGGCGAAAAAGATAGGACATCCGGGATGCCGCTGGAATGGTCAATCGTCACTCCCAGACGGATCGCGGGCGAGAGGCGGAACCCGCTGGGCCGGAAATGGCCGGGACGTGTGACGCGCCGCTCGGCTGATAGTGGACATCGGCTAGACAACAACCACGAAACGAGTTAACTAGACCCACCCCTCACAAGGAGCTTCGGGAATGGCGGGTCCGGCGGCGCAACCTCAACGGGACGCGTGGGGGACCAGAGTTGGATTCATCCTTGCCGCCGTCGGCTCAGCGGTTGGTTTGGGCAACATGTGGCGGTTCTCGTACGTCGCCGCCGAGGGCGGCGGGGCGGCGTTCGTCCTGCTGTACCTGCTGTTCGTGGCTTTCATCGGAATCCCCCTCATGACGTCCGAGTTCATCGTGGGCCGCATGTCGCAGACGTCTCCCGCTGCTGCCGTGAAGCGCCTTGGTGGACCGGCCTGGGCTCCCCTCGGCTGGTTGTTCGTCTTCTGTGGGTTTGGGATCCTCTCTTACTACTCGGTCATCGCGGGCTGGACGATGCGCTACGCGTTCGACGCCGTGCGACAGAGCATCCCGACGGACGCGGCCGCGTACTTCGGCCAGGTCGGCACCGGCGCGCCCGCCATCACGACCCACTTGCTCTTCATGGCGATCACCGTTCTGATCGTGCTCGGGGGAGTGAAACGGGGCCTCGAGCGGACAGCCCTGATCTTGATGCCAGTGCTGTTTCTCCTCCTCTTGGGCCTCGGCGCCTGGGCCTTCACGCTATCGGATGGGGGCTCAGGCTACGCGTATTACCTGCGCCCTCAACTCAGCGAGCTCTTCGACACCACGGTCATTCGCAACGCCGCCGGGCAGGCGTTTTTCTCCCTCAGCCTCGGGATGGGGGCGCTGATGACGTACGCATCCTACCTGAGGTCGCGGGAGAACTTGGGACGTGAGGCAGCAACGGTCGCGCTGACCGACTTCAGCGTCGCGTTTATCGCCGGGCTCGTTGTGTTTCCGGTGATCTTTCATTTCGGGCTAGCTGACACGATCGGATTGGGAGGAGCCATCACCGACAACACCGTCGGCGCCTTGTTCATCGCCCTGCCAGCCGGTCTGCAAAGTCTCGGGCGCGTTGGCAATGTCATCGTTGCAGCGTTCTTCGTAATGCTCTTCTTCGCTGCGATTACGTCCGCCATCTCCCTCCTCGAAGTCGTTGTTGCGGCCTTCATTGACACGGTGGGGATGTCGCGCAGGCAGGCCACGTTGACCTTCGGAGCGGTCATCGCACTTCTCGGCATTCCTTCCGCCATCGACCTCAACATTCTGAATCTGGTCGACAAGTTCGTGGGGAGCTTCCTGCTCGTCGTCGGCGGGCTATTTACCAGTCTGCTCGTAGGTTATCGGATCTTGCCGCAGGCCCAAGCGGAGCTGGCGGACGGGCTGGAGAGTGCGGGAGCCCGGAACGCCTGGTCGTTCTTTGTCCGCTACGTCGCTCCGGTGGTGCTCTTCGGTGTGATCGTTTTCACGCTCAGGGATGTCGTCCAGGCAATCCGCGCGTTCGGAGCGAGCTGAGGGCCGACGGCTTACGACCCGGCATACACACCCTCCACGGCCGTCTGAGGCACGGGCATGCGCCGCGCCCGACTCTCCAGGGCTTCTTCCGCGGCCCGTTCCACCTCCGCCGTGATCTCTTCCTCGATCTCCGCCAGCTCCCCAGCTGTCATCCCTTCGCATTTGAGGTGCTCTTCGTAGAGTCCGATGGGGTCGCGGCGACCCCAATACTCATACGTTTCCGACGAAATGACGACACGGGCCTCCCGCTCGTCGTGGGTGGCGTGACCACCCATGCGGAAGGTCTCGGCGGCGAGGATCACGGGGCCGTCGCCACGGCGACAGCGATCGGCCGCAAGCCTGGTGGCAGCGAACGCATCTAGAACGTTGTTCCCATCGAACGACCACCCGGCACAACCGTACGCCGCGGGAAGCTGGCTGAAATCGTCCGGGAGGTGGTGCTGACGCACGAGCGTGCCGAGGGCGACTTGGTTGTTCTGAATGATGAAGATCACTGGGAGACGATGCACCGCCGCGAGATTGAAAGCCTCGTGGGTTGGTCCGGACTTCACTGAGCCGTCACCGACCCAGGTGACAGCGACACGCCGCTCGTTTCGGATCACGAAGGCCAGCGCGATCCCCACCGTCACCGGCGGCATGTTTCCAATGTTCGAGATGGGCTGAAGCACGCGATGCGTGAAGTCTCCCACATGGCCATCACGACCTCGGGAGGGGGAGTCGGCGGTACCGAGGTAACCCCGGAGCACGTCGGCGACGGACATGCCCATCTCGCAACATGCCCCGGCGTTACGGATCATTGGGGCGACGACATCGACGGTGCGATCGAGTGCATGGACCGGGCCGACCGTGCACGCCTCCTCACCGGTACCGAGCCAGGCCTTCGAGATGACCCCTTGCCGCACCCAGCGCTTGAGCATGATGTCGTGAAGCCGGGTGCGCAGCATCCCCGCGTACAGCGCGAGCTTCGTTTCACGATCGACCGAATGAACAACCTGGTGGCGCTCCGGATCGGACGTCCACGCTGCGGCGAACCCCTGCACGAGCGCGGGGTCCGCATGCCAGTCGACGTACTCCGGCGGGTCGAATGCGGGGAACCGCTTCATCTTGGGAAACGTTGCCGCTTGTACATGCTGCGCCTAATATCCCCGGACGAGATGGAGAGGAGCAAGTCGGATGTTGGGAAGCGAGAGCAAGCCGGGACAGCCACCGTCGCCCGCGTGGAGCCGGTTCTTCATGAGCGCCGTCTGCCTGGGCTCTGTCGTCGTGACGTCAACGGTCGTGCCGGCAGCCCGCGCGCAGTCCAGCCGGGTTGCCGATTCCCTGATCGGACTCTGGATCGACTCCGTGGGGGGAATGAACACCTACCGTCGATTCCAATCGGCCTCTTTTACTGTGACCACCGTCCTCTTCGACACCTTGACCGCCCGCATCAAGCGGAGTCGTCCACGGTACGTCTGGATCCACAAGGGTCCACATGGTGAGGAAACGCGGATCGAGCGGTGGGAAATCGATGGACTGATCCAACAGGGATTCAATGGCCGCGATCCCGCCTGGGCAGCTCTGGAAGGAGAGATCCTCCCCGATACAGCCAAGGACGTGAGAGAAGCGCTCTATGTGTCGCGCGATGTGTTCTACTGGTTCGGTCTCCCCTTCAAGCTGCGAGATCCTGGCGTTTACCTGTCTTACCTCGGCGAGATCGAGCGCCCTGGCGCGATGTTCGTGGAAGGAGAGGACCCTGAAGCAGTTTCCGCCGACGGGACTTACCATGCCGTCGGGGTATCGTTCGGCGAGGGTGTGGGGGAGCACAGCGACGTCTTCACATACTACTTCGCCGGGGGGCGAGCCTTCCCCACCGAGGTCACCTACCTGGAGGAAGGTCGTACCAATCTCAACCGACTCCTGTGGGGACGCACGCGGACTGCTGGACCCCTCGACTACCCATATGTCGAGCGCCGCGATTGGATCACCGAGTCTGGGAAACGCACCAAGGCGCTGGTGATCTCCGACGTGTCGATCAATCCGGAGATCCGCCAGGAGCGATTCGAACGGCCGTAGGCCGACGGAATAGCATTTCCCCTCTCTCCCTCCCCCTTTCCTCTGGATCCGCTGCGCACGGGCAGGACGCCGCGTCGCGGACTCGAGCCCCGCCGCCTTCGCGACCATCCGAAGCACCCAGCCGTTCATGATCAGAGAATCCCCGCGATCGGGGAGCGTGGGAGCAGTCCAGGCGGGGGAACGTCGCCCCAAGAGCCCGCGACGCTGCGTGCTCCGGAACAGCCGGAATGCCTCCTGGACGCGAGGGAACGGAGGATGACGCGTTTACTGCAGATACCGCTCGAGCCGCCGGCGCTCTTCGCCCTCAACACACGCGGCCAGTGCCAGTCCAAACTCGCGCGCTGTCGGATATCGAGCGCTGGGTTCCCCCTCCAGGGACCTCAAGAGGGTCGCTTCGACCTGCTCTGCAAGCTCCGGTCGGACCTGGCGGAGTGGGGTGGGCTTCCCACGCAGCCGTGACAGCATCATCTCCTGCGGAGTCCGGCCTTGAAATGGGAGGCGGGTGGTGAACATCTCAAACGCCACGATGCCAAGGGCATAAACGTCACTGCGGGCATCGAGATCCCGACCGCGAATCTGCTCGGGGCTCATGAACTCCGGCGTTCCGAGAATGATCCCCGTCGCCGTGAGCTTGGACAGCACTGGATCCGCGCGACTCTCCTTGGCAAGCCCGAAATCCATGATGATCGCGTGCTCCCTCCCGCCGTCCGCCGGCGTGAGCATGATGTTTTCGGGCTTGAGATCACGGTGGATGATGTTCATCTGGTGGGCATGGTGGAGGCCGGCGCAAGTTTGCACCAGCAGGTCGATTCCTTCCTCGGGAGGGATGGGCCCGACCCGCTGCTCACGATCCGCCAGCAGCTCGCCATGAAGATAGGGCATGACCAAGTAGATCAGCCCTCCTTCAGTCTCCCCGAACCGAAGGATCCTGCACACGTTGGGGTGCTCGAGACGCATCGCGAGCCCAGCTTCGCGACGAAGCCGCTCCACGGAGCTCTGATCACGACCCACCTTGGGAATCAGCACCTTGATGGCGACGTTGTCTCCCCGGGTGACGTCGCTCGCCTCGTAGACATACGACATCCCACCTTCCCCGAGCTTTCGGAGGACGCGATATCGCCCCTCCAACACCTGGCCTACGAGCGCTCCCGCACCGCTCATGCGGGGTTCGGCCCGGGGAACCGTCACTTTGCGGATTTCGGTTTTCTGGGCGACTTCGGCCTTGCCCGACGGCACGGAAATCGGGGTGCCCCCTGTTCCACCGACATCGACCAGCGGGCTCCCGTCCTTTGGGCAGAAGCGAGCCTCTCCAGCGTAGACTGTCTTGCAGCGGGGGCAGCGGCGGCTCATGAGCGGACTAGGTTCCGTCCTTCATTCTTTGCGCGATACAATGCAGCATCGGCTCGTGCGATCAGCTCCTCCGAAGAAGCTACCTCCAAAGGCGGGATGCTCGCGACCCCTATGGACACGGTTGCTGACAGAGACTGTCTCTCATCTGTGAATCGGTAATCCTGCACTTTGACGCGCACGCGCTCGGCAAACGTAAGGGCCCCATCGGGCGCCGTTTCGGGTAGCACGATCACGAACTCTTCCCCGCCGTAGCGGGCCACCACGTCGACGGTTCGGACCTCGCGTCGGAGGAGCTCACCCAGCTGCTTGAGGACCTGGTCACCCGCCAGGTGCCCATGGGTGTCGTTGATGCTCTTGAACCGGTCGACGTCGATCAGCAGGATGCTGAGCGCCACATCGTAGCGTCGGACTCGCCCGAACTCGGCTTCCAGGCTTTCGATGAGCGCGCGACGGTTGAGACACCCCGTAAGCGGATCGGTCGTGGCGAGTACCTGGTAACGCTCTTTGTCCGACTGCGCCGTCTGCAGCACGTACGCCTTCTCGAGGGCGTTGACGGCCGTGTCGATCACGCTCTTGGCGAATTCGAGATCGGCCTGGCCGAGGGCGGAGTCTTGGTCCATCGTGCGGAGGAAGAACACGCCGCCTTTTTTATTCGGAAGACCGAAGGGAACGGCGATCACTGACCGGATGAGCACACGGATTCCGTCGCGGCGCCATTGCTCACGGACCTCCTCATACAGCGGATCGGTGTGGATATCACTCACCAAAACCGGGGTCTGCATTTCCAACGCCTTGCGGATCTCGGGATAGCGACTGAGCCGGATCTCCAGATTGCGGATCATGGGATTGTCGGCGGTCACCACCACCGTGCCCACCTCATCACCGGGGTTCGCCAACACCAATGAGCAGCGGGAGATTTTGAGCACGGTCGCGACCCGCCGGGCGAGGATATGGTAGATCTCATCGGCCTGCAGCGCGTCGGTGATCTCGTGCAGGATATCCACCATCTCCGCCTGCGCAGCCGCCTCTTCGGTCCGCACACGAGCCTCCTGCCGTGCCTCTTCGAGGGCCCGCACATGGCGCAGGTGCACCTCCACACGCGCAAGCAGCTCTCTCACCCGAAAGGGCTTGGCGATGAAGTCGGACGCTCCCAAGCCCAGCGACTTCACGGTCGCCTCTTCCGGGGGCATGGAGGAAATCATCAGGACAGGGAGGTCTTTCCAGCGTGCATCACGCTTCAACTCGCCGAGGATCTGCAGTCCGTCGACCTTGGGCATCATGATGTCCAGCATGAGGAGGTCGGGACGCTCATTCTGCACGTGACGGAGGAGATTCTCGCCACCTCGCACGGGGATCACTTCATATCCCTTGTCACCGAGGATCCAGGTGAGGGTATGAAGCAGGGTCTCGTCGTCGTCGGCGACCAGAATCCGGGGTCGGGATGCGCTCATCGAAGCTCGGGACTAGCTAGCGGTGAGTTGCTCGACCTGGGCGGGGTCCACATTCCCACCACTGACGATCAGCACGGTGGCCCCCTCGGGTTGCAGGGCACCGGAGCGCACAGCAGCGGTCGTAACGGCTCCCGACGGTTCGACGACCAGATCCAGCTCGGTGTAGAGCCACTTGGTGGCCTCGACGATGGCGGTCTCCGGAACCGTCACCACTCCGGCACGCCCCCGCAAGTGGTTGAAGGTAATGGTACCGACCGAAAGGGGAAGTAATCCGTCGGCAATGCTGTCGGTACGGGACAGTCGCACGGGACGTCCTGCTTCAAGGGCCGCCTTGAAGGCAGCAGCACCCTCCGGCTCTACGCCCACGAGTCGGATTGCAGGTCGCAGGCTGAGCGCCGTCGCCACCCCGGCCGCGAGTCCCCCGCCACCAACGGGAGCGGCCACGTCCTGAACGTCCGGCAGATCTTCGAGGATTTCGAGGCCGACGGTTCCTTGACCGGCAATGATGTCGGGATGGTCGAACGGAGGGATCACCGTAAACCCCTCTTCTGCGGCGATCTCCAGCGCCCGGTGGTAGCGGTCTTCGGACGTCGTCCCCGCAAACACGACCTCCCCACCCCAACGATGTACGCCCTCGACCTTGGTCTTCGGAGCGGTCTCCGGCATCACAATGACGGCGCGCACGCCCACGCGTTGGGCGGCGAATGCCACCGCTTGCCCGTGGTTCCCGCTCGAGTACGTGATGACCCCTTTTGCGCGCTGCGCCGGCGTCAGACGCCGGACTGCAGTCCAGGCACCACGCAGCTTGAAGGCACCCGTCGGTTGCCGGTTCTCGAGCTTCAGATAGACAGGCATCCCTGCCATCCGGCTCAAGGCAGGAACGGCGAGGAGCGGCGTGCGAACAGCCACCCCAACGAGACCCGCAGCAGCCTCGCGGACGTCGTCGAGGGTGACCCTCGTCAGTTTGGCGTGCGCTACCCTTCCGTCTCCCCTTGCGCAGCCCCGGATGCCGGTGCCGCGGCTGAGGCCGCGGGTTCTTCGTCCTCTTTCACCACACGCGTGACGTCGACTACGGTGTCTCCCGGATCGAGATTCATCACCCGGACACCCTGGGTGTTGCGGCCACTGATACGAATCCCCTCGACCGGTACCCTGATGATCACCCCCTTCTTGGTGATCATCATCAGCTCGTCATCCGGCAGGACTTCCTTCAATGCCACCGTGTCGCCGGTCTTGTCAGTGCGCTTGAGCGTGATGATTCCCTTACCGCCACGTTTCTGTACCCGATAGTCACCGAGTTCCGATCGCTTCCCCATGCCCTTCTCGCTGACCACCAAGAGCGTGGCATCTCGGCGGATTACCACCATGCCAATGACGCGGTCGCCCTGCTCCAGCTGGATACCGCGGACGCCCCCGGCCGCCCGGCCCATGTTCCGCACGTCCCGTTCGTGGAAACGGATGCTCATCCCGTGACGAGTGGCCAGGACCACGTCGTTCGTGCTGTCGGTCACCTGAACGTCGATGAGCTCGTCATCCTTCTCGATGTTGATGGCGTTGATCCCCGTCGAGCGGGGGTTACCGTACGCCGAGAGTACGGTCTTCTTCACCGTGCCGTTGCGGGTCGCGAATGTGAGGTACTTGTCGTCGCTGAACTCCCGCACTGCCACAAACGCCGTGACCCGCTCGTTGGGTTTGATGCCCACGAGATTGACGACTGGCCTACCCCGCGCGGCGCGACCGCCTTGCGGGATGTCGTACACCTTGAGCCAGTAGACCTGGCCATTCTGCGTGAAGAACAGCACGTAGTCATGAGTGGAAGCCACGAAGAGATGTTCCACCCAGTCGTCTTCGCGGGTCCCCATGCCATTCAGACCTCGGCCACCGCGTCGTTGCCGCCGGTACGTGGAGACCGGAATGCGCTTGATGTAACCGGCGTGGGAAATCGTAATGACCATGTCCTCTTCGGCGATGAGGTCTTCGACGGAGAAGTCGCCCTCATCGACAATGACCTCCGTACGCCGCGAATCGCCGAACTTCTTGACGAGCTCGTCGAGTTCGTCCTTGAGGATTGTCATCCGCTTCGCCTTCGATGCCAGAATGCCCTTCAGCTCGTTGATCAACTTCCGCACCTGCTTGAGCTCGTCCTCCAGCTTGTCGATCTCGAGGGCGGTGAGGCGGGACAGGCGCATGTTGAGGATGGCCTCACTCTGTTTCTCGGAGAGATCGAACCTATTGCGGAGCTCCGCATCCGCAGAGGGCACGTCCTTGGCTTTGCGGATGATGGCGATGACGTCGTCGATGTTGTCGACAGCGATTTTCAGCCCCTCGAGGATATGCTCCCGAGCTTGGGCCTGGTCGAGATCGTATTGAGTGCGTCGAGTGACGACCTCGTGGCGGTGATCAACGAAATGCTGCAAGATCTCCTTGAGGTTCATCACCCTCGGCACACCATCCACGAGCGCGAGCATGATCGCGCCGAACGTGGCCTGCATTTGGGTGTGCTTGTACAGCTGGTTCAGCACCACGGTGGGATTGGCGTCCCGCTTGAGCTCGATGACGATCCGCATGCCGTCCCGATCCGACTCGTCCCGTAGGTCGGCGATATCGGTGATCCTCTTGGCCCGGACGAGGCCGGCGATCTGCTCTATCAGGCGGGACTTGTTCACTTGGAACGGGATTTCCGTGACGACGATACGCGCCTTACCGGAAGATTCCTTCTCTTCGACCCGCGCCCGAGCTCGCATCACGATCCGGCCGCGACCCTCACGATAGCAGTCGTTGATCCCATCGGTGCCGTAGACGAAGCCACCGGTGGGGAAGTCCGGCCCCTTCAGAAACTCCTGCAGCTCGGACAGCTCCGCCTTAGGGTTGTCGATGAGATGCTTCAGCGCCGCGGCGACCTCGCCGAGGTTGTGCGGCGGAACGTTAGTGGCCATCCCCACGGCGATGCCCGACGAACCATTGATGAGCAGGTTCGGCAGCTTCGAGGGTAGTACGGTGGGCTCGTCCAGGCGGCCGTCGAAGTTAGGGACGAAATCGACCGTGTCCCTGTCTATGTCCTCCAACATCGCGACGGCGAGTGGGGTGAGGCGCGCCTCGGTGTATCGGTACGCTGCTGCGTTGTCACCATCGACGGAACCGAAGTTCCCTTGCCCGTCGACCAGCGGATACCGCAGAGAGAATACCTGTACCATCCGGACGAGTGAGTCGTACACGGCGGTGTCGCCGTGCGGATGGTACTTCCCCAGAACCTCTCCGACCACGGTCGCGCTCTTCTTGTACGGCCGACCGGGAACCAATCCCAGTTCGTTCATGGCGTACAGGATGCGCCGATGCACCGGCTTGAGTCCGTCACGCACATCAGGTAGCGCACGTTGGACGATCACGCTCATCGAGTAGTCGATGAACGACTCGCGCATCTCGTCCTCGATGAGCCGGGGAAGAATCCGTTCGCGTTGATTGGGTGCAGTCATGGAGGTAACGGTTGTGTCACAAAAAAAGAGGGGTCGAACCCGACCCCTCACGAGGTCCGCTAAATATACCCGCTTGGAGACCGGAACGCAATCGGCGCCGCGACACGTAAAAACCTGTCATCCAACGACTTAGACTCCACAAAACGCGGCGAAGATCACCGGGGCGACTGTCGCTTTCTCTTACGGCTTTCTTACAGAGGTTCTGCAACCTTAGGGACGGTTCATGCGTCTTACTATGTAGACAACACGACTATACGAGGCACAAAGACGATGGGAACGCTGAGCCTGGTGCCGGACTTTGCCTCGCTCCCGCGCGGGTGGGAGGGCGCCACGTCGGATCGACGCCGAGCACGGACGTTCAACGCAGCCACGATGGGCAAGCGAGCGAATATGAGTGACTACACCCTTATCGACGAGTGCGGGCAGCCGGTGGGAACCATTGTTGCGCCGGAGACCAAACCGGTGCTGGGCCAGCATGCGCCGACGTTCTACATGCGCCGGACCCTCAACTGAGAAGAGAGCCCCGATCACACCCGGCGGAGGCTGGCTCCGTCTGGCCCAGTCCCCACTAGAACGCCCACGATCCGGACAGACTGACCGTTCGATACCGGTAGGTACCGACGTCCGACGAGAACACTTGCAGGCCGGTCGTGGAAAACCCCACCGCGCCCACCACCTCTCGACCCGGCGCAACACGATAGCTCACGAGGCCACGGGTCCGCGCCGACGCACTGACGTCAGCACCGGTCAGCGTCTGCACGCCCGGCGCCGCCTCAAGGAGCAGCGTCCACCTGCCGAGCTCCTGCTGCCACTTTCCTGTCACCTCGGACACACTGTAGAAGTCCGGATCGAAGTACCCGTCGTTCAGGTTCTTCTCAAAGCCGAAGCCTCGCCAGGACGCCCCGAACGTCCACGCCCGCGAGACGCGTCGAGACATCCCAACGGACCCCGCGACGCGACGGTTGGACTCGGTTCCGTCGAAAGTAGCGCGTGAGATCCCACCCGTGACGCTCCACCCCCGCGCGGGCTCCCCCCGGATCCCCACGTTGATCTCCTGATACTCGACGCTCCGCTCGGCCAGGAGCGCGGTGACGTCGAGTGCTCGGCGAGCGTAGCGGAGCGTGCCACCGGCGCGGTATCGCGCCGGCGACGATGCCCAGACCGAGAAACGGCCTATGCTCGAAGCACCCTCCGTATCCGAATCGCTGACCCCCACCCCGATGGCACCCGACCACCCCGGTTCGAACTGGGTCCAGAGTTCGAGAAACCCTCCTCGCGTCGCGTGCTCCAAGCGTGCGTCTCCCACCTGGTCCAGGTCCCGCGTGTAGGCTTCCACGCGCATCTCGACGCGGGGGGTCGGACGCCACGCGCCACGGGCGGCGAGTGTGCCAATTCGGTTTCCATCGGAGTCACTTTCGTACACGAAGGACGAGCCAACCCGTGGGGCCGTCGCCGCGCGCGCCCATTGGAGCTGGGTGCGAAGATCACGGTAGGTGGGATCCAACGCTTCAGCGCGCTCCAAGATCTCGACCGCGGCGGCACCGCGCCCTTGCCAGCGGAGCGCCTGTGCGAGTCCGACTAAGGACGGAACATCATCGGGGGCGAGGGTGAGGGCGCGACGCCATGCCCGTTCTCCTCCCAGGAGATCGCCGCTCCAGGTGCGGGCCTGGGCAAGCCCCCGCCACGCGTCGATATCCGTTGTATCGACATTGAGCATTCTGCGATAGACCGCGGCTGCCGAATCCAGGGCGTTCGACCACGCAAGGACTCGCGCCAGACCCAACCGCGCCTCCCGGTCGTTCGGATCCGTCCGGAGGAGGCTGTCGTACTCTGCCGTAGCGGCCTCGAAGCGGGCAGCCCATCCAAGCGTTCGGGCTCGGGCATACCGCACCGAGCGGTCCTCAGGCGTGATGTCGACCAGTTGATCGTAGGTGCGGATCGCCGCCTCCAGTTCGCCGGCCCACGCAGAGAACTGCGCGCGCGCCTGAAGGGCCGGAACGTACGTGGGACGGCGCTCGAGAAGCGCGTCGAGCGCCGAGATGGCCTGTTGGAGATCACCGCGCCAGCCGATGACTCGCGCCCGGTCCACCTCCGCCTCCGAATTGAAGGGTGCGATGGCCAACAGCCTGTCGAACAGCACGAGGCTCTCGGCGTAGCGCTCGTCCCAGGCACGAATCAGCGCGAGACGGTGAAGGGCACGCTGGTCGGACGAATCAGCTGCCAGCCGCCGCTCGTAGAGGCGCTCCGCAACGGCGACATCTCCTCGGTCCCAGGCGGCGTCGGCTTCGTCCTGAGCCAAGCCCGGACGGGCGAGCACCACCGCCACGACCAGACCGGCGATGAGCGCCCGGACCGGGAGAAAGGTCATCGGAACTTCACGACCGCCGGTTCGAGCGTGAGGAAGGTTCTCCGCATCTCTTCGTACACGGGGCGTCGGCGCTCGCGCCATCGGGGCGTGTCCCAACTCGCCCACGTATAGCGAGCCACGGAGTCGGCGCTGGCTTGGGCAGGCCAGAAACTCCACCGGCCCAGAGAGTCCGTTCCCGCTGCAACGATCCCAATCGAGCGGACCCTCGTCGTGCTCAAGGCCCCCCGAGGCGTCTCGGGATCGTGTTGGAGCACGCGACGCTGACTCGGGTCGGTGACATTCAAGAGCGCCCACGGTATGCGCGCTTCAATGACGCCGGTCTCCGCGTGACGCTCCCAGAGGCCGTCGGGTGGCGGCCCCTCCGGAAGCACGCCTCGATCGTACCCGAGACCCGCGTACTCCCTGGCGTCGCGCCCAAAGCGCGGCCGGTTGGTGACGACTCGCAAGGAATCGTACCGGCCGTCGTCGTTCGGTTCGGTGACGTACCGGGGCTTGAAACGCTGCTCGATACGACCCGTGAAGAATCCCGGTGGCGGACTCGCAATCCCCGGTGTAAAGAAGAAGTCTGTGGGCACGGTGTCCCGCACGGGCTGCATCCTGAACGGGTTCGAAGGCGGATCCGCCATCACGCGGGCTTCATCCCCGCCAATCTGGAGGACGAACTCCACACCGACCGGGATGAGCGGTCCAGACCCACCAGGCCAGCGAACATCGCCCGCGGCGGGGTTGACCATGTCAAAGCCAATGAACACCCGCTCGAAGGCCTTTCCCCCGGGATCGAACAGCAGCCAAATGCTTTCTTCGTCCGCCGCCGCCCGCAACGCCGCTCCCTCCTTCTGATACAGCGGTGGGACCAACTCCCAGGACGGAAGGCGTTCCGCCAGGGTACGGCCCGGGAGCCGAGGTTCTGCGTCCATGGCGACCATGCCGTAGTGCTGCTCCGCATCGAGGCGATTGTGCCAGAGTCGTCCTCGGTCGCGGGGAATCTCGAAATCGGCGGTCAACCAGTTCCTCTTGAACCACTCGTCGATCCAGGCAAACACCACGCCGCCGGCCATCCCCGCCTCGGCGATCTCCCGAGTGAGGCGACCGTCGATTTCGGCCATGCGCTGCTCGGTGTGCCCGCCGTGATGCCAGCCCTGGGGCTGGAGGTGGGCAGAGCCAAGGCTCGCTGGGACACCGTACTCCGCGATGAGCACCGGAACGGTCGGGTGGTGTGCCTTGAGGTCTCTCAGATACCCGTAGTAGCTGGAGGCACCCTCAGCCGATTCCACTTGCCGGTAATCCGGGTCCAGGACCATGAAGTCGGGGTAATAGGGGTAGACGTGGAACGCGGCGAAGATCCCCGCCGGGAAGTTCTCGAGCGGCTGCATGCGGCGCGCATCCAGTCCGGCGGCATCGTTGTCGTACTCGAGCGGCTGCGCGGCAAACCGCTCGCCGAGGGCCCGACGAATGGCGACTTCCTCTTCGGCAGTCGTCTCCGTGCGGTGGTATATCGGATCGAGGGTTGGCC
Source organism: Gemmatimonadota bacterium (assembly GCA_039591615.1). Lineage (GTDB taxonomy): Bacteria > Gemmatimonadota > Gemmatimonadetes > Gemmatimonadales > GWC2-71-9 > JBDHDH01. Next base: position 3,339 of record JBDHDH010000023.1, on the reverse strand, counting down.
AGTTGGTGTAGGCTACGGGACGTTGATGTCGGTACGTCTCCGTCTCGTATGCAACGATCTGCTCGCACGCCTTCGCGAGCCACGCCTCGATCGGACTCCCGTCCCGCAGCTCGATATAGCGGCCCAGCCAATCGGTCTGCCGTGGTGCGCGACGATTGTACACGTCGACTGAAAACGGCTCCCACTCCCGACCGACAATGAACGCTAACGTCCACGGCGACACATCCGCCAGGTAACGCCCTGCGGCGTGACCCGGCCGACGCGGAAGGTCGGCCCGCCCGTGCACCACGTCGACCACCCACCGCATCTCGCGGAAGAACTCACCCTCCCAGTTCGGATCGTCGTACTCGTAGTCGGGGGGCAGCTCCGCCCACACGCCATGAATCAGCCACAGCGGCGCCTCCGGGTGGGCGGTGTTGTAGGCCCACAGGGCTCCGTAGAAATGCGGTGGATGAATCGTATAGAGCCGTACGGTATTCGCCCCCATATCTGCGATCTGCTGAATCCACCGCGCATAGGTCGCGGAGTCGGGAAACTGGCTGGGGAACCGTCCGGGAAGGGCAGCGCCGACGTTTACCCCCTTCACGTAAAACGGGCTCCAACCGTCGTCGCTCCGGATCTCAAAACGATCCCGAGCAGCCCGCACGCGGTAAACCACCGTGTCGGGCAAGATCAAGGGCGGGCGGGAGGGACCCCCCGGCGGCATGGTCCCCAGGTACTGGAGCGCCGTGGTGTTTTGCGGCTCGACTCGTAGAACGCGCCGGAACCCCGCCCGAGCGTTCTCCACCTCGCCGTTCAGCCAGGCAACCAGCGCGAGGCCGACGAGCGCATCGACAACGCTGGAGTCGACGTCCAACACGCCTTGGAAGATGAGGCGGGACTCATCGGCCCGCCCCAGTCGCATCGCGGAATAGCCCAGGGCCGTGCGCGCCGAGACGGCTCGGGGACAGAGGCCCACGGCGCGGCGGAACAGTGTGTCGGCGCGCTCGAACTGATCCGCCCGATATGCGTCCCACCCCACGGAGACGAGGGGCTCCGCAACCTGGGGACACCCCTGTGCCACCCCGGGGCGGGAGACGGCGGTAGACGAGAGTGCAACCGCGATCGCCACCAACCGTAGTTTCAGTGTGGAACTTCGCTTCTCAGGCAATCTCCACCACGATTTTCCCCATCTGGGAGCCTTCTCGAAGCCGACGGAATGCCTCAACGCCATCCTCCAACGGGTGAATCGAATCGACGATCGGACGCAGGTGCCCCTGACCGAGCAAGCGAACAACCGCATCGTACTCCGCGGCAGTCCCCATGGTCGACCCTATAATGGTGAATTGATGCCAAAAAACCCGACGAATATCTGTGACCCCTTTGGGGCCCGTGGTGGCACCGCACGTCACGAGCCGGCCACCGCGCCCGAGCAGGCGCAGAGACCGCTCCCATGTCGATTCACCGATGTTCTCGATGACGACGTTCACCCCTCTCTTGTCGGTCAGCGCACGGACTTCCCGGACGACGTCGACATCGTTGTGGTTCAACACCGCGTCCGCACCCAGCTTCCGTGCCTGCTCCAGCTTCGCATCGCTCGATGACGTGGCGATCACATAGGCGCCTGCCAGCTTCGCGATGCGCATCGCCGTCCCCGATACCCCCCCTCCGATTCCCCAAATGAGCACTCTCTCGCCCGGTCGGATCTGCGCTTTCGTAACGAGCATGCGCCAGGCTGTGAGCGTGACCAAAGAAAAGGCTGCGGCTTCCGCCCAGGTCAGCTCTCCATGAGGGTGCGGGAGCGTCGGGATCAGACGCACGTTCTGCCAAGGGACCCGCACGTACTCCGCTAGCGTCCCAGGGAGGTGTTCCCCGAGCAGCTTATAGGTCTCACACAGGGACTGCTCTCCCGCGTGACAAAACTCACACCGGTAACACGAGACCCCGGGGTTGAACATCACCCTGTCACCGGGTTTCACGCGGCGAACGTTGACGCCGACTTCCTCCACGACTCCCGCTCCGTCTCCACCCAGGATGTGCGGGAACGTGGAGGCAACACCTGGAAGCCCGCGCAGCGTCCATAGATCGAGGCGATTCAGTGCGGCTGCCTCCAGGTGAATCAACACATCATCGGGAGTCGCGATGGTGGGCTGGGGGACTTCGGCGAGGGCGAGCCGGGAAAGATCGCCGTGCCCACGCATCACGAGGGCACGCATCACGGCAACAGCCTGCAGGCTGGGGAGAACTCGGTGCACACCCCGGGTACCGATTGACCCCGCTTGGTTCCACGAGGCGCCGCCAACCGTGGGTTTGGACGTCGCGGATGTGCGTAACTCAAATGATTCATTGGAGATACGGGTGCGAACCTACAAGGGCCTCGGGCAGTGTGTCAAGGAACCATCCTCCGTTTCCGACATGGCGGCCGTATAGGGTAGCGCCCTGCTCTTGCGCAGACGTTTGACCGGGGGACAATCTATACGAGCCAACGTCTGTAATCGGAGGGAATCTCGATGGCCACGCACGATGCAAGTGGGACCGGAATAGGCGGACCCGGGATGTGGGACCCGATGCCGCTGACTCCACCCGTCAGACCGTCCCCCGATGCCGATTCGGAGCGCCTGATCTGGTCGACGCCGGAGCCCGCGCCCGCGGCGGAGGAGAAGAAGCCGAAAGCCCCCTCCAAGAAGCCGGCGCGGAAGCGCGCCAAAGCGAAGAAGAAGGCAACGAAGAAGAGGGCGACCACGAGGCGGGCGACGAAGGCGAAGAAGAAAGCGGCCGGCAAGGCCAAGAAGAAAGCAAAGAAGAAAACCACTCGGAGGAAAGCTGCGAAGAAGCGGAAGACCAGCCGGAAGCCCGCGAAGAAGCGGGCGACCCGGCGAAAAGCGGCCGGTCGGAAGAAGAAATCCGCGAAGCGCGCCAAACGCCGCTAGTCACCAGATCATCCAGAATTCGCCGCGTCCGCCGCGGGCTATCATCCAGCAGCCGCGCCCCAATCTGCGAAAGCGCGTTCTCGCTTCGCACCGGTGCGACCTCTGGTGGTGCGTCCCCGCCCCGGCGGACGCGCCCCATCCAGTGTACCGTTCGTCGATCGCTTCCCGGCGGGACGCCACGGGTTCAATCTCGATGAGCTGCCAGATCCCTGGAGACGCGCGGCATACGCTGCCTGCGCGTCGAGGCCGTCGAGGCCGCATCCTCGGCACCATGCGTCACGAGCTCGCTATGTGCTGCCCCTGGGCAGTTCGGTGACGTCGAGTGGCCTCTTCACACTGGTCCCCCGGAGAGAAAGAAGGCCGGTGGATGATACAGCATGACCACACGACCGGATATCGGTAAGGGGAGCTGTCGTTGCGTCGGGGCGAT
>JBDHDH010000022.1:0-57340 GCA_039591615.1 Gemmatimonadota bacterium | reverse complement strand
GTCGACGGTGGCGACTGGCAGACCTGTTGCCCGAGAGCTTCGGCCGAAAGGACCTCACGACATGAGAATGGGCAGAGTCATCGGCACCGTCGTAGCGACGCGAAAGGATCCGTCGCTCGAGGGAGTGAAGCTCCTCGTCCTGGAGAACCTCGGGCCGGACATGGAGCCCGAGGGGGGATACGTCGTGGCGGTGGACGCAGTCGGCGCTGGCGCCCGAGAGGTCGTCCTGTACGCATCGGGCTCCTCGGCTCGGCAGAATGGCCATTCTCGATTCCTTCGAGGCGCATGGGAAGACGACTCGCCTGGCTTAGTACGCTCACGCTGGCGGTCCTGGCGTGTCAGGAGGAGCTCACCGCTCCCGGTGCGTGTCCCGATTTCTGCCCTTCCACGCTCATAACCGTGGTGGACACCGTGATTGAGAGGGCGGTCGTGCGGGACAGTGCCTTCCGAGGCTACGTCCAGCCCCACCGGTCTCGCTTGGTGCAGGTCGTGAACGAGGCGAGCGGTCCCACCAGCCGGGCAGTGATGAAGTTCCTGCCGTTCACCGAGGGCTTCAGCTCGGTGGTCGGTGACACGAGCGACATCGTGGCCCTCGATTCGTTCCGCCTCCGACTGATTCTGGACGATCGTCCAGAGGTCGCGAGTCTCGAGCTGCGTCTCCACCGGTTGCCCGTTTCCGTCGACACCCTCGTGTCGCTCCCGGGGGTCGAGCCGTTCCTCGACGACAGCACGTTGATAACCGCGTTCGCGGTCCCGGATACTGTTGCGGCGGAGGATACGCTCAGGATCGCCTTCGGGCCGGAGGGGCTTCCATCATTCGATGCGGATGAGCGCGTCGTGGTGATGGCGATCGAGCTTCGGTCTGCGTCGCCGAGCTTCCTAACCTGGGGCGCGCTCGGTAGTGGCTCGTCTGCCCGCCTTACTCGCTTCCTCCAGGTGGATTCGGCCGGCGTTGCGGTCGAACGCAGCGATGAGCGATCGCTGAGTTTCGACACGTTCGTCTTCCCACCGCCGCCCGATCTCGCCGAACCGGAGCTAAACGCCGGTGGGGCACCCTCGTCCCGGTCGATCCTCAGGGTGGAGCTCCCGGCGAGCATCATCGACTCCTCGAACCTCGTGCGGGTAACGCTGATCCTGGTGCCGTCGGTGCCGGCCCTCGGCGCCCCCGGCGACACCTTCACCCTGCAGACGGAGCCGTTGACGGCTGATTTTGGCCCAAAGTCACCGATCATCCCGACACTGGTACCGGGCCTGGGATCCGCCGAGATTCCCGTTGGCTCCGCGGACACGGTGCGCATCGATGTTACGCACATCGCCAGACTGTGGCGTCTCAATCTCTCAGTTCCCAGATCGTTCATGCTTCGCGTCACTCCCGAGGCGAGCGGGCTGGCCGAGTTCCGGTTCAACTCGAGCCGGAGCCCGATTGGAACACCCTCTCTCCAAGTCACCTACGTCCCTCTGATACAGCCGTGAGACGGGCGCTCTTCGTCGCAACACTCTCGCTTGCGAGCGTCGCCGTGGCCACACCGCTGTGGGGACAGGCATCGTTGTACGGCGTGTTGGGAGTCGGACTGCCGGGGCAGGCGGTGAGTGTACGCTCGCGCGCGCTGGGTTGGGGGCTGGCGGCGTTCGACGCCGGGTCTGCGGTCAATCCGGCGGCGGTGGGACTCCTCGGTCGGTTGAGTGTGGCCGCCACCGCCACCACATCCTTCCGAAAGTTCTCGGCCGGTGAAACGACTGCCGAGGGTCTGCGCCAGACGCGCTTCCTCTACGGGATGGTCGGCGGTCGGGTCGCACGCAGTCCTTTCTCGTTCGCCATCTCGTTCGCTCCGTATCTCGACCGCACGTCTGACATCGCGAGCACGGATACTATCACCCTCCGTGGGAACCCTGTGGAGGTGCAGGACCGGGTGGTCGCCGACGGCGGTGTCTCCGACCTGCGCGGCGCCATAGGATGGCGCGTGGCCTCACGCCTGCAAGTCGGTGCCGCCGCCCACGTCCTTTCCGGGTCCACCCGCCTCAGGACTATTCGTCGGTTCTCTGATAGCGCTTTCGTTTCGCTCCGCGACTCGAACCAGGCATCGTTTTCCGGGTTCGGGATGTCGGTGGGCGCCAGCCTGAACCTCTCCCGGCACGCCAGCATTGCCGTGTCCTTCCGGTCCGACACCCGTCTGGATCGCTCCATTGACTCCGTGGAAGTGGGCAGCGTCGACCTCCCCGTCACCGTCGTCGGGGGGATCGCGCTCGCTCCGCTCCGTGCGTTGCGCTGGTCGAGCACCGTCACGTGGCGCAATTGGTCCGACGTCGAGGTCGAAGGAACGCGGTCGTTCGATACCTGGGAAGTCGGCGCGGGCCTCGAGATCGGCGGCCCCGATATTGGTGCCTCACGGATCCCGCTGCGCCTCGGGGTGCGCTTTGCGCAGCTCCCCTTCAGTCCAACTGATGACCAGCCCACGGAGTGGGTTGCGAGCGGAGGCACGGCTTATCCATTCGCCCGAAACCGGGCCGTCATCGAGGCGACTGTCGAGCGGGTGTTCCGCGACGGCGGAGGCGCCAATGAACGGGTGTGGCAGCTGTCGTTCGGCCTGGTTCTCATCCCATGACGCGCGTCTATCTCCATACCTTCGGCTGCAAGGCGAATCAATACGACACCGAGGTCGTCCGCCAGGCGCTCGAATCCGCCGGCGCCGTCCCGGTGGACGATCCCGCCGCCGCGGAGATGGCGGTGGTGAACTCGTGCACGGTGACGCACGTGAGCGAGGCGAAGATGCGCGCCCTCGTCCGGCGAATCGCGCGGGCCAACGGCCAGGTCCGTACGGTCGTCATGGGGTGCGCCGCCGCCCTCGACGACGGCACGATCTCGGGACTCCCCCGCGTGGCGGGCGTAGTGTCCGGTGCCGATCCGCAAGGCGTCCTGAACGCTCTCGGTCTTCCCACTCATGGCGTTGGCGAGGTGCTGCGTCGGTTCGAGCGGGGCGCCCGGGCCTGGCTGAAGATCCAGGACGGCTGCGACGAGCACTGCACCTTCTGCGCGACCACCCTCGCCCGCGGAACCAACCGCTCGCGGCCCGTCGACGAGATCGTGCGTGAGGCTGAGCAGCTGGCGGATGCTCATGCGGAGATCGTGCTCACCGGTGTGCATATCGGGACGTACGGACGCGATCGTGATGACGGCCAGTCCCTCGGGATCCTGATGGAACGGCTGGCTGCTGCCGTGCCACAGATCCGATTTCGACTCTCCTCGGTGGAGGCCACCGAAGTAGACGACCGCCTGGCCGATCTCTTGGCCGGTGTGCCGGAGAGCCTGGCACCCCATCTACACGCACCGCTCCAGTCGGGCAGTGACCGGATTCTCAAACGTATGGGCCGTCACTGGTATACACGGGCCACCTACTGCAACGCCATCGAGCGCCTCGCGGACCGGCTGCCCCGATTGGCCCTGGGAGCGGACATTGTCGTGGGATTCCCGGGTGAGGAGAATCGCGACTACGTCGCGACGCGCGCGGTCGTCGAGGAGCTTCCGTACACCTATCTGCACGTCTTCCCCTACTCCGAACGGCCGGGGACGGCCGCCCGCAAGCTCGGGAGGGCGGCGGAGTCCCGGATCGTGGCAGATCGGTCAGCGGAGCTGCGAGAGATGGCATCCGCGAAGGCTGCGGTCTACCGAGCGAGCCGTGACGGTGAGCGGGCCGATGTCGTGCTCCTGCGCCGCCGGCACGGGGTATTCGAGGGGCTGACGGAAGATTACCTCCCGGTCTATCTTCCCACCGAGCACGACGTTCCAGGTCGGTTCGTCTCCCGGCTCCGAGTGGAGCGCGATACGCTCCGCGCCGAGTACGTCACGGAGGATTAGCCCGTTCCATGAAGCGCGTCTACGTCGAGACTTACGGATGTCAGATGAACGTGGCGGATACCGAGCTGATGCTCGGGCTGCTGGAACGGGAGGGGTACGTCCAGACCGCTGACCCCGCGGGTGCCGACCTCATGCTGGTGAATACCTGTGCGGTCCGCGATAACGCGGAACGACGCGTGATCGGGCGCATGGGTGAGCTCAAACGCCACAAGCGGCCCGGAGTCGTGCTTGGCGTCGTTGGGTGCATGGCACAGCGGCTGGGTGAGACTCTGCTCGACGCCGCCCCCCACGTTGATCTCGTCATCGGTCCTGACGGATATCGCGGCCTACCGGAGCTCATTGCCGGGGCGACTGCCGGCGCTCGAACCACCGATGTCGCGCTCAAATCGTGGGAACACTACGAAGACCTTCCGAAACAGCGCCGGGATCGCGTCGGCGCGTTCGTGACTGTGCAACGCGGCTGCGATTATCGGTGCACCTTCTGCATCGTTCCGGTAACACGCGGGCGCGAGCGAAGCCGTACAATGACCGATGTGGTCCGGGAGGTCCGAGGCCTCGCGGAGACGGGAATCACCGAAGTCACCCTCCTCGGGCAGACGGTCAACAGTTATCACGACGGTGAGCACGACTTCGCGGATCTGCTTCGGGCTGTGGGCAGTGTGGACGGCATCCGGCGAATCCGGTTCACGAGCCCTTATCCCACCGACTTCACGCCGCGCGTCATCGAAGCGATGGCCGGGGTGCCGGCGGTGTGCGAGCACGTGCATCTGCCGGTGCAGAGCGGCTCGTCCCGTATCCTCAGGCGCATGGGACGTCGGTACAGCCGCCAGCGATACCTCGAGTGCGTCGCTGCGCTGCGCGAGGCCATACCCGATATCGCCATCACTACCGACATCATCGTCGGGTTCCCAGGAGAGCGAGAGGTCGACTACCTCGAGACCGCCAGCCTGGTGCAGCACGTGGCGTTCGACGACGCCTTTACATTCAAGTACTCGCCACGCGACGGAACCGGCGCCCTCAGATTACCCGACCAGGTGCCGGACCACGTTGCGGGGGAGCGACTGGAGCGACTCATTCGGCTCGTGCGCGCGGTCGCCAGACGGAAGAACGTGGGGTTGGTGGGCACCCAACAGGAAGTCCTGGTGGAGGGAAGGGCCAAGCGCGGTGGCTTGCTCCAGTCACGCACGAGGACCAACAAAGTGGTCCTCGTGGCCGGGCCGCTGGGGTGGATCGGATCGTATCAGACGGTTCGCCTCGTGGGCACGAGCGGATCTACCTTCACTGGGGTGCCTGCCGCGGCGCTCCGGGAGCTGGCCGTCGTGGGGTGATCAACTTGTTGGAGGGTTTCGTCGCCCGGGAGTACGATCGCCTGGTTCAGGAGATTGCCGACTTCTGCGGGTGTCCCGTCTGTCGGGACGACGTGCTGGTGTACGCCCTGAATCGGTTGAAGCCGCAATATGTCGCACAACGCGAGGGCGAAATCATCACGAGCGTGTCGATGGAAGGCGACCAGAAGCGTGCCGACGTCGCGATCGCCCTCATGGATGGCTTTCGCCGCGTGAGGGCCGGCCCTCGCCCGGAGTTTCACTCCAGGGATTAGCTCGTTGAGCAATGCCGCCACCGATCGTCTGGTTGTCGGTGGCGTACGGGGCCGGCACCTGGGCCGGCCTCCTCTTTACCCCCGGGAACCTCCTCGTCCCCGGCCTCCTCCTCGTCGGCAGCCTGTTGTGGCGCCCTCGCCCTGGAGGGATGGTCCTCTTCGGCAGCGTCGCGTTGGGCGTGATGGTGGGTGCCCAGCACGCCGCAGAAGCGCGCCGGGCGTGTCGCGCCGTGTGGCAGCCAGGTCGCCGGGCTGCAACGGTTCGTCTTCACGATGCACCAGGATCCCGCGGCGTCACCGACGGTACCATCATCGCGTCCAAGGAGGGTTGTCGAGGTACGATCCGGCTGCGGCTCGCGCCAGCCTCGGTGGCGTCGGGCGTCTCCGTGGTTGTTGTCGGGAGCTATCACTCCCGGGGGGTCGTGCGCGTCGGTCACTTTCGGGTGCTCGATCGGAGTCCGACCTGGCGGTACCGGCTTCGAGGAGTCGTTGCCGAGCGCATTCGTCGGTTGTACGGGGCGCGGTCGGGCATCGTGGAAGCCCTGGTGCTGGGAAGGCGTTACGACATTGATCCCCGCCTCAGGGAGCGCTTTGTCGCGGCGGGGATCGCCCACCTCCTCGCCATCTCCGGCCTTCATGTGGGCCTGCTGGCCGGCGCCCTGCAGGGGTTATTTCGCGTGTGCGGCGCGCGGCGGCGAGCCTGGCTGTGGAGTGCCGGTGCCACGTGGGCCTACGTGTTCCTCTTGGGATTCCCCGCGTCCGCCACTCGTGCCGCAGGGTTCGTCACCATCTGGGGCGTTGCGCGGGCTCGTGGACGTCACCCCCAGTTCGTGGCCGTGCTGGCGACCTCCGCATTCGTCGTGCTGCTCGTGGATCCCGGCGCCGCCGTATCGGTCGGGGCGTGGCTCTCCGTGGCCGCTGTTTGGGGGACCCATCACGCCACGCACCATCTTCCCCGGAACCTCCGGCGCAGGCCGCTCGCCCGCCTACTGGCAGCGTCCGTAGGCGCCATCCTCTTCACGGCGCCCGTCACCGCGTACACCTTCGGTTCCGTCGCACCCATCGGCGTTGTCTCGAATCTCGTTGCCGTTCCCCTCGCGGGCCTCGCGGTGCCCGGGGTCTTCTCGAGCCTGCTCGTGGGAGGGCCGATGGCTGCCGGTGCCGGACTCACCCTTGCGGCGATCGAGCGCTCGGCGGCCTTCGCGGCGTCGTTCCCGGCCGGCCATCTAAACGGCACACCCGGCGTTGCATTCGCGCTTCCCTGGGTGCTGCTGTTACTGGTCACGCTATGGCTCCTTCGGGAGGGTGCGTCGTGGCGCCGGGTGCGCGTCCGACTGCTGACAGGCGCCGTGGTGGGAAGCTGGACGCTTCTCGTCTTCACGCTCCGCCCGCAGAACGACCACACCGGACAGTTGTTGATGTACGTGTTAGATGTGGGGCAGGGCGACGCCATCGCCTTGCGGACCCCGGGTGGGCGATGGTTGCTCGTGGACGCCGGGCCGCGCACTCCCGCCGGCGATGCCGGACGCCGTGTGGTCCTGCCGTTTCTCCGCAAGAACGGCGCGCGCGATCTTACGGCGCTGATGATCTCCCATGGCGACGCCGACCATCTGGGTGGGGTGCCTGTGGTGGCTGCCGCGCTCCATCCGGAGTTGGTCCTGGAACCCGGCCAGCCACTGGGTACCGCGCTCTACCTCCAGCATCTGGCGGTTGTCGATCGCGAGGGGCTGCCCTGGCGAGCCGCGCGGACGGGCGACACGCTCGTCGTCGATTCGGTGGTGATCGCGGTGCTGCACCCCAGCGCGCAGTGGATCAATCGCCAGACGGAGCCGAACGAGAACTCGCTCGTGCTGCACATCTCATACGGATGCTTCGACGCAATCCTGGCCGGTGACGCCGGCGCCCCGGCAGAATCCACGGTACTCGCGACCAGCGCCGCGGAGCGTCTTGCCGACGTCGACGTGCTGAAGGTCGGACATCACGGGTCGCGGAACAGTACGACCGACCGGTGGCTGGACGTCCTCCGACCTCGCGTTGCGCTCATCAGTGTGGGACGCAATCGCTTCGGGCACCCGTCGCACGAGGTCCTCGGGCGTCTGCGCACGCGAGGGATCTCCGTGTACCGGACCGATCGCGGCGGAACGGTGACGCTCCGCACCGACGGGCGCTATCTTGTGATAGACCAACGCGCTCCACCCACGCCAGCGGAGAGAATACGGTGTCGAGTTCCTTGGTTACCATCGAGCGATTCATCATGGAGCAGGAGCGGCTGTACCCGGCCGCCACCGGTGAGCTCACCAATTTGCTCTATGACATCGCACTCGCGGCAAAAGTCATCTCCGGGTACGTCCGGCGGGCCGGCCTCGTGGATATCCTCGGCAGTGCCGGCAAGACGAACGTTCAAGGCGAGTTACAGCAGAAACTCGATGTCATCGCCAACGAGACCATGAAGGGCACGGCGGCGCACACCGGTCGAATCTGCGTGATGGCGTCCGAAGAGGATGCCGAGCCGGTGCCGATTCCGGCGGAGCGGAATCCTGGCAAGTATGTCTTGGTGTACGATCCTCTCGACGGATCCTCCAACATCGACGTCAACGTCTCCATCGGGACCATTTTTTCGATTCATCGTCGGGTTACGAAGGACGGTCCTGGGACCCTCAAGGACTGTCTGCAACCGGGGAGGACCCAGGTCGCTGCGGGCTACGTCATCTACGGATCGAGCACCGTGATGGTGTACACGTCGGGGCGGGGCGTGCACGGATTTACGATGGATCCGACCATCGGGGAGTTCCGCGTGTATAGCGCCGACATCAAGACGCCACCGGTGGGGAAGTACTACAGCATCAACGAGAGCTACTGGAATCGCTGGAACGAGGGATACCGACGCGTCGTACAGTCATTCAAAGGCGCTGGGCCGACGCCCTACACGAAGAACGCGCGCTACATCGGATCGCTGGTCGCGGATTTCCATCGCAATCTGCTGACAGGCGGCGTATTCATGTACCCGGGCGATAGTAAATCCCCCCGAGGCAAGCTCCGGCTGCTGTACGAGGCGGCACCACTGGCGTTCATCGCGGAGCAGGCTGGCGGATCCGCTATCGACGGCTCGAAGCCGATCCTCGATATCGAGCCCGCCGAGCTCCATCAGCGGACGCCGCTCGTGATCGGCAGCAAAGATGACGTCGCTTTCGTCGAGCGGACCCTGGCGAGCGCTGAGGCTGGGGTGGCGTGAGCGACGAGGTTCGCTCCCCGTCGGGTTTCGTCGTCGACGGGGTCTATCCTGCCGGCGTGTCCAATGGCCTGGAGGGACCGGGGGAGTATCCGTTTACGCGGGGGATCTACCCCACGATGTACCGCGGTCGAATCTGGACCATGCGACAGTACGCCGGATTCGGCACCGCGGAAGAGACCAACCGGCGGTTTCGTGACCTGCTCGAGGCGGGGCAAACCGGGCTGTCCGTCGCCTTCGATCTTCCCACCCAGATGGGCTACGACTCGGATGTGCCGTTGGCACAGGGCGAGGTTGGGCGTGCCGGTGTGGCCATCGACACCGTCGACGATCTCGCCCGCGTGTTCGACGGAATCCCGCTGGATCAGGTCTCTACGTCCATGACGATCAACGCCACGGCGGCGATTCTCCTCGCCATGTACATCGTCGTGGCGGAAGAACGCGGCATCCGGCGGCAGCAGCTCCGCGGGACAATCCAGAACGACATCTTGAAGGAGTACATCGCCCGGGGCACGTATGTCTTCCCCGTCGAGCCCTCCCTGAGGCTGGTCACCGACACGTTCCGCTTCATCGCCCAGGAGGAGATGAGCTTCAATCCCATCTCCATCAGCGGCTACCACATGCGCGAGGCCGGTGCGACGGCCGTCCAGGAAGTGGCGTTCACGTTCTCCAACGCGCTGGAATACCTCGATCGTGCGAAGGGTGCGGATCTCGATATCGACCAGCTCGGCTCGCGCATCTCGTTCTTCTTCGCGGCGCACAACGATCTCTTCGAGGAGGTGGCAAAGTTCCGAGCAGCCCGAAGGCTGTGGGCCACCCTCATGCACCATCGGTATGACGCTGACGACCAAAGCTGCCGACTTCGATTCCACACGCAGACTGGCGGTTCCACGCTCACGGCTCAGCAGCCGTTGAACAACGTCGTGCGCGTGACGATCCAGGCCCTTGCGGCGATCCTCGGCGGAACACAGTCTCTCCATACCAACGGCTACGACGAGGCGCTGGCGCTCCCGTCCGCCGACGCCGCCCGGCTGGCACTGCGGACTCAGCAGATTCTCGCCCATGAGTCGGGAGTGACACGGACCGTGGATCCCCTCGGTGGATCGCATTACGTGGAGCATCTCACGACGGAAATGGAGCGCGGTGCGCGGGCGCTCCTCGACGAGGTGGCGGCCGCCGGTGGCGCTGCGAATGCAATCGAACACGGGTTCTTCCAGGAGGCCATCGCCAAGGCAGCCTACGAGCAGCAGCGCGCCATCGAGGGAGGACAAGAGATCGTCGTGGGCGTCAACCAGTTCACCGACCGTGGCGGGCCTCCCGATATCCCGGCCCCGGATTACACGGGCTTGGCGGAGCAACAGATCTGTCGCCTCCGAGAGATCCGCAACCGGCGCAGCGTCGACCGCGTTACGACCTCTTTGCAGGCGCTGGGTGAGGCGGCCCGCGGGGAGGGGACTCTGATGCCCAGGATTCTCGAGGCCGTCTCCGCCAGGGCCACCGTCGGAGAGATCTCCGACACCCTGCGACAGGTCTGGGGAACCTTCAGGAGCAGTGCTTGACCCTCCCGACCGGAACCGACTAAGTTCGCGACTCGGTTGGGATTACAGGATCGGTCGATGCCGACATACGCATACCGCTGCCCGAAATGCGGGCAAGGCTACGAGAAGCTCCAGAGGATCAGCGATCGGACCCGCGCGAAGTGCCCCGAATGCGGAACCCGGGGCGAGCGGCTCATTTCGGGCGGCGCTGGTCTCGTCTTCAAGGGCTCTGGCTTCTACATCACTGATTACAAACGGAAGGGGAGCGGAGACCAAGAGAAGAAGGAGAAGAAGCCTGAGAAGAAACCGGACGGCAGCGCGTCCTCTTCCAAGAAACCCTCCAAGTCAGACGGAGCCGACAACTGACTGCCGGAGCCGATCGGCTCCGCGAGGCATTGCGGCGGGCAGTAAGAGCGTTGGGTGCTCCCGACGTTGAGCCCGAGGTCGAGCGCCCGCGGGAATCGTCCCATGGTGACCTCGCCACGAATGTGGCGCTGCAGCTCGCCAAGCGGCTGAAACGGAAGCCTCGGGAGCTCGCCGAGGAGATCGTGTCCACGCTCGACCCCCCCGACGGGCTCGTCGCGGAGATGCGGATCGCCGGACCGGGGTTCATCAACTTCTGGCTCTCTGAACGGGCCGTCACCGACGTCCTTTGCGTCATCCTCGAGGCCGGCCGTGCCTACGGACGCTCCGTCGCGGGGGCGGGACAGCGTATCAACGTGGAGTTCGTCTCGGCGAATCCTACCGGTCCGCTGCACGTCGGACATGGGCGCGGTGCGGCGCTTGGCGACGCCATTGCGTCGCTCCTGGAGGCCACCGGCCACGAGGTCAAGCGGGAGTTTTACGTAAACGACGCCGGTGTGCAGATCGATCGCCTTGCCAAGTCCCTTTGGGCCCGGGTCCAACAGACCGTCGGAGGCGACGCCGCCATCCCCGAGGGGGGGTACCACGGTTCCTACGTCCAAGAGCTCGCGTCGGAGTTGCTGGAACGTGAAGGGTCCGGCTTCGCGGGCCTGCCTGCGGCGGAGGCGATACCTCGATGCCGCGCATTCGCGGTGCGGCGCCAGCGTGAGGAACAGGACCGGGATCTTGCGGAGTTTGGCGTGCATTTCGACACCGTGTACCGGGAGAGCGAGCTCTACGAGCGCGGAGCCCTGGAGGAGACGATCACCGACCTGGGGGAGCGCGGGCTGACCTACGAACGTGACGGTGCGCTCTGGCTCAAGACGTCACAGTATGGCGATACCAAGGATCGCGTGCTCCGCAAGCGCGACGGAACGTTCACGTACTTCCTGCCCGATATCGCGTATCACCGGACGAAGCGGCTCCGATCATTCGACGTGGCCATCGACGTTTGGGGTGCCGATCATCATGGGTACGTCGCTCGCATGTCCGCGGCGCTCGCCGCTCTTGGTATGCCTGAGACGTTCTTCGAGGCCGTCCTGGTGCAGCTCGTACGCGTGACGCGTGGCGGAGAGGAAGTGCGATTCTCCAAGCGGGCGGGCGACTTCGTGACGCTGCGGGAGCTCTTCGAGGAGACGGGCGTGGATGCAGCGCGGTATTTCTTCCTCATGCGCCGCGGTGACTCGCAGTTCGTGTTCGATATCGACCTTGCGACGACCCAGTCCGACGAGAATCCCGTCTACTATGTGCAATACGCGCACACGCGCATGGCAGGGATCTTCCGCACGGCCCAACTCGATCCTCGGAGCGTGAGCGCCGATGGCATCGATCTCACCGTGTTGGCAGAACAAGAGGAGCTGGACCTGATCAAGCAGCTGGGAACGTTTCCGGCCGTGGTTGAAAGGGCTGCCGAGGCCCTGGAACCGCACCGGATCATCGCGTACCTAGAAGAAATGGCGCGAATGGTCAACGGATGGTATCACCGTTACCGCGTGTTGGGGGTGGAAGAGCCCCTCGAGCGCGCGCGCCTAGTGCTGGCTCGGGCAGTGCA
Source organism: Gemmatimonadota bacterium (assembly GCA_039591615.1). Lineage (GTDB taxonomy): Bacteria > Gemmatimonadota > Gemmatimonadetes > Gemmatimonadales > GWC2-71-9 > JBDHDH01. The sequence goes on along the minus strand of JBDHDH010000022.1, from coordinate 45,166 downwards.
GATCGTGCTCGCCAACGGACTCGACTTGTTGGGAATCACCGCACCGGAGCGAATGTAATCGTGTCACTACTCGTCGTCGGTAGCATCGCCCTCGATTCCGTGCAGACTCCCTTCGGTTCGAATGCCGACGCACTCGGTGGGTCTGCTGTGTTCTTCAGCTTCGCCGCGTGCATCCTCCATCCCGTGCAGATGGTGGGAGTCGTGGGCGAAGATTTCCCCGTGGGGCAGCTCGACCGACTGCGGTCCCGCGGCGCCGATCTGCGAGGCGTGACGCGAAAACCCGGAGAGAGCTTCCGTTGGAAGGGGAAGTACTCGTACGATCTGCAGAATCGAGAAACGCTCGACACGCGCCTCGGTGTCTTTGCAGACTTCGAGCCGCGGATCCCGGCGGGATTCCGGGACGCCAAGTATGTCTTCCTGGGCAATATCGACCCGGCGCTCCAGCTCAGCGTGCTGGACCAGATTCATCATCCCACCCTGGTGGCGTGTGATACGATGAACTACTGGATTCACAGCAAGCGGGACGTGCTCCTCGAGCTTCTGCGCCACATCGATGTGCTCATGGTCAACGACGCCGAAGCACGCGAGCTGTCCGGTGACTGGAATGTCTATCGAGCGGCGCGATGGATTCTCGATCACGGTCCCAAGATGGCCGTCATCAAGCAGGGGGTCTATGGCGCGGTCTTGGTGCGAGACGACCATGTCTTCTACATGCCGGCCTTCCCCCTCGAGGAGGTGTTCGATCCCACCGGTGCGGGCGATGCCTTCGCCGGGGGGTTCATGGGCCAACTCGCCCGGACCGATGATACGGGGGGAGAGAGTATCCGCCGTGCGATGGTCTATGGATCCGCTATGGGGTCGTTCGCCGTCGAGCGATTCTCCACCGAACGCTTCGACGAAATCGGACCCGCCGAAGTCACCGAGCGCGTCCGAGCGTTCGCGGACCTGGTCCGGTTCGATGTGGAACCGGAGATGGAGCCCGTCGAATGAGGTGCCGGCCATGACCTCGGCGGGGCGGTATCGGGCTGCCGGCGTCGATCTCGATGCTGCCGAGCGCGCCAAGCGGCGCATAGCACAGCTGGTGGCGTCCACCCGCACCTCCCTGAGCCACGGCCCCGGGGGCGGCTTCGGAGGTATGGTCCGCGTGCCCGCCGATGTCGAGCGACCCGTATTGGTCCTCAGCACGGACGGCGTGGGCACCAAGGCGCTGGTGGCGATCCGCGCGGGACGTCACGACACCGTTGGTGAGGATCTCGTCAACCACTGCGTGAACGATGTCCTCGTGCACGGGGCCCGACCCCTCGCCTTCCTCGACTATATCGCCGGGTCTCGACTTTCTCTCGACACCACTGCCGCGCTCGTCCAGGGCGTTGCGGCTGGTTGCCGGGCGCACGACATAACGCTCGCCGGCGGCGAGACGGCACAGCTGTCGGAGCTCTACGAGCCGGGCCAGTACGACCTCGCCGGTACCATTCTGGGCGTGGTGGCGGAAGGCGATGCCTTGCTCGGTGACCGCGTGAAAGAAGGGGACTCGTTGATCGGCTATGCGTCCAGCGGGTTGCACACGAACGGGTATACGTTGGCACGCCGCATCGTGTTCGATGAGCTTGGGCTGGACATCGACGACGAGATGCCGGGGATGGCGACCACGGTGGGCGACGTGTTGCTCACTGTCCATCGCTCGTACTGGGGAGCGGTGAACCCTGCGCTGGGTCGCGTTCGCGCCCTTGCGCACATTACGGGCGGAGGAATTCCCGGCAACCTCGTGCGCGCCCTCCCCGAAGGCTTGGGCGCGGTTGTCGAGCTCGGCTCCTGGCCCGTGCCCCAGGTGTTCCGGATGTTGCAGGACGCTGGCCGCGTCGAACAGGAGGAGATGTACCGCGTCTTCAATATGGGAATCGGCCTGATCGGCGTCGTCGCGCCCGAGAACGGGCAGAGCGTGCAGCAGGCGGCCTCCCATGCCGGCGTCCAGACATTCGTGATCGGCGAAGTCGTCGCGGGCACCGGCGTCGAATGGGCGGGAGCGGGCAGAGCCCTGACACCGGATACCTGACACCAGCAATACCGGACCATGATGGAGCACGAAGCCATGGATCGCGCCCTGGCGCTGGCCCTTCACGGGTGGGGACGCGTGGCGCCGAATCCCCTGGTTGGGGTGGTGCTCCTGCGTGAAGGTGGCGTCGTAGGGGAAGGTGCCCATCTCGAGTTCGGGAAGCCGCATGCTGAGCCGACGGCCCTCGCCCTTGCAGGAGAGGCGGCGCGCGGCAGTACCTGCGTCATCAACCTCGAGCCGTGTGCACATCACGGCAAGACCCCGCCCTGTGCGGACGCGCTGATCGCCGCCGGCGTTGCTCGGGTAGTCATGTCGGTCCGGGATCCGCACCGAGAAGCGGGGGGAGGTGCGGAAAAGCTGCGAGAGGCTGGTGTGGAAGTCGAAATCGGTCTTCGGGAGCGCGAAGCCGCCGCGCTCAACGCGGCGTTCCTCTGGTCGCAGGTGCGCCACGAGCGACCATTCGTCGCGCTCAAGGTGGCGACCTCGCTGGACGGCTTTCTGGCTGATACCGAGGGGCGGTCACAGTGGATCTCCGGGCCCGAGGCCCGAGAGTACGTCCATTGGCTTCGGGCAGGCTTCGACGCCGTGGGCGCCGGCAGAGGTACGGTGGAGAAGGACGACGCTCAGCTCACCGTCCGTGGGCCGGTGGCGCCGCGAGTTGTACCCACCCGCGTCGTATTCTCACGGTCGGGGCAGATCTCCCGCGACCGTCTGGTGGTCCGTACCGCCTCGTCGGTGCCCACCGTGGTGTTCACCTCGCCGGAGCGCCGGGGACCAGTGGAGACCGAGCTGGCGGGAACGGCTGTCACGGTTCTCGGTGTCGATGGATTGGCCGCGGCTCTCCAGGAGCTCCGCTATCGAGAGATCCGATCCGTGTTGGTAGAAGGGGGAAGCGGCGTGGCCAAGGCACTCCTCGAGGAAGACCTCGTGGACCGCATCTATTGGATCCAGGCCCCGCTGTTGCTCGGGGATGGAGTGTCGGCGTTTGGAAGGCGTCCGGCGAGGGCGTTGGGAGACGCCGCACGATGGACCGTCTCGGAGCGCGGTGCCCTCGGCCACGATACATTACTGATGGTCGATCGAAAGCTATGTTTACCGGGATCGTGACGGCGCGTGGGACCGTCTCTCGCGTGGAAGGTGACGGCGACCGTCTCGCCATCACCATCGAGGGGCCGTACACCGACTTGCAGCTCGGCGAGAGCATTGCCGTCGATGGGGCATGCCTCACCGTGGTGGACCTGGGACCCGGCTGGTTTCGGGTGGAGGCCGTTGCCACGACCCGGGAACGGACGTGCTTCGGAGACTTCGCGCCCGGCGTGCTGGTGAATCTCGAGCGGGCGATGATGGCGGGCGACCGCTTCGGTGGTCACTTGGTGCAGGGACACGTCGACGGCGTTGGTGAGGTTGTCCGCGTCCGATGGGAAGCGGACGCACTCCTCCTCGACATCACCGTTCCCGAGGAGGTCGCGGACGTGACCGTGCTCCACGGCTCCATCACGGTCAACGGCGTGAGTCTCACCGTGAATGACATCCCCGAGCCCGCCTTCGTGCAGGTCTCGCTCATTCCGTACACGCGGGACCACACGACCCTCGGCGAGCTGAGGCCAGGCGACCGGGTGCACCTGGAAGCGGACGTTATCGGCAAGTACGTCCGTCAGGTCCTCCTCGCTCGGGGAGATGTCGTCGGCAGCAAGGGGGAGTGATGCCCTTCGGAACCATAGAGCAGGCGATCGAGGACGTCCGCGAGGGGAGAATCGTGCTGATCGCCGACGACGAGGATCGCGAGAACGAGGGTGATCTCGTCGCGGCCGCCCAGCACGTCACCCCGGAGACGATCAACTTCATGACCAAGTACGGCCGGGGGCTCATTTGTCTCACCCTCGCGCCGGAACGCTGTCGAGCCCTCGGGCTTTCCCAGATGGCGGATGAGAACTCGGAGGCACAGGAGACGGCCTTCACGGTGAGCGTGGACGCTGCCGCCCGGTTCGGTGTCTCGACGGGCATCTCCGCCTGGGACCGAGCCAAAACCATCCAAGTGGCCATCGACCCCGCGACCGAACCCTCGGACCTCCGGCGCCCGGGACACGTTTTTCCCCTCCGCGCTCGCCCGGGGGGCGTGCTGCAGCGCGTGGGGCAGACCGAGGCGAGCGTCGACCTGGCACGGCTCGCCGACCTCTATCCCGCCGGTGTCATCTGCGAGGTCTTGGCCGACGACGGCGCGATGATGCGGCGGCCCCAGCTCGAGGTGTTCGCCAAGGAGCACGGAATCACGTTCGTCACGGTCGCGCAACTGGTTGCCTATCGCCTCCAACACGAGCGCCTGATCCATAGGGTGGCAGAGGCACGCCTTCCCTCGGCGTTCGGGGAGTTCAGCATCGTAGGCTATCAGAACGACGTCGACCACGCGGAACATGTGGCGCTCGTGTACGGCGACGTGAAGGAACGCCCGAACGTCCTGGTGCGAATGCACTCCAAGTGCCTCACCGGTGACGTCTTCGGCTCGGCGAGATGCGACTGCGGGTGGCAGCTCCGTAGTGCCATGCAGATGATCGCAAACGAAGGTGCCGGCGTCATCGTGTACCTCGATCAAGAGGGACGCGGCATCGGGTTGCTCAACAAGCTCAAGGCGTACGAGCTCCAGGATGGGGGCGCTGACACGGTGGAGGCCAACGAACGCCTCGGCTTTGCTCCCGATCTCCGCAACTACGGGATTGGCGCCCAGATTCTCGTGGACCTCGGCTTGAGCTCGATCCGCGTCCTCACCAACAATCCGAGGAAACTGGTGGGGCTCGATGGCTACGGACTGGAAATCGTCGATCGGGTCGCTATCGTGTATCCCGATCCTACCGACGAGAACCGCGTGTACCTGGCCGTCAAACGCGACAAACTCGGTCACCTGATCGCGCATTGATGAGCCCGGCGCCCGCCGGCTCTGGCCGCAAGCGCGCCCTCGTCGTTGTCAGTCGCTTCAATGAGGGCGTCACCCGGAAGCTCCTCGACGGCGCTCAAAGTGCTCTCGCGGAGGGGGGGTATCCCGCCTCCGCCGTCGACGTCATCTGGGTGCCCGGTGCCTTTGAGATTCCCATCGCGGTCGGACGGGGACTCGAGACCGGGAGATACGATCTCGCCGTCGCTCTCGGAGCGGTCATTCGTGGGGAGACTCCGCATTTCGAGTACGTCGCCGGCGCGGCCACACAGGGACTCACCGAACTGGTGACCCGAATCGGCATTCCTGTCGGGTTTGGGCTGTTGACCTGCCACAGCCTGACGCAGGCGCTCGCTCGCGCCGGTGGCGATGCTGGAAACAAGGGAGCGGAGGCTGCCCAGGCAGCCCTCGAGACGGCGCAGGCCCTCCGATTCTTCGACGGCCGTGCTGAGGCCTGAGAGCCGGGCGCGAGCGCGGGCGTTGCAGCTCCTCTACGCCCACGAGTTTCTCGACGAGCCCGTGCACGAACTGGCCCGTGGGTTGGTTCTGCTGGGCATTCCTCGCGACGACGTGCTGGCTCGGGCCGTTCGCCTGGCTGGGGACGTCCTGGAGCACGCCCTCGAGATGGATGCGCAGGTCGAAGAGGTCGTCGAGCACTGGCGGCCGGAGCGGATCGGGGTGATCGAACGGAACATCCTACGGATTGCCCTCCACGAGCTCTTGATGGAAACAGCGCCGCCCCGCGTCATCATCGACGAGGCAGTCCGGCTCGCGCAGCGGTTCGCCGGTGTGAAGGCACCGGCGTTCGTGAACGGCGTCCTCGATCGGCTGGCACGACGCGCCGGTCGCCTGTGAACATCCTGGCCGTCAACTGGCTCGATCTCGCCAACCCGCAAGCCGGAGGTGCCGAGCTACATTTCTTCGAGATTTTCGGGCGTTTGGTGGAACGGGGACACCGGGTGACGCTGATCTCCTCGGGATGGGCCGGCTGCAAGTCGCCGGCCCACATCAAGGGGGTGACCGTGTACCGCTGTGGAGGTCGCCACTCGTTCGCCCTCCGGGGGCGTGGTGCGGTCCGGCGCGCCCTCCAGGGGGAGGATTATGACGTCGTGGTCGAGGACATCAACAAGCTGCCACTTTATCTCCCCACGCTCACGAAACTCCCTTTCTACGTCATCGTGCCACACCTCTTTGGGACGACCGCATTTCGTGAGGCGGCGTGGCCCGTTGCGGCTGTCGTGTGGCTCGCTGAGCGAGGGATCCCGGCCGTGTACGGCCGTGCAGCCTTCCACGCCATCAGCGAGAGCACCCGGAACGACCGGAACGACCTCGTGCATCGGGGGGTTCCCTCGGCAGCAGTTCGTGTCATTTATCCGGGAGTAGACGCCACGTGGTACACACCCGATCCCACGACGCCTCGGGCACCGGCTCCGGGGTTTCTCTACGTCGGGCGCCTCAAGCGCTACAAGGGGCTGGATACGCTGCTTCACGCCCTTGCCCGAGCGCGCCGCACCCGTGGCGATATTCGTGTGGACATCGCGGGCGACGGTGATGATCGCCACCGGCTGGAAGGCCTGGCGGCGGATCTCGGTGTGGAACGGGCCGTCCGGTTCCTCGGCTATGTTGACGAGGAGCAAAAACGCGCCCTCTTTCGGGCCTCGTGGGCGCATATCTTTCCCTCACCTAAGGAGGGGTGGGGGCTCAGCAACGTCGAGGCGGCGGCCTGCGGGACGCCGGCCATTGCCTCGGACAGCCCCGGCTTGCGCGAGTCCGTGCGGGACGAACAAACTGGATTATTGGTGCCTCACGGCGCTCCGGAAGCGCTGGCGTCGGCCCTCTTGCGGCTCGCTCGTGATCCTCAGCTGGTCGAGTCGCTGGGCCGGGCCGCCCGGGGCTTCGCCAACACGCTGTCCTGGAACCGGGCGGCAGACCAGACGGAACGGCATCTCCTCGAAACCATCGATCGGACTCACACCCAACGGAAGGACTGCTAGAGACGATGCGGACGATCGTGACAGCACGACACTGCGAGATCCCCGACGAGCTCAGGCTCCGTGCAGAGGCCCAGCTGGGAAAGCTGGCCAAGATCGCCAATAGGCCTCACAGGGCCGAAGTGGTGTTCGACGCGGACCACGGGAGGAAAGTCGTGGAGCTGCTGCTGTCGCTCCCAAGAGGTCAGGTCAAGCTGGCAACGGCGGAGGCCGACGATTTCCACTCGGCACTCGATGCCGCCGTGGGCAAACTCCGGGGGCAGCTGGGAAAGAACTCCAGGCCCCCTTCCCCCCACCAAGCCCCGCCGGCCACCGGGTGATGCCGTGGGTGCTCCGCAGCTGACCGTTCGAGATCTCATCCACCGGAAGGGACAGTCCCTCCAACTGGAGGTGCTGACGGGCGACATGGGGCTCGACCGTCCTATCACTGTCCCGGAAGTGGCCAGCCCGGGGCTCGTCCTCGCCGGTTTCACCGCTCGCTTCACGACGCGGCGGATCTATGCGCTGGGCCAAACCGAAATAGCCTTCCTGAGATCGCTCTCCGTCGAAGATCGGCAGAGCGCGCTCTCGACGTTTTTCAGTCCGGATCTCCCTTGCGTCTTTATCACCAAGGCACAGCGGGCGCCCCGGGACCTCGTGCGGTTGGCCAAGGAACGGGGCGTGCCGGTCATCCGGTCCAAGCTCAAGACAGCGGACTTCTACCGGCGCGTGACCCCGTACCTGCTCGAAGTCTTCGCGCCGAGCTGTACGATGCACGCGTCTCTCGCGGACGTGTACGGCGTCGGACTGCTGTTCGTTGGGCGTTCCGGGATCGGCAAGAGCGAGTGCGTGCTGGACCTTGTCGAGCGTGGCCATCGCTTGGTCGCTGACGACATCGTGCATATCAGTCAGCGGGGCGCCGACGTGCTCATCGGAAAGGCCGAGACCCTCACACACCGCTACATGGAGATCCGGGGTGTTGGTCTCATCGACGCAATGGCACTTTTTGGCGTGCGCGCCGTGCGTCAACAGAAACGCATCGAGGTCGTCGTCGAACTCGCCGACTGGGACACCGAACGGGACATCGAACGCACCGGACTTACCAGCAGGGCAACCACGATCCTCGGTGTCGAGTTCCCCCTGGCCGTCATCCCGCTCAATCCCGGCAAGAACATCACGGTCATCTGCGAGGTGATTGCGATGAATCACCTCCTCAGGTACAGCGGGATCGATTCTGCTCGTGAGTTCAACGAGCGTCTCATCAAGCAAATGGCCGAGCAGGCAGAGCTTCGGGAATATCTCTCGGAGGACTATGAGTGAGCCGCTGAGGGGTGTGGTCGTTTCCCACACGACGCTGGCCCGCGCCATGGTCGACGCCGTGCGGGAGATCGCCGGAGAGAGCGACGCGCTCGCTCCAGTGAGCAATACGGAGACGAGTCCCGAGGAGCTCGGCCGGCGGGTCGTCGAGGCGGTGGGGGAAGGGCCGGCGGTGGTCTTCGTCGACATGGTAGGGAGTAGTTGCTTGTACGCCGCCATGACGGGGCTGCGGAGCCGCGAAGACGTCGCCGTCGTGGCAGGTGTGAACCTGCCGATGCTGCTCGATTTCATTTACCACCGCGATTTGTCTCCCGCCGCGGCCGCGGAGCGGGCCGCGACCAAGGGCACGCAAGCCATCAAGGCCATTCCATGCCAGTGAGCTTGGTCAGGGTCGACGACCGGCTGATCCACGGCCAGGTCATCGTGGGCTGGGTGAAGGCCATCGGGGCGAAGCGGATCCTCCTGGTGGATGACGACGTGGCGCGGAGCGAGTGGCAGCGGGAGCTCTACGCTCTCGGGACGCCTTCGGACCTCATGCTCGAGTTCGCGTCGGTTGCCGATGCCCCTGCTGCGGTCAGCCGATCGGCCGAGTCGGCGGAGAAGACGATCATTCTCGTCGCCAATGTGCGCTCCGCCGCCCGGCTGTGCGGCACCGTGCCGGGAATCAAGTCCGTCAACCTTGGCGGGCTGCATGACGGCGGCGGGCGAACGAAGCGTCTCCCATACGTCTACATGTCCGATGAGGAGGCAGCGGAACTGGAAGCGCTGCAGGATCGTGGAGTGAGCGTCACCGCCCAGGACGTCCCCACTGCCCGCTCCGTTCCCCTCAAGGAGCTGTTGTGAGCGCGTCCATCCCGCTGGTGCTCGCTTGGGGAACGCTGGTCGGTCTCGACCTCGTGACCGTTTCACAGACCATGATTGCCCGACCGTTGGTGGCTGGAAGCGTGGCGGGCGTGATCCTGGGAGATCCCCTCTCTGGAGGCATCGTGGGAACGGTCCTCGAGCTGTTTGCCCTCGACATGTTACCCGTCGGGGCCTCCGAGTACCCCGACTACGGCCTCGGCGCCGTAGCTGGGGCCGCCACGGTCGCCGGTGCACCCGACGTTCTCGGCATCGGGATTGCGATCCTGGTCGCCCTCTCGATCGCGGCCCTGGGTGGCGTTTCCATGCAGGTCGTGCGACGGCTCAACGCCGCCGATGTCCGGACACATGAGACCGCCATCGACCGCGGCGATCCCCGGACCGTGGCCGCAGTTCAGTATCGCGGCGTGGCGCGGGATGCGGCCAGAGCGTGCCTCGTCACGGCCATTGGTTTGCTGGTGGCCGCGGTGGCCCGGCTCCCTCTCTTCACACTCGGCAGCGCGGTGCTGATGACGGTGGTGGCGGTGGGGGCTTCACTGGCGGCGGCCTTGTCCGGGGGCTTGCGGCTCAGCGGGGGCGGCCTCGAGCTCCGCTGGTTCGTCGTAGGGCTCCTGGCAGGAACTGCGTGGATCGCACTCGCATGAAGACGGGGATGTTGCGTAGTTTTCTCCGTACGCTGCTCGTCCAGGCTTCCTGGAATCACGATCGGATGCTCGGTCTGGGCACCGCCCACGCGCTGGAGCCGCTGCTGCGGGACCTGCCCGGCGGACAGGACGGGGATCGCTACCGAGACGCCGTTGGGCGGGGAAGCCAGTTCTTCAACGCGCACCCCTACATGGCTAGCTTCGCCATCGGTGCCCTGGCTCGCGCGGAACACGAGAGCGCCCCGCCGGAGCACGTGGATCGGCTCCGCCGCGCGCTGGCCGGTCCTCTGGGGTCCCTGGGCGACAAGCTGGTGTGGGCGGGAACGCTGCCAGCAGCCGCCGGAGTGGGACTCTTCGTCGCGGTCCTCGCTACCCCGCTCGCGGGCGCGGTCACATTCTTGGTGCTGTACAACCTCGTGCACCTGACCCTGCGCGCGTGGGGGCTGAGCGCTGGGTGGCGATACGGCATCGGGATCGCCAAGGCGCTCGCTGCCCCGGTGCTGCGGCGCGGGCTTCGGGTGGCCGGGCCTGCCGCCGCGACAGCGCTGGGCCTGGCCCTTCCGCCGGTCGCCGTGTGGCTGATCGGGGACCTGGCCACCAACGCCCGGATCGGGGTTGCCCTCGTGGCGATTCTCGGGATCGTGACTGCTCGGTGGATCGCTCCGGCCTTCGGTGGTCTCCGCTTCGGGCTCGCAGCGCTGGCCGTCGCGTTCCTGGTTGGGGCGCTATGGCAGTAGCGGAGAACCAGGCCACCGTGGCCAATCGGTTGGGGCTCCACGCCCGTCCGGCGGCGGCGTTCGTGAAGCTGGCTGGCCAGTTCAAGTCGGAGATCTCGGTGATCAAGGATGGGGTGACCGTGAACGGAAAGAGCATCATGGGCGTCATGACGCTCGCGGCGGAATGCGGCAGTGAGTTGACCATCAGGGCCGAGGGGGACGATGCGGCTGATGCGGCGCGGGCCCTCGCCGACCTGATCGCCAAGGAGTTCTGGGAAGGGGATCTGGGGTGACTGGGGGGCGGCTGCTCAGGGGCATCGGCGTCTCGCCCGGGGTTGCGATCGGGCCGGCTCGCATCGTCGATTGGGAGCTGCCCGAGGTCGAGGCCAGAACCGTCCCTGCAGGCGAGGTCCAAGCCGAGGTCTCGCGCCTCCATGGAGCGATCTCCGAAGTCCGAGCGCTCATGGAGTCCCTCCGGGCCCGCACCGAAGTGCGGGCCGGCCCTGAGGAAGCCAAGATCTTCGATGCCCAAATCATGATGCTCGAGGATCAGGAGTTCCTCGGCCAGGTGGAGAAGCTCATCCAGGAGAACCAGCTCACCGCCGAGCGGGCGTTCGAGTTCAAGGCCCTGGAGATGCGCATTCGATGGGGGCAGTCACCCAATCCCCAGCTCCGGCAGCGCACCGCCGACATCTCAGGGATCTCCATCAGTGTCCTCAAGATTCTCACGGGGCACCCGGTCGACGACGTGCTGCACCGTCCTGACGGGCGACCGCTCGTGGTCTTCACGCGGCAGCTCACACCAGGGCTCACTGTGCAGTTTGAGCGCGAACACGTGGCGGGCTTTGCCAGCGACGAGGGCACCCAGGTTGCGCACGCAGCGATCCTCGCCCGCAGCATGGGCATTCCCTGTGTTATGGGCCTCGTGGGGGGGGTCGACCGCATCCAAGACATGACGGAGGTTCTCCTCGACGGCACCCGAGGGACCGTCCTGCTCGACCCCACCCCCTCGGAAATCGACGCCGCCTTGGAGCGAGAACGTCGGCGGAGGGTGCTCGACGAGGAACTCGAGGCATCCCTCTACCAACCGGCGGTCACCCTCGACGGCACTGCAGTGACGCTTCGTGGCAACCTCGATCTCCCCGAGGATCTCGAGAGCGCTTTGCATCACGGGGCCGAGGGGATTGGCCTCCTGCGCACCGAGTTCCTCCTCCTGGGTCGCACCGAGCTGCCCTCCGAGGATGAGCAGGCTCAATTCTTCCAACGCGTTGCCGAGCGCTTCACGGGACGCACCGTCATCGTCCGGAGCTATGACCTCGGAGGGGACAAATTCCCAGCAGCGTTCCGCTCGGACTACGAAGCCAACCCGTTCCTGGGCTGGCGTGCGATCCGGGTCTGTCTCGACCATCCACAGATCTTCCGAACCCAGATCCGGGCAATCCTCCGCGCCCGTCTCCACGGGGACGCGCAGCTGCTGCTACCGCTCGTGACGCAGGTGGAAGAGGTGGAACGCACGCGGGAGCTGGTGGTGGAATCCGCGGATGCGTTGCGGCGGGAGGGGATCCCCGCGGCGGAGACGCTGCCGCTGGGTGTCATGATCGAGACACCGGCGGCGGCGCTCCTCGTCGATCAGATCGCCGAGCGGAGCGACTTCCTCAGCGTCGGCACCAACGATCTCACCCAGTACACACTGGCGGTCGATCGGGGCAATGCACGACTCGCCGGGCGCTTCACGCCGCTCCATCCGGCTGTGGTGCGCATGCTCCGGGACGTGGTGGAGGTGGCGAACACGTCGGGGTGTCACCTGAGCGTGTGCGGTGAGATGGCCTCAGAGCCCATTTCGGCCTTCCTGCTTCTCGGGTTGGGATACCGCGTTCTCAGCGTGGCACCGAAGGTCCTACCCCTGGTCCGCTGGTTCGTCCGTCAGGTGGATCTGCGGCTGGCGCAGGACGTTGCGAGCGTCGTTGTCCGCAAGGCAACGGCGCGCGACATCATCGCAACGTTAGAGGAGGCAGTGGGGAAACAGATCGACCCCTTGTTGCTGGACGTCGGTCGGTTGCCGGGGGATCGGGGAGAAGCTACCTTGAGAGCGCAAATCTAGGATGATCAAAGCCATGGGTTCTCACCGCTATATCTTCTCGTCAGAGTCAGTGACGGAAGGCCATCCGGACAAGATGGCCGATCAAATCTCGGACACTGTTCTCGATACGATTCTCACAAAGGACGAAGCGGCCCGCGTGGCTTGTGAGACGCTCGTCACGACGGGCGTCGTCGTCGTGGCGGGAGAAATCACTTCCAATGTCCACATCAACGTGCCCGAAGTCGTACGACAAACCGTGCAAGAGATCGGCTACGTCGATGGCTCCTATGGCTTCGACGCGAACACGTGCGCGATTCTGACCTCCATCGACCCGCAGTCTCCCGACATCGCCATGGGAGTGGATACGGGTGGGGCGGGTGACCAGGGGATGATGTTCGGGTACGCCAGCGACGAGACGCCGCAGCTCATGCCCGTGCCCATCATGCTCGCGCACCAGCTCACCTTCCGGCTCGCAGAGGTACGGAAAGGCGAGGGACTCGGGTGGTTGCGGCCGGATGGCAAGAGCCAGGTCACGGTCGAATACGTCGACGGTCGTCCCGTCGCCCTCAAGACGGTGGTGGTGTCGACGCAGCATTCCTCGGACGTGAAGACGTCGGAGCTCGAAGAGGGTGTTCGCGCACACGTTATTGGCCCCGTCCTGGAGGAATGCGGCCTGGAGACAAAGGGCGTCAAGTTCTACATCAACCCCACCGGCCGCTTCGTCACTGGCGGCCCGCAGGGCGACTGCGGCCTCACCGGCCGGAAGATCATCGTCGACACCTATGGGGGCGCGGCCCGACACGGCGGCGGCGCGTTTAGCGGCAAGGATCCCTCGAAGGTCGATCGGTCGGCCACCTACGCCGCCCGCTGGGTCGCCAAGACGATCGTTGCGGCTGGCCTCGCCCAGCGATGCGAGGTGCAGTTCGCGTACGCCATCGGCGTCGCGGAGCCGGTCTCGGTCATGGTGGATACCTTCGGGACCGGGTCGGTTCCGGACGGGGCGCTCGAGCGCGCGGTGCGCGAAGTGTTCGACCTCACCCCCAAAGGCATCATCGAGGCCCTGGATCTTCGTAAGCCTATCTATCGGGCGACGGCGGCCTACGGACATTTCGGCCGCACGGCGCGGGATGTCGATGTCGGTGGAAGGAAGGTGCGTTTGTTCACCTGGGAGGATCCCCGCGCGGCGGCCGACCTCATGGAGGCGGTGAAGCACGCTGCGTAGCGGCACTTCACAGTCGATTCACCCATCAACCCATTCAGAGATAGATGACCTCCGTACGGACTGCCAAGTCGAAGGCGAACGTCCCCAGCGACGTTCGTGATCTCAACCTCGCCGACGAGGGAGCACGCCGCACACAATGGGCGAACCGGTTCATGCCGGTCCTCGCGCAAATTCGTGAGCGGTTCGAGAGAGACAAGCCCCTCGCCGGAATAAAGCTGTCGGCGTGTCTCCATGTCACGACGGAGACCGCGAATCTGGCCATTGCCCTGAAGGCTGGGGGGGCGGATGTGGCGCTGTGCGCGTCCAATCCGCTCTCGACACAAGACGATGTCGCCGCTCACCTCGTGCGCGATCACGGCATCAAGACGTTCGCCATCAAGGGCGTCGATCGTGACGCGTACTACGAACACATTCGCCAAGCCCTCGCGCACGAACCCGACATCACGATGGACGACGGCGCCGACCTGGTCGGGGCGCTGCACATGATCGCCTTAGAGCGCATGGACGATCTCGCCCCTCCCATCCGCAAATGGGTCGAGGGACTCAGCGGCACCGAGCGCGCGCAGCTCGTGAGTACGGTGATTGGCTCCACGGAAGAGACGACCACTGGCGTCATCCGACTCCGAGCCATGGCAGGCGATGGCGTGCTCCAATTCCCGGTGATCGCCGTCAACGACTCCATGACGAAGCACCTGTTCGACAACCGCTACGGCACGGGTCAGTCGACGATGGACGGCATCCTTCGCGCGACCAACATGCTGTTGGCGGGCTCGACGGTCGTTGTGGGAGGATACGGGTGGTGCGGACGTGGGGTGGCCACCCGGGCGCGAGGTGCCGGTGCCAATGTCATCGTGACGGAAGTCGATCCCCTCCGAGCCCTTGAAGCACGGATGGATGGCTTCCGGGTCATGCCAATGGCCGAGGCGGCACAGGAGGGTGATATCTTCATCACCCTGACCGGCGACATGCACGTGATCGCCGTGCAACACATGCGGCAGATGAAGGATGGGGCCATAGTGGCCAACTCCGGGCACTTCGATGTGGAGATCGATCTCCACGGTCTTGCCAAGGTGGCGAAGGGTCCCCGGCGGGTCCGCGAGTTCGTGGATGAATGGATACTCGATGGCAGGCGGATCTTCGTCCTCGCCGAGGGGCGGTTGATCAATCTCGCGGCGGCCGAGGGCCACCCGGCCAGCGTGATGGATATGTCCTTCGCCAATCAGGCTCTGGCTTCCGAACATCTGATCCAGAATCGGGGGAAGCTCGGGAAAGCCGTACATCGCATTCCCGCCGAGATCGACCATCGGGTGGCCAAGCTCAAACTGGCGGCGTTGGGAGTCGCCATCGATGAGCTCACACCCGCCCAGCAGAAGTACCTGGCGTCCTGGGATGCGGGAACCTGAGATCGCCATGATCGAAGTCAAGGTCGCCCACCTCGGGCTCGACCGAAACACCAACACGCCGGTCGTCATTCTC
The DNA here is from genome assembly GCA_039591615.1 of Gemmatimonadota bacterium. Classification (GTDB taxonomy): domain Bacteria; phylum Gemmatimonadota; class Gemmatimonadetes; order Gemmatimonadales; family GWC2-71-9; genus JBDHDH01. The sequence continues at coordinate 29,901 of JBDHDH010000022.1, read as the reverse complement.
CAGGAGAAGGACGGCGAGCGGGTGTTGCCTATCTGGATCGGTCCGGCCGAGGCGAGCGCCATCGCGATGGAGCTCGCGGGGGTCAAGTTCTCACGACCACTCACCCACGATCTGTTGAAGCAGGTGATCGTCGGATTGGGGGCGGACCTGCGCCGGGTGCTGATCACCCAGGTCAAGGAGAACACCTACTACGCCGAGCTGCACATTCACCGCGAAGACCACGTCGTCCAGATCGACGCCCGCCCATCGGACAGCATTGCGGTGGCCCTCAGGCTCAAAGCGCCGATTTTTACGCAGGACAACTTGCTCGAGGCGACGTCGGTGGACACGGTGGAGCCCACGCAGCCCGAGCTGGGGATCGATGACGCCGAGAAGCTCAAGTCATATCTCGAGAACCTGGATCCGGAAGATTTCGGGAAGTTCACTCCGTAGGCTCGCGCTCATCGCGACACTAGCCCTGGGCCAGCCGCAGGTGGCGGTGGCCCAGGGCTTTCGCGTGACGGGGCGAGTGGTCCACGTCTCCGGGGCCGACTCGACGCCGGTGACGGGGCGTCAGGCAATCCTGCACCGCGTTTCCTTGCAAGAAGCGGGTCCGGTAGATTCTGGGCGCACCGATGGAGCCGGTCGCTACGCACTCCGCGCACCCCTCATGGATACGACCGCCAACTACGTCGTGAGCGTGGAGCACGATGGCATCGCCTACTTCACGGAGCCGCTCCATACGTTCGGGGAAGCGAGTGCGACGGCCGATCCCCTCTTGGTCTACGACACTTCCTCAACGCAGCCGCCCATCATCCTGCGGGAACGGCACGTCGTCATACGTGGTCCCGCCGAGGAGGGGGGACGGCGTGTGATCGAGCTCCTCGTCCTGGTGAACCGTGGCTCGCGGACGCGCGTCGCCTCGGACTCGAGTCAAGCCGTCTGGGAGGGGGCGATTCCGACGTCCGCGGTCCAATTCGAGGTGGGCGAGAGCGATATGAGTGTCGATGCCGTCGACCGTCGAGGCGACGTTATCGCTGTGTCGGCACCCATCCCGCCAGGCGAGCGGCAACTGCTCATCAGTTATCTCATCCCGGCGGGCGTGCGGGCCGTCACCGTGCCGATCGATCAGCCAGTCGAGCGGTTGAACGTGCTGCTGGAAGACACCCTCGCTGCGGTACAGGGTCCGGTGATGATGACGGGACTCGAGGAGCTCGACGAGCTTGCCTTCCGCCGCTACTCCGCCCAGAACATCGCGGCGGAAACCCCCATCGTCGTCCGCTTCGCCGCACAGCCGCGGTCGGTGGACGACTTCTGGTGGATCATCGTCCCCGCCGTCGTGCTCTCCCTCGTGGCTGGCCTGACGATATGGTGGCGCCGCAGCGGCCCGCTCCCAGCTGCCCGCGTTCCCCTCGTTGCCGACGCCGACGTCCTCGCCGCGGAAATCGCGGAGCTCGACGAGGAGTACGAGGGACGGACGAATGACCCCGCGTATCGCACGCGGAGGGCCGAATTGAAAGAGCGATTGGTGGCCGCGCTGAGGGGGGGAGAGTAAGTGCTAGGTGCGAGTCCGAGGTGCTAGGTGTTGGGTGCCAGCGGCCCCCCCAAACCCCTAACAACCAACAACTAACCCCTGCCCGTCCAGTTATTCTTCCCTCATGCTCGTTACCAGCTCCGCCATTGTCCTCCACGGCTTCCGCTACAGCGAAAGCTCGAAAATCGTGCGATTGCTCACACCCCATTACGGTGTCCAGAGCGCCATCGCCAAGGGGGCACTCAAGCCCAAGAGCCGCTTCGGCGCAGCACTGCAGCTCCTGAGTGAAGGCGTGGCCCAGCTCTACATGAAGCCCGGGCGAGACCTCAACACCCTCGCCGATTTCGACGTCACGGCGTCACGCCAGGAACTGGCCCACGACGTTGCACGTTTCGCTGCTGGTGCGGCGGTCGCAGAGCTCGTGCTCCGCTTCGCTCCCGCCGAGGCCCATCCCGAGATCTACGACCTCGTCGGGACCCGATTGGATCGCCTGGCGACGGTTCCCCGCGGTGAGCTCGACACCGCTGGACTCATCGCCCTCTGGGCCGTGGTGAGCGCTCTTGGCTTCGCGCCGACCCTCGACGCGTGCGCGCGGGGCGGACATCAGCTCCCTGAGGGTCGAGTCGCCTTCTCCGTGGCGGACGGTGGGTTCCTCTGCGGCGCGTGCGCGCGGGGCCGGAAGACCTCCCGCCTCGACCAGCTCGATCGCGACGCCTTGGTGCGGATGGTGCTTCGCGGAGACGCGGATATCGGCCAGCTACCGTCCCGTCACGCCGCTGCCCACCGCCGCCTCCTCACCCGCTTCGTGCAGAGCCATCTCGCCGAGACCAAGGACCTCAAAGCCCTCGCCTTCTGGGAGCGGATGGCGTGAGCCGGCACGTCGTTATCGGTACGGCGGGACACGTCGACCACGGGAAGACCGCCCTCGTTCGCGCTCTGACCGGTGTGGAGACCGATCGTTGGGAGGAAGAGAAGCGACGCGGCATCACCATCGACCTGGGGTTTGCTCCCCTGGAGCTCACCGACGGGATCACCGCGAGCATCGTCGACGTGCCGGGGCATGAAGACTTCGTGCGGAACATGGTGGCCGGCGCAGCGGGCGTCGACGTCGCACTCCTGGTAGTGGCGGCCGACGAAGGCGTCATGCCGCAGACCGTGGAGCACCTGGCCATCCTGGAGTTTCTCGGTGTCCGCACGGGGCTGCCCGTGGTCACCAAGGCGGATCTCGTCGAGCGGGAGTGGCTGGACCTCGTGGTGTCGGATCTCGGCGACCGGCTCACCAGCTCGCGGATCGCATGGGAAGCGCCCCTGATCGCATCGGCGGTGACAGGGGAGGGAATCGACATGCTCACGGCCTCCCTGGCAGCCGCCGCACACCGCGCAGCCGACCGCTCGAGCGACGATCTCTTTCGGCTCCCCGTCGATCGTGTGTTCAGCGTCGCGGGAGCCGGCACGGTCGTCACCGGGACTGCCTGGAGCGGTTCGGTGAATGTGGGCGATGAGGTCCGCACGCTGCCGGGAGAGCAGCGCGGTCGGGTCCGGAGCATCGAGGTACACGGTCAGCAACGGGACCGTGCGGAGCCCGGACGCCGCACGGCGCTCGCCATCGCCGGGGTCGACCGTGCCGCTATCGCACGTGGGAGTGTCGTCGTCACCGACGCCAGCTGGCAGGAGAGCCGAGCGGTCGATGTCCTGCTCACTCTCTTGCCCCATGCCCGCGCCCTCACCCAGCGGTCTCGGGTCCGGTTTCACCTGGGAACTGCTGAAGTCATGGCCCGCCTCACGCCTGTAGCGGGAGAGATCGGCCCTGGCGCCACGGCCCCCGCCCGCCTCCGTTTGGAGAACCCCGTCGTCGCCCGGTGGGGAGATCGCGGCGTGATCCGTTCGTACTCCCCTGTCACCACCATCGGTGGCTGCATGATCGCCGATCCGTGGCCGCGATCGCGCCCGAGACGACCTGTTCGCCTCGAAGATCGGGCGAGCGCCCAAGACGCAGCGCGCGCTGGTGCTCTGGTGCGCCTGGCGGGCCGAGACGGCGTCAGCCTCAGCGACCTCCCTGTGCGGTTGGGTATTCGCCCACGAGCCGTAGAAGAGACGGCGACCGAGGTCGTGCTCGGGGGCGCTGTACGCATCGGGGAGACCCTCGTGGAGCCCGAGGTGGTCGAGAGCCTCCGGCGCGCGATCCTCCAGGCGCTAACCGGGTACCATCAAGAGCATCCTCTTGAGCCGGGGATGCCACGGGGGCTCCTTCGGGTGGCCGCTGGCAGCACAGGCTTCGCCGATCACGTGCTGGAGGGGCTCGCCAGCGAACGGCAGATCCTTCTCGAAGGCAGCACGGCGAGGCTCTCCGACTTTCGCGCCGCGCTCTCCCGGCATGAGACCGCTGTGGGTGAGCGGATTCGGGACGAGCTCGTGGCCGCCGGCTGGGAAGGTCGAACGCCGGCAGAGCTCGCGGAGCTGGGTGATCCGGAGCGTGCGCATGACCTCTTGGAGTTTTTTGTGCGCCAGGGCACAGCAGTGCGAGTGGGGCGTGACCGATATTATGACCGGTGTGCCCTCGACCGGCTCCGTGATACGGTGGTGGCCGAGGTCCGGCGGCTGGGGCGGGCCACCCCGGCACAGCTGAGGGAGAAAACGGGGCTCACCAGGAAATACTTGATCCCCGTCCTCGAATGGCTCGATGCTTGCGGCTTTACTGTTCGAGAGGGTGATGCGCGTCGGCCGGGCGTTGTAGCGCCGACGGGGCCCTGAGAAACTGCTTGACAAGACTCGGCGTGAGGGCGTAGGTTGGGTAACATCGCACTCTTACGCGCTCATTCCCGCAAGGAGTACTGACTTACGCAACATTCTTGTTAGGAGCTTGCCATGAGGCACGCAGCCTGGGCGCTGTTGTCGCTCGGGCTCCTGATAGCTGCACCGACCGCCGTCTCGGCGCAGGAGACAGGTGCTTCACCCGGGGTGCAGCTCGGCAGGAATTACCCGAACCCCTTTAATCCAGAGACCACGATTCCGTTCGTGCTGGATCGATCCCTGTGGGACGACGGCCAGCCGCCGGTCGTAGGCCTTCGGATCTATAACGTGCTCGCCCAGCTGGTCGCGATCCCGATCCTGCAAGGCTCGGGACAGCTGCTGGAAAACATCCAGCTCCAGTGGAACGGGACGGGCGAGTACTCGGCGTTCTGGGACGGGAAGCTGCTTGGGAGCGACCGAGAGGCGGCATCAGGCGTCTACGTCTACCAGCTCGTCGTGGACGGTAAAGCGTTCACGAAAAAGATGACCGTCGTGAAATAGCTGTGGCTCCGAGCGATCCGCGGAGAGCTCATTACACGGCAATGAGATGCGCCTGTAACGGCAGGCGCATCTGTCTTTTTGGCCGGAAAATGCCGCTGTTGCAGACAATTGGTGGGCATGGGCGTTGCACCAATGGTGTTGCGGTGAATCCACGCCCAACAGTGGCACGCGCACCACGCAATGGACCGCGTGACAGAGCGCTTGGACCTGACACCTAACACCGAGAGACATGATTGGACCCGAGCGATTGACCGTACGAGCTGGCGAAGCGCTGCAGCAGGCGATGGCGCTTGCCAATACACACGGGAACCCCGTCGTGAACGACGCGCACCTCTTCTCCGCGCTTGTCGATCAGGAGGAAGGGATCGTCGTGCCCGTCCTGCAGAAGGTCGGGCTCAGCGTCACCGAGCTGCGGGGTGAGATCGAGCGCGAGATCGATCGGCTCCCGACCCAGACGGGGGCCGCTGCGGCCACCCTATCCCGAGAGCTGAGCCAGGTACTCCAGGGAGCTGACCGGCTGGCTAAGCATCTCGGCGACGCCTACGTCTCCACCGAGCACATCCTCATCGGACTGGTGGACACGAAAGGCACCACCGCCCGTGAGCTCCTGAGTGCTCGGCACATCGACAAGGAGCATCTCCTCGAGGCCCTTCAGGCGGTCCGCGGGAGCCACCGAGTGACCGATCAGGAGCCCGAGCAGAAGTACCAGGCGCTGGAGCGGTTCACTAGGGAACTGACGGAGCTCGCCCAGCAGGGGAAACTCGATCCCGTCATCGGACGCGACGAGGAGATCCGTCGCGTGATCCAAGTCCTCTCTCGGCGTACCAAGAACAACCCGGTCTTGATCGGTGAGCCCGGTGTCGGGAAAACCGCCATCGTGGAGGGACTCGCGCAACGCATCGTGAACGGCGACGTGCCCGAGTCCCTGCGAGGGAAGCGCGTCATCGTGCTCGACATCGGTCAGCTCCTCGCCGGCGCCAAGTACCGCGGCGAGTTCGAGCAACGTCTCAAGGCCGTGCTCAAGGAGGTCACCTCCGAGGAAGGCAAGTTCGTGGTCTTCGTCGATGAGCTGCACACGGTGGTTGGTGCAGGGGCGGCAGAGGGTGCGGTGGACGCATCGAACATGTTGAAGCCACCCTTGGCCCGTGGAGAGCTCCATCTGGTAGGCGCTACCACGCTCGACGAGTACCGCAAGCATGTTGAGAAGGACAAGGCGCTCGAACGCAGATTCCAGCCGGTGTTCGTGGGGGAGCCTTCCGTCACGGACACCATTGCGATTCTCCGTGGTCTCAAAGAGCGTTACGAGGTGCACCACGGTGTCCGAATTACGGACGGGGCGTTGGTGGCGGCCGCCACGTTCTCGAATCGGTACGTGGGCGATCGGCATCTTCCTGACAAGGCCATCGACCTCATCGACGAGGCGGCGAGTCGGCTTCGCATCGAGATCGACAGCCTCCCGCAGGAGATCGACGAGGTGGAGCGCCGGATCGTACAGCTCCGCATCGAGGAGCAGGCGCTCTCCAAAGAGAAGGACCGGGCTGCCAAGGATCGTCTCGCGGCGGTGCGCAAGGAGATAGCCGAGCTCCAGGAGCAGTCTCAAGGTATGAAGGCCCAGTGGCAGGCCGAGAAGGACGCCATCACCAAGCTCCGCGAGAAGAAGGCAGAGCTCGAGGAGGCGCGGATCGAGGCCGAACAAGCCACCCGCGCCGGCGACCTGCAGCGGGCCGCCGAGATCCGCTACGGGCGGGTGCCGGGTATCGAGCAGGAGATCGGGAACCTCAACGACCGGCTCAAGGAAATCCAGTCCACGGTCAAGTACCTCAAGGAGGAGGTCGAGGCGGAGGACGTGGCTCTCATTGTGGCTAAATGGACGGGAATTCCCGTGAGCAAGATGCTCGAGTCGGAGCGCCAGCGACTCACCAAGCTCGAGCAGGAGCTCGGTCGTCGCGTGATCGGCCAGGTCGAGGCCGTCACCGCGGTGTCCAATGCGGTGCGTCGCTCACGGGCGGGCCTGCAGGACCCCAACCGGCCCATCGGGAGCTTCATCTTCCTCGGGCCGACGGGAGTGGGGAAAACTGAGACCGCGCGCGCTCTCGCTGAGTTCTTGTTTGATGACGAGCGAGCGATGGTGCGTCTCGATATGTCTGAGTACATGGAGAAGCACGCGGTGGCTCGCATGATCGGGGCGCCCCCGGGCTACGTCGGCTACGAAGAAGGTGGGCAGCTCACTGAGGCCGTGCGTCGGCGGCCCTACTCGGTGATCCTCTTCGACGAGATCGAAAAGGCTCACCCTGACGTCTTCAACATCTTGCTCCAGATCCTCGACGACGGTCGACTCACCGACAACCAGGGTCGCACGGTGGACTTCCGAAATGCCGTGATCATCATGACGTCCAACATCGGGAGTCAGTGGATCCTCGAGCTCGGTGAGCGCGCCTGGGAAGAGGCCCAGAAGCGCGTCATGGACATGGTGCGCCAGACGTTCAAGCCCGAGTTTCTCAACCGGGTGGATGACGTCATCATGTTCCGCCCCCTTTCGCGCGAGGATCTCATGCAGATCATCGATCTGCAACTCGCGCACGTCGACCAGTTGCTGGCCGATCGTGAGCTGAAGCTCGAGGTCACGCCTGAGGCCAAGGAGCTCGTGGTCACGGAGGGATTCGATCCAGTCTACGGGGCGCGACCGCTCAAGCGGGTCATCCAGCGCCGGATCCAAAACCCGCTGGCACTGGAGATCCTCGAGGGGGCCTACGGCCCCGGCGACCTCGTGCGAATCCACCGGTCGAGTGACGGTGAGCAGCTGGAGTTCGTGCGAGTACCAGCCGCTGGGCAGCCAGATACGGTGATCGCGTAGGACGTATCCACTCGCGGGGTATCGGGTATCGTGTATCTGGGGCTCAACCCCAGATGGCCCGTCACCTGTTACCCTCCACCCATCTACCTGCCTGATCCGGATACCGTCCGGTGTCCATCCACGCGTCAGCCCGTCGCACTTGAACTGTGACGCACTACATAGCCGGCTGGCCCCAGGACGCCTACCCTGGGGTCGAGTCGTGCCCCAGCGATCCTTCGTTACCCGCGGTCGAGGTTCGGACATGGACGCCCGGCGTTCCCCCCTCATTCCGGGAGTCGCCTCGGCTTCCCTGCTCGCGACACTCGTCGCCGGACCGGCCTGCAGTCCGGACACGCCTCGGGCCGCCAATCTGCGCCACACAACCCAGCTGTCCGCATCAGATTCTTCCGGTCCGCTGCCAGCGGCGACAACCATTCTGGATAACGCGGTCTCGGCGGCCACACGGCCGGCGCTGACCGACAGCGTGGTTCCAGGCGAAGTGCTCACTCTGAGGCTCTCGGACAGCGTCCGGCTTCTGGTATCCGTCGAGCCGGTCGAGTCCGGGGATGATCGGCTTGCCATCTGGTTGCCGAGCGATACTGGCCGTGCTGTGCAGGCGGAGTTCCGTGGCGCCGCTGTGTCGGCCGATACCTTCAGATATCGGGAGCTCGTATTCGTCCATGGTGTGGCGGCGGATTCGTCGACCGCACCGACGACTCATCGGCACGCCGTGTGGGCGCTGTTACCCACTGGGATGGTCCGAACGGTGGGCGTCGATCGGCCACCCCCGTCGTGTGGCTTCGCGTGGCAGGGGTTCGGGGACGGTGCCCAGCCGGCGGCTGGGGTTGTGTATGTGTTCGGGCAGTACTCGTGGCTGGCGAATGTAACCGTTCCCCGCGATACGTCGGACAATACAGGCGGTGCCTGGGTGTGGGCGGACCTCGGTATCAGCGGACACACCCCCGGTGTCGACGCTGATTCCGCGGGAACGCCCCGGTTCACGGTCGTGCGGTGTACGCGGACACCCTTCGACGATCGTCCCACCGCTCCCCATATCGTTCGCAACGCGTGCCCCTTCGAGTGCTGCAGGTACGGCAAGTGGGTGTTTGGTGACACCGTGCTCGTACGCGTCGCGCCGTGGGACACGGCGGCGGTCATGCATACCATCCTGCCGGGAACGGGGGCGCAGGCCGATAGTGGCCACGTCGTTCTCGTGGAGCTCGGCGCCGCTGTCGTTACTCGCCGGGGCAGTCACACGCGCCAGGGCCTTCAGGTGGGCGACACCCTCTGGATCCTCGACTACGAAGGGGAGGGAAGCTACCGAGCGTGGGCCAGAGGGCGCTCCATGGGCTGGGACCGAGAATACCCGTACCGCGACCTCCGCCTCCTTCGGTATCCGCGCCAGGTATGGTGGGTCCACGTCACGCGGTCAAATGGAGCGTCGGGGTGGGTGAACATGGATGACGTGCGCAACGTCGATGGCTACGACGCGTGCGGGTGATCCTGCAGTCAGCATTCTCTCACAGACGCTGTGTTGGACGATATGACAGGCAATCCACAAAGCCGCCAGGAGTAGGAACGTCTAGGGTGCTGGGTACCGGCTGCCGGCGAGGTGCGAGTGATTCCAACCCCGACACCGGTCACCCGTCACCCGACACCCGCCAGAAGCCACTGCTCACTGCTTGTCATACACTCGCCGGAACAGCATCTCGTTCGGAAACGGCCCACCCTCGACCTTGGTGATCACGTACAACTGGTTGCCATCCGCCGAGGGCTTGTACCACTCGGTGATCTTCAGCCGGTTCACCTTACGCTCGATCGTGAGCTCGTTTCTCTCCCATCTGGACTTGAACTCGATTCTGCCGATGTCCTCGAGCTCGACCTTCTGCTTCTTCCAGTTGGGTTGAAGGTGTAAGGGTGAGCGGTCACCCTGTGTCAATGTCACCGTCGAGTCGTCGTACGTGATGCTCACCCTTTCGACCGCTTCCCGGACGAGTGCCATCGTTTTCCGCATCTGCTCGGGATCGCCGCGACGGGCCATGCCACCTGAGCGGCCTCCGCCGTCCGGTCGCCCCCCGCCCAGGCCGCCCTGCTGGCCACCCCTTCCCCCGCCCTGGGCTCGCATCTCCTCCATGAGCTCCCGTGGATCGTCGCTATCCTCGCGGTTCAAGGCCCACGTACCGGCGATGGTGGGTTCCTGCCCAGCCACCGATCCCGGGGCAACTGTGTAACCGAAGAGCCCCAGTCCCGTGAAGATCAGCGTCGCCTTGAGTGCTTTCGTGGTCTGCATATACTTCGTCTCCTGATTCTCGAGGTGTGCGGTCCGGACCGGCTCCGTCTGATATCGCACCCCTGTCAGGGTGCGGTGTACAAGCAAGACAGGCGAGGGGAGTGAACCGTTCAGGGCATCCGATTTTGCCGGGGCAATTGCGATATGGGAGCTCACCCATCGACTGCCACCCAGTGATTATCTTCATGCCTGGAGGCCGATTGCGGTTCGATCATCGTCTTTGATATGGTCGGAGAGCTCGAGGTTCTGAAGTCGACGCTGCAAGACCAGTACGCGGTCGAGCGTGAAATGGGTCGAGGCGGAATGGCCGTGGTGTACCTCGCCCAAGACCTGAGGCATGACCGGCGTGTCGCCCTGAAGGTGCTGCGGCGCAGGGCCGCAGCGGGTGTCGCGGCCGAGCGGTTCCTCCGCGAGATCGCTATCGCAGCCAAGCTCACCCATCCGAACATCCTGCCTGTGTACGATTCCGGGAACGCAGGCGGCGTGTTGTACTACGTGATGCCATACATCGAGGGCGGATCACTCCGCAATAGGCTGGACACGGAACGGCGGCTCACGACTGAGGATGCCCTTGCGATTACCCGGGAGGTCGGCGATGCGTTGAGTTATGCCCACCGCCATGGCGTCGTTCATCGAGACATCAAGCCGGAGAACATCCTGTTCGAATCTGGACACGCCATCCTGGCTGACTTCGGGGTCGCCGTGATCGCCCAGGCGGCGGAGGTCCGTCCCCTCACCGATCCCGGCGCCGCTGTGGGCACGCCAGCCTATATGAGTCCCGAACAAGCCACCGGGGATTTGGTAGACCCGCGGACTGATGTCTATGCCCTCGGCTGCGTGTTGTACGAGATGCTCGCGGGCGAGCCACCGTTCACGGGCCCAAATGCCATGGTGGTGTTGGCGCGAAAGTCGTCCGGACAACTGCCGAGTCTGCGGGCCGTGCGAAGTGATGTGGCTGTCGGTCTCGATCGCACCATAGAGCGTGCGTTGGCAGTCTTCCCCGCCGACCGGCCTGGCACCGCCGAGGAGTTCATCGAAGCGCTGGATCCCGAACGCCTCAGTGCAGCCGAGGCTCCTCCCCTTTCTATCGCCGTGCTCCCATTTACGAACATGAGCGCCGACCGGGACAGCGACTACCTTGCCGACGGGATCGCCGAGGAGATCACGAACGCCCTCGCCAAGATCCGCTCCCTGAAGGTGGTGTCCCGCACTTCGGCCTTCGCATTCAGGGATAAGAAGCTGGGCATCGGCGAGATCGGTCGGCAGCTGGGCGTCGCTTCGGTGCTCGAGGGGAGTGTCCGGACAGTCGGTGACCGGCTGCGCGTGACGGCGCAGCTCATCAACGTCGCCGATGGCTATCACCTGTGGTCGGAGCGGTACGACCGGGATCTCGAAGACATCTTCATGATCGAAGATGAGATCGCGCAGAGCATCGTCCGCGCCCTACAGCTGATTCTCTCCGAGGACGAGAGGCGGGCCATTGGACGGGTCCCTCCGGCAAATGTCAGGGCGTACGACTACTACCTGCGCGGCCGGCAGTACTTCCATCAGACGCGGAAGAAGAGCTTGGACTTCGCGCGGCAGATGTTCACCCGTGCCATTGAGACCGACCCGGAGTTTGCGCTCGCCCATGCCGGACTGGCCGACGCCTGCTCGCTCCTCCACATGTACTACCCGTCCAGCGAAGCCGATCTCGATCAGGCTGACGCCGTGAGTCTCCGCGCCCTGGAGCTCGACCCGACGCTGGCCGAGGCGCACGCAGCCCGCGGTTTTGCGCTGTCCCAGATGCAGCGTCATGAGGAGGCCGAGCAAGCTTTCCAGACCGCCATCAAACTGGATGGGCAGCAGTTCGAGGCCCGCTATTTCTATGCGCGCGCACTCTTCGAGCAGGGGAAGTTCGCCGAGGCCGCTCGGCTCTTCGTGGACGCGTTCCGGGTCCGTGAGGACTATCAAGCGGCCTTCTTTGCGGCGCAGTCTTATGTGGCCTTGAGACACGAGGACGACGCCGCGGCAGCGTACCGGACGGCCTTGCAGGCGGTGGAGCGGCATCTCGATCTCAACCCCGACGATCCTCGTGCTGCCACCATGCGTGCCGTGGCGCTGTGTCGCGTGGGGAATCGCGAGGCTGGTCTCGAATGGGCCGAGCGAGCCGTCGCCATCGATCGCGACGATGCCGGCGTGCGGTACAACGTCGCCTGTCTCTATGCCCTCGAGGGCGAGACCGAGAAGGCGATCGCGAGCTTGGAAGACGCGGTCCGTAATGGATTCGGCCGGGTGGAGTGGTTCAAGCGTGATCCCGATCTCGACTCGCTCCGGGGCGATCCGCGGTTCGAGGCCTTACTCCGCGAGAAGGCGCAGTCGGCCGGCCGCCGCGACGAACTCAGCCACCCCTAACCTGCGGACATTTCGCCGTTCGCGAGCCAGGGTGAAAGCTGGTGTTCCTCAGTCGAGCTTCGCGGCCACGATCACCTCGGACGAGATCCCACATCGCGTGACCGTAACGTGATGCTCCGTCCGCCAGGAATCGGGGCTGATAAAGGCCTTCAGCGTGATGGGCCGACATCCCCCGACCAGGGAAGGCCGCAGTCGATGAAGCGCCGTCCAGATCCGCTCGACCAATCGGGATGGAGTGGTGCAGCCGTGTGTCAGGCTCACCAGGCCGAGGAGACCGTTGGCTCCGAGGAGTCGGGCCGCCTCCGTGAGGAGGGCGCAGATGTCGTCATTCGACAGCAGATCCAGCACGTACGTGGAGATGAATCGATCAAATGTTCCATTGGGTGCCGAGAGTGCTGGACGGCCATAGGTACTCCGGACTCGAGCCCGATCCTGGAACGGTGCGAGGCGCTGCTTCGTCAGCTGCACCATCGTGGTGCTGATGTCCACGGCCTCGTAACGGGTGGTCTCGGGGAGGTGTTCCCGCAATAGCTTCTCCGCGAGGCGCCCGGTGCCACAACCGAACTCGAACACGGCCCGGGCCTCGCTGAGCTGCAGATGCCGGATCAGCTCAGCCACCGCCGAATCCTCGTAGAACCGTTGCCAGTTCTGCCCTCTCCCGAGCCTGTCGTAGAAGGCTCGTGCCTCGCGGTAGGAGAGCGTGCGAAGCCGAGATGCGGCGCCCGAGCCCTCTCCGCCGTGCCATGCTTGTACCGGCATATCTGGATGCAAGATGACCTTCGATGTCCGAGGAGGAAAGGGCCAGGACTCCTCCACAGGGCTGTTCCCCCTTCCGGGTGTGCCTGAAGCGTGCGCGTTCGTAGTTTTCCCGCTATGCGACCCCGTCGCCCGCTGCTGAACGCCACCGACCGGCTCGGCATGGAGACAGCCCTCCACGAGGCACGCCTCGCTGCTGAGGCTCGGGAAGTCCCTGTCGGCGCCTCGGTGGTCACTGATGGCACGGTCATTGTGAGCGCCCACAACGAGACCATCGTTCGCCGGGATCTCACTCAACACGCAGAGCTCATCGCGATACAAACGGCGCTGCGCGCACTCGGCCAGGACCGCCTCGACAACGCCACCCTGTACGTGACCCTCGAGCCCTGCGCGCAGTGCGCGGGAGCCATAGTTCTGTCGCGCGTCGGTCGCGTGGTCTTCGGCGCCTACGATCCCAAAGCCGGAATGGCGGGCAGCGTCGAAGACCTGTTACGCCATCCGGGACTGAACCACCGTCCCGAAGTCATGGGTGGGGTCATGGAAGAGGAGTGTGGGATGCTGTTACGCGCGTTCTTCGAGCAGCGCCGCTGAGCATCCATGTCCTGCTCCCGCTCCCCCCCAAAACCGTGACCGACATCACATGCCTGGTGATCGCGGTCACCGACGGAGAGGCGCCCCGGAACCCATAGTCCACGAGTCGGGTACCCATCGCTGCTAATCGAGGGCAGGAACGGCGCACCCGGCCATTTGACAGGAGCGAACGACGATGGTGAGGACCCCTGTTTGGCAGGCTTCTTCTGCGCTGATACTGGCAGCTTTTGCAGTCGCCTGTAGCGACAGTGGGCCGAGGATTGGGCTGACGGACGAAGAAGCCGCTGCGGTAGGCGATCAGGTCGAGGGAGCGGCCGCGGGTGGTCTGGCGGCTGGTGTCGGTGTCGGGCTCGCGTCGGTCCTGGGGATTCAGTCAGCGCCTCCGCTCGAGCGGTCGTTCAGCTTTCAGTACATGCGGGACTGCCCGGGTGGAGGGACCATCGACGTATCCGGCACGATGGAGGGATCCATCGATCGGGAAAACCGCAGCGGTACGCTGATGAGTGAGGCGGTCATCGTCATGGCAGACTGCGTGATAACCCGCCGCGAGCGCAGCATCACCCTGACCACGACTGCGCCGGACCACCTCCAGAAGACCGGCGAGGTCACAATCCAGAACAGGGAGCACTCCGGTACGCTCACGATTGCCGGCTCGTTTACATGGGAGAAGGACACCGGGGAGTCGGATACGTGTGAGATCAACATCAGCATGACCGTTTCCCCGGATGGCCGCTCCCGCACAGGCACCGTCTGCGGCCGAGAGATCAACAGGAGCTGAACCACTACCTGACCCCTCGGCCTGACTCGCCTACCGAGATCAAACCCCCAGCGCGGAGCCCGTTGGGGGATTTGATTTGGTGTCGTCTCCTGCTACTCCCGGCTCCCCCTTCGTACTTGTGACCAATTCCACGGCACCCGTGGACCCACCGGTCCACTTTGTCTGGTCCAACGCGCCCGCGGCCGGTGCACGGTAGTGCGCCAGTTGCACAGCGATGTAGCCGAAAGGAGGCGTGATGTATCGATTTAGCGCACTCGTAGGCGGCTTGGTCGCCGGCGCCATCGGGGCCGGGATCTGGGCCGTGATCGCGTACTTCACCGGCTTCGAGCTCGGATGGATCGCCTGGGGAGTCGGCCTCCTGGTCGGTGTCGGTGTGGCCATTGGCAACAAGGGAGAGGGATCGGTCCCCGCCGGCGTGCTTGCCGCGGTGCTGGCGATTCTGTCCGTGGTCGGAGGAAAGTACGCGATGGTCAGGATGGTCATGCCCGATGAGGGCGAACTCGTTGCCAGCACGATCGCCGCGCTGGAGGACGAGGAGCTGGTTGTCTCCTACGTCGCCGACGGTGTCGTCCAGGAGTTCGAGCAGCAGGGGAAGGCGGTCAATTGGCCCGAGGGCGTCGAGCGGTTTCAGGCGGTTGCAGAGGGCGACTATCCCGCTGATGTGTGGGCCATTGCCGCTTCACGGTGGGACGCGATGTCCGCGGAGGAACAGGCTGCGTATCGTGCTGAGATCCGGACGGATATCGAGGCGTCGGCGGCCGCCTTTCGAGACATGATCTCGCAGGCCGGGTTTCTCGGAACATTCGGTCTCATGGACATCATCTTCTTCACGCTGGCAGTGCTGACCGCCTTCAAGATCGGCCGAGCTGGAACTCTGCAGCGAGAGGCGTACGCCTGAGCCGGTGGCAGCGCATGTGTGACCGCGTCTTCATGAAGGCGCCTGCGAAAACGCCGCTGAGCGAACCCTCACTGATATTTCATGTTCGCTTACAGAGTGGATCATCATAAATAAGCGTGGTAGCGTGGCGAGTTGTTGCCACCGCCGTGACCGGTTCCAGAACGGAGCCAGACCATAGGGAGGTGCACCGCACGATCGCGTTGAGCCGGACAAAGAAATGAAAACAGCGATCCAAGCCGTCGCGAAAGCGAAATAAAGGCGATGTAGGGGTTCGGAGCGGAGAGAATCGCGACGGTCACGGGGGAGAAAGGAACGTGAGGCGGGGGCCTCTCGATCGGGTGAGGTATCCTTTCTCCCCCGTATTGTGTTCCGCACCTGCTCCACGTATCAAGTTTCGACGAACTCCGGTCGCACCGTGAGAATGATCGTGTCGCTCTGCGGGTCTGGTTGCACGTTTCCCAGTACCGCCGTCTGGCCCACCCGGAGGTTCACCCCCGTCTGGAGCGCGGTGCCGACCTCCTCCACGAACAGATTCACCAGGACGCGGACCGTGCCGCTGTCTCCCGCTGCTTGCACGTCGAGGATGTTGGCGCTGATGCTGTATTCGGTGCCCGATCCCTCGGCGACGATAGCCTGTTGCGCCTGACTCCCCTCCACGCCGGCGACGATGGCTTGTGCAACGAGGTCATACCCCTTGAACCGGAACAGCTTCCGCAAGGCCGATTCCACCTCGGCAATCTCCGGATCGGTGCGTTCGCTACCATTCGCACGGATCAGTTGGAAGTGCAATCGGACCCCTGGCTTGGGACGGTCGTATCGCTCGAGGACGAGAGCGATCTGATCGAGGTTCGCCGGTGTTTCACGCACCGAGACCGCGTGGGTTCCAATGCTCAGGCGTGCGTTTTCGTTGAAAACGTATGGTACGATGAGATTTTCGACCTCTTCGGGCGACAGGTATTCGAGATCGAAGGTACGCGTCTCGACTCTCGGACCGCACGCCGTCGTAAGCGCAACAAAGAGCATCAATGGCGACCAGCTCGTCATTCTCATGGCAGTTCGACCTCAATAGAACCAGATGATCACGATATTCGGGTTGTCTGACTCGAAGACCACGACGTTTCGGTCGAGCGGCGGGTCGACGGTAGGCGTCTGGGGAAGGGCGTCAGCCGGAAAGCTCATGGGTGGCCGGCCACCCATGGGGATGACCGGCGCTCGCGTCAGCAACACACCAGCCAGACCGGCCGCAGCGAGGGCCGGCACCACACGCGTCCAGATCCGTCGCCGCCCGCCCGGCGTCCGGCGCTGATCGGCCAACGCCCGTTCCAGGGCTACCCGTGGGCGCACCTCGCTGAGCACGCGTGCCAGGCTGAGCTCCTCCCGTAGGATCCGCTCTGCCACCCCGCGACACCCCACGCACAAGCGAATATGCTTGCTCAGCAGCGAGTCTCCCGTCTCCTGGAGCTCGGCCAGATCGGCTTCCAGGATGCGCTCCCGTGCTTCAGTGCAGTTCATCGGGTGTACTCCTCTGCGATCTCGGGATGCCGCTCGAGAATCGCGGTGCGAATCCGTCGCCTGGCCCTGTGGAGATGGGCCCGCACCGTCACCGGCTTCATCTCCAGCATCTCGGCGACCACCGTCGGACCATACCCCTGCAAATCCACCAAATCGAAGACCTCGCGCTGACGCTCCGGCAACTCCTGAAACAACGTCTTCACCAGGTCAGCCACCTCCGACACATAGAGCCCCTCCACGCGGTCGGACTCTTCGTCAGCAGGAACCCCCTCGCTGCGCAACGCCCGCCCCTCCCGCGCCTCCCGCCTCTCCCGCCGTCGTAACACCCCCAGCGCCGCGTTCCGCGTGATCCGGTACAGCCAACTCGTGAACCGTGACCGGCCCTCGAACGAGCGCAGGCTCCAGTGGAGCGCGACCAGCACCTCCTGGGTCACGTCGTCGGCGTCGTCCGGATCACCAGTGAGCCCCAGCGCCCAGCGATGGATCGGTCGGTGACACCATCCCACCAGGCGGGCGAATGCTTGCTCGTCCCCCGCCTGTGCCCGCCAGACCAGCGGGGCCACCGCTTCGTTGAGTTGCTGCGGCTCACTCAAGATCGTTCCGGGCTCGGTTCGTACAGCCATGAGATGTCAATGAGGGCAACGGCGTTTACTGGATGCCAGAAGGCTCGTGGAGGGACGGTGGCTGGAGCACTGTCCCACGGCGGACGGCGGGAGCCCATGCGGAAGAGGTACCGACCGGGGCGGTGTTCCACCAGGCCGGCCGGTCAAGCGTCTGGTGTCAGCGGGCTCCCAGCCACATCGACCGCGCGACACAACGTTGTGACGAACCCTACTGCGTCTCCGCCAAGCCCTCACACTGTTGCTTGCCGGTCAGCCTTTACAGCGGAGGCGATGAGCCAGGCGCACAACAGGAGCAGGAAGAGGCGCTGCTGCGCGCCGATGTTCGGACCGTCCGGCCCCACCGCCATGATGGAGAATAACACGAGGAGCAGTCCCAATCCGGCCACCAGGCTGAAGGCGAAGTAGCGGCGTCCGGGTCCGGCGGTAGGCAGACGAACCGCCAGGACGACCGGTGCCAGCGCCAGGAGCCAGAACGCTACGAACGCCGACCAGAGATGCAACGCCATCTCGGAGGACATGGTCTCCAGGCTGCACCCGGGATTGCAGCGGAACACGCCGGCGATCGCCAGTCCCAGTCCCCCTGCTGCGATCATGAGCGCGCTGGCGGCCGCGGCGGAACCCGGATGATGTGTCACGAACAGGGCCGGGCTGAACCCGATGAGGAGGAGCCCAAACACGACGATGCCACTGCTCATCAGGACGCCGTAGGGAGCTTCGCGCGCTGCCAGCTCGTTGATGACCTGCGACCGGTGCGAGAAGTCAGGCGTGAGCGTGCCGGCGGTCACGGTCACGACCGCCAGCACCACCGGGGCGGCCAAGCCACACCAGGCGGACCGGCGCACCCAGCTCATCGTACCGTGATTCCCTATGCTAGGAACCGCTCAACAACGACACGTTCCCCGTCACCGTGGCCAAGTTCAACGTTGCCCCCCCGCTGCCAAGGGTCCCGGCCAACCCGCCGGGTGTTTGGTTCAGGGCAAAATCGGAGGTCACCGTGCCGGTCACGGTGCTCAGCTGCACGTCGGCGTTGGTGGCGGTCGGGATGGTGACACTGACGTTGCCGGTTACCGCGGCGAAGCTCAGGTCATCGCCAAAACCGAGCAGTCCGATGGACGCGATGATATTCCCCGTAACGACCGTGGCCTCGGCCACCTCGGTGGTCGTCACCAACACGTCTCCGGTCACGGTAAGGAACTCGACGTCGCTCTGCAATCCGGCCGCGTCCAAAGAGCCGGTCACGGTCTGACCCCGGAGGTCGACGCCGGCAGGGACGCTGACCGTGAACGTGACTTCCACGTCGTTATCCTCGTCTTTGCTCATCGATCCTGCTAGGCCCGGAAGGCACTCGTTGGGTGGACGACCCGGCACGTCGGGGTAGAGGGCGCAGATGGTGACGCCTTCAGCGTGCGTCAAGACCACGATCCGAACGCTAGCCGGGTCGCTATCGGTCCCGCGCTTGACGCCGGAGACCACGACCTCGTTGCCGGTGGTTGCGGACGCGATGATACCGCCGATGATACCCTTGATTTCGATGCGATTGCCTTGGACGATCTGCCCGCTCCAGTCGAAGGTCTCCTCGCGGGGCCCCGTGACCCCGTCGCTATTGCAGGCGAGCGCCAGCGCGGCGACGGCGAGGGGCAGGGCTGCGACGCCGGCGAAGAGTCTCATGTGCACCCCCAGGTGGTGTTTTTGCTTGACACGCAGCGGCGAGTCTCGTTATCGAGTGCGCGCGTCGCTCACTATGGCCGGCGCAGTCTAAAGATTACCAAAGATTTCGATGAAGGGGAGACGGCGCCGTCGCATCCTTGCCACATACGTGCCGATGGGCCATTCATTTATGGAATCCAAACCGGGTCGACGCCGTGAGCGAATCCGAGAATACCTGCGGTCGTTGTGGGGCCACGTTCTCCGAATCGGCGAACTACTGCCACTCGTGCGGGGTGAGCCTCACCGCGGCCTCCTCCGGCGAGTACGAGACGTACGACATGAACAGGTTCTTCAATTACGCGCTGGATATGCTGTGCATCGCGGGCGTCGACGGGTATTTCAAGCGCGTCAACCCGGCCTTCGAGCGCACGCTGGGCTACTCAACCGAGGAGATCCTGTCCAAGCCATTCGTCGAGCTCATTCACCCCGACGACCGAACTGGCACGCTGACCGAAATTGGGAAGCTGGCGTCCGGGAAGCCCACGCTGTCGTTCGAGAATCGATACCGCTGCAAGGACGGGTCGTACAAGGACCTGGCCTGGACCAGCTACCCGGAGCCCGGCACGGGGCTGTTGTACGCCATCGCCCGCGACGTGACCGACCAGAAGCGCCGCGACGACTGGGTCGACGCGCTCACGCGAACCGCCACGCGCCGCGCGTTCGAGGAGCACATGCCCAACGAGTGGAACCGGGCAGCGCGGCTCGCCACCCCATTGGCGCTCGCTGTGATCGACGTCGATCGCTTTCGCGACTTCAACCACCGCAGTGGCCACGAGGCCGGTGACGAGTTCCTCAAGCGGCTGGCAGACCTCCTCAGAGAACATGCCCGCCGGGCCGGAGATCTCGTGGCGCGGTTCGGTGGCCAACAGTTCGTCTTCCTCATGAATGGCGGTCAGTCATCGGAACTGGCTACGGCGATGGCCGAGCGGATACGGGCGGCCGTGGAGGCGATGCAAGTTCCCCATCCGGAGGCCTCACCCCATGGCCACCTCACGGTCAGCGCCGGAATCGCCGCCTTGGTCCCCAGCCGGAAAGCAAGCCACCACACCTTGTTCGCTGCCGCGAGGACGGCACTGGCCGAGGCCAAGCGTCAGGGCCGGAACCGGGTGATCGCGTTCTCGTCCATCGAGGCCTGATGGGCTGACCGCCCCCTCGTGCCAGCGCCGAAGGGCCGGCTGTCGAAGAGCGCGATCTCGACAACAGGCCCTTGCTACTGAGCCAAACGGTGACATTTGTCACAGCAGGCGCTCCCCTTTGACCGCAAGCTGCTTGTAGCGGCCGGTCGGAACAACCGCTCCCCAGAGTGAGCAACCGGCGGATCCCCTCTATGCGCGTCTCCGGAGAGGCGCGCGGAGACAACGCTCATGCAGCCCAGGGCGCGCCACGAGAGTATCGTGGCCGAGGTGCTCGGCGAGGAGCTCCTGGTATACGACGAGGAGTTGGACCAGGCGTACTGCCTGGGGAAGAGCGCCGCTCTCATCTGGCGACGGTGTGATGGTCGAACCGGTATTCGCGACATCGCGGCGGCGGCACGGGACCAGCTGCGCCTTCCAGAGCTGGTAGACGACCTCGTGGCCCTCGTCCTCCAGAAGCTCCAGAAGGCCAAGCTGCTCCGAGACCCACTGCCCGCCAAACTCGATCTCCAGGGATCCACTCGGCGCAACCGCATGGCGCGGCTCGCCGAGTTTGCCGTCGTGCCCCTGCTGGGGCCCGCCGCCAGCTCCGTCGTCGCCAAGCTTCCCGCCTTGTTCATTCCCTCGGAGGAGATCCTAGCGCCTACCGGCTCGCAGGTTGTCGTAGAACCGTCGCCAGTGGAGCGTGTCGCCTGACCGAGAGCTTTCGCAGTCGCTCGGCAGCCTCACGTATCCGGACGGTGGAAGGAATCTGGTAAGCGGCTTCGTGGCAGAGGAGCGTGTGGACCCTAGATCTTGTCCCGGAGTATCTCCTCTCGCGGCTGGGGAATGACGACCTTGTTGACCAACAACCCCTTGGTCCGGATGTAGTCGGCTCCGACTTCAACTGCCGTCCTCACGGCAGCAACATCTCCGGTCAAGGTCACATACCCCTTCCCACCGATCGCCATGGCGAGATGGATCTCCATGAGTTTCACATCAGCCGCTTTCACCGCGGCGTCGGCGGCTTCGATAACCGACGCCACGGAAAACGTCTCAATGATCCCCAGGGCGCCGGTCGTTTCGATGATCCGAGTACCACTGATCGCCGGAAACACCTCGGGACTGACATTGGGTATCAGCAGATCGTCGATCACCGTGTCTCCCCCAATGTCCAGCCCCGCCGCGATACTCGATTTCACGGCAGCGGTATCCCCCGCGACCATCACCATGAACTTCCCGGGACAGATCGTGCGGTTGAACACCATCTCCACCTTCGCACCTTTGAGCAGCGCATCGGCAACTTCAAACCCCTTCGCAATCGACGTTAGCTCTATGAGCCCGATCGAGTTGTCCATGTCGCCCTTCTTCGCGATTCGGTGAGTGGTGGCCAGATTAGCGCGATGCCGCTATGACTATCTCGTCACCTATCGATTGAACGGTCCCGTTGATGCTGGCGTGGATGGGCACGCTCATCCCCGTATCCGCCGCCCTGGCCACGACGTCCCCAACTGCCACGCGGTCGCCCGGGTTGACCACCGGTACCGCCGGAGTGCCGATGTGCTGCTGAAGGGGGATCGACACCGATCGCGGCTGAATCGGTTCGGTCCACAGCGGCGCTTTCTCGGTGAACCGGTTCAGTCCGAGCCGGCGAGCCAATCGCGCGGTGGGAACGCCGCGATACTCCTTCAACGGGTGCACGTCCTTCGCAAGTCTTTGTAGTTGATCCGACGGCAACCACCTGTCGTGCTTCTTGAGGTCTCTCTTTGTAACGACGCAGACATTTCTCGGATCCAAATCTTCCGGACAGGCCCACAGCGTACAAACATTGCATTCGCAACAAGCTTGGGCCCAGTGGGTGAGGGTTTCGCTCATCTCGCCTGTAGTGAGCAGCGAACGCATGACGAGGTGGGGTTGGATTGGATAGCCGAGCAGGTAGCGCGGACACATTTCGGTGCACAGGCTACACTGATCGCAGGCAGACTTGCCGAATCGTTTGAACGCCTGCTCAGACTGTGACTTTCGGACCGCCAAACTCGACTCTCGAGGTATCACAATGAAGCCACTGGAGACGCGGGTGACCGGGGACAGGTCGGTCACCACCTTTCCCATCATCGGCCCGCCATCGAGCAGCACGAAATCATCGATCGTCGCACCTCCCGCGATCTCCAAGACATCACGGTAGCTGGTGCCAATGGGCAGCCAGGCAGTGATCGGTCGCCGAACGTGTCCATGCACGGTCAACATCGAGTGCGTGACGGGGTGATCCCCCACTGCGCGATGCACGTTGTACAGCGTCTCCACGTTCTGTACGACCATACCGATGTCGAGAGGCAATCCGCCCGCTGGAATCAATCGGCCCGTGCTGTGGAAAACCACTTCGTACTCATCCCCGGCGGGGTAGACATCGTCCATCTCAAAGAGGGTCACGTTGCCGGGGAGCTGCGCACCAATGGAACGGATCGCCTCCTTGTGCTTACCTTTGACGGCGAATATGCCTCTCGTGGCTCCCATGTGGCGCATCACGTGCAACATCCCGTCGACGATCTCGGCCGCATAATGCTCCATCAGCGCTTGATCTTTGTAGAACAGAGGCTCACACTCGGCGCCGTTGGCGATCACGGTCTCTACCGTCGCATCGATCTTCTTGTACGTAGGGAAGCCAGCGCCACCAGCGCCGACCACGCCCGCTTGTTGCACTCGTCGAACCAGGCTCTCCATCTGGGGTCAATCCGTTGGATGAGGCGTGAAATGGTGCTGGTACCTGCCACGCGGAACGCGCGGGTGCCACCAGAATGCCATGGGCAGGGGCAACACACCAGGGGCCACCACCTCGAGTGAGACCCCCCATCGCGCTAATTGACTGTGGGGATTCGCGTTACGAGCTGCCGCTCGTCTGGACACCTCTACCGACGCGGCGGCCCCGAGTGCCACCGCGTCGGCTCGCTGCTCGCTCCCGTTACCGGATCGGAATCAACACGGAGAGCTGGTGCGTCATGACCGTCGCGTCTTGGAGCGTGAGCGGTCCGGAGGGAGCGAGGAGCACGTCGTTGGCCGCCGCCGCGTCGAGCGCGCGACCCTCGGCGACCGCGGTCAGCGCCACACCAGGCCTCCCCGTCCCGGTCGTCACCCGGCCGGCATAGCGTAGCTCGAGGTCCGCCAATCGCACCGACACGCCCCAACTGGGTACCCACTCCATCCAGTCCTCGTCCTGCCGGCGGGACGATTCCAGCACGTGATTCCATTGATCGAGATGGAAGTCGTACGCGCTCACCCGCAGGCCGAGCTGCAGCGCCACGGGTCCCGCATCGTGCGTGACACCCATGTTGACGAACGCGTTGGAGAATTCGAAGGAGTTCTCGACTGTCTTCTTCCCATCGGGGATCGTGTCGCCGCCGATTGTCGGAATCGGCCCCTCGGCCTCCGCCCACGTTTCACTGGTCGCGGGCTCGAAGACGAAATCGAAGCCGAACCGGGTTCGCTCCGTCACCTTCGCGACCCCCAGGCCGACGTTGAAAGCATTGCTATGACCCGGATCCTTCGGAATGTTCATGATCTCGTAGTTGGGGATCTTGGGGTGGTCTTTTCGGTTCGCTGTGAACAGTCCTCCGACACGCCACCCGTCCGGGCCCACCGGCTGGTCGTAGGCCACGTGGGCACCCCAGGTGCGCGAGTGATCCTGATTCACTTCCACCCGCATCTGCGGTTCCCAGATCCAATTCAGCGTATCGACGACGAACCAGTCGAAGAACATCACATCGTGCGTCATGCTGAACCGGTTGTGGAGCACCACGGCCTCGAGTGTGCGGTCGCCGGGGAACTCCTTGCTGAGCCCCATCCGGAGGTCAACGATGTCGCCTCGCTGCTCGATGCCGCTGGCCGTTGCAAAGAGGTGCTCGGTACCGTCCAAGCCGCCCAATTCGGCCAGAAACGCGCTGAATCCGATCGAGAGTTCGGACTCGAGTGTCTTCCCGAAGAGAATGTTGGCGTACTTGTTGGTCGCCGATCGGCTGCTCAACGCCTCGGCGCCGGGAAAGCCGAACGGAACCGGCGCGAAGAGCTCCTCGCCCCGCTTCAGGTTCTGGAGGGCGGCGAAAATGCCTCCGAACCATCCACGTGACTGGAACGCGGTGCCCACCGGCAGGGTCCATGCGCTGCCCGCGCTGTTGGACACGCTGTAGAAGGTGGGCGTAGAGAACACCTGCGATTCGCGGACATGGGCGCCTCGCGCCGGATTGAGATAGGGATCCAGCAGCCGATCGTCGAGCGCGATGGAGACGCCCCCCATAGCCAGGTTTTCCGACGGGAAGATGAGGAACTGGTCACCCGCGGCGACCGGCACGGTCTTGAGGGAGATCAGCTGCCCCGTCACGACGCCGGGACAGACGAGTAGACCCGACAGCAACAGCGCGACGCGTCCGTAGGACGTTCGTAGCATGGGTCACCTCCTTGATCCACGGTCTACGCTACGTAGACTTCGACGGGCGACACGAAGGGAGAAGCCGCGGTGCAGGGAACCACGGGACCCGTCATCTTCGTATACCTATCCATCCGGCGTCACGTCACATCCCGCCCCGTGGCGACTCCATGTGACGCGGGCGAGAATGCCTGGGTATCTATAGCGTGAGGGATGAGACCGACGGACGGCTGGTGCGTCGCGTCCTGGCAGGGGAAAGCCAGGTCTACGCCCGTTTGGTGGAACGGTATCGAGACCGGCTGGGCCGATACGCGGTGCGGATGCTGGGAAACGTGGCCGACGCCGAAGACGCGCTCCAGGATACTTTCGTCCGCGGGTACCGGTCCCTCGCCCGGTGTACGAACCCCGAAGGGTTTGGCGCGTGGCTGTTCGGAATTCTCGTCAACCGATGCCGCACGTACGCGGCGCAGCGGGCGCGTCGGCAGGCGATGGTCATGTTGGACGAGAGCGCCGTGGCGAGCGCCTCCGTTGCTCACTCAGAAGACCGCGACGCCTGGAGAGAGGCGATCACCTGGGCGGTCGACCAGCTGAACCCGGATCAGCGAGAGGCGTTTCTCTTGAAGTATGTTGAAGAGTTGAGCTACGAAGAGATGCAGAAACTCACGGGGACACGCATCCCCGCGCTCAAGATGCGGGTGTTCAGGGCCCGCGAAGAGTTACGCCGCCTGCTGGAGGAGACGGTCCGTGGCTGAGCACCGAGACCCCATCGCGCGCGCCGTGAAGGCGCTTCAGGAACCGGTTCGGATCGATCCGGGTCTCGACGCCCGGGTCATGGCGGAGATCGAACGACTCCCGACGCCGGTGGCCAACGGTCCTCTTCCGCGGTCGGTGTTCGCGTGGTTGCGGCGCCGCCGGACGATCAGGCTGAGTCCCCTCGGCGGTCTCGCCCTGGCGGCGGGTATCGCGGCCGTGGTGTTCGTGAGCAACCGGCTCGGTGGCCCGAATCCGGCGTCGGTTCCGATGGATGCCGGCGGCGCGGCCGGGGCAACGCTCATTCAGTTCGTGCTCGTCGCGCCGGGGGCCGCGTCGGTAAGCGTCGTCGGGGACTTCAATGATTGGCAAGTGTCCGCCACGCCGCTCGTGCGGGAGGAAGGTGATGGCGTGTGGTGGGTCACCGTGCCCCTGGCGCCCGGTCGCTATCGCTACGCGTTCTTGGTGGACGGCACGACCTGGCTCGGGGATCCAAACGCGCCCGCCGTCGAGGACGAGTTCGGTCGCCGGAACTCCGTCGTCACCATCGGAGGAGTATGATGCGAGCGCGAGTCGGTCTCGTATTGCTATGTATGTCGGCCCTGGGCGCCCTTGGCCCCTCTATCGTGGGCGCGCAGGAGCCGCGTCTGGTCGGGCGATTGCCCGACGTGGCACGGATGCAAGTCGACAGCGTCCTCGATGTGGCACGCGCCGCTGGGCTCCCCACGGAGCCGATCGTGGACCGGGCGCTCGAGGGCGCTGTGAAGGGTGCGCCCCCAGCCGTGATCGTCTCCGCAGTCACACGATTGACGGGAGAGCTTCGCGTGGCGCGCGAGGCGTTCGGTGAGACGGCATCGTCCGCCGAACTCACGGCGGGGGCCAGCGCCCTGCGGGCCGGTGCGACCAGCGCGGATCTCGGTGCGCTCCGCACCTTGCGCCCCGGTCGACCGCTGACGGTGGCCGCCGCGGTGCTCGCGGATCTCGTGGCCGTGGGCGTTCCGGCCGACACGGCGGTGGCCGCGGTGTTGGCACTCGCACGAGAGGCCGGTGACGCCGAGTACGTGGCATTCCGGCGCAGTGTCGGGCGCGACATCGCGCTTGGCGCCTCGCCGGCGGCAGCGCTCGGCGTCCGCTTGCGAGCCGTGACGGATCTGATAACCGAAGCGCCGGGAAACGAAACAGGAACGACGACCGGACCTCGATCTCGAAAGCCGAAACCGTAGCGCCGCGCCCCCGGTGAGACGCCGCCGCTTACACGCCGCGGTTGCGGCAGCGGCCTGGATCGTCTCCTTCGAGTCACCGCTGGTCGGACAGACCGCGGGGACTGTAGACATCGGTGCGTCCGTCGTGGAATATGACGGTTTTCTCGTCTCGGGAGCCGCCGTGGTGTCGCCTGCCCTCAGGTTTGATGCTGAGAATCTCTCGCTGGGTGCGCAGGGTAGCTGGACGCTCTTCGAAAGCGGCAATCAGATCGTACAAGCCACCGTAGCCGGAGCGTGGCTCACACCGCCCCGCGGGGGGTGGCGTGTCGAATTCTCCGGCTCGGCGGGGGCGGCCAAGTACGCGGACGAGCGGGGGTACGGGCACGTCCTCGCGCGGACTCGTCTGCACATGTCCGGCGAGCGCGCCGGCGGGTGGGTCGGTGCAACGACGGGAGGCTCGTTCGGCGATTCCAGCCAGGTTCCGTTCGAGCTCGCAGTTGGAGGGTGGACCGTCCAGGACCGCCTCACCCTCGTCGGGACCCTATCAGCTACGTGGCTGGGCACAGACGGTCACGTCGATCTGCTCGGTGCCGCGCGGTGGGCCGGGGAGCGGGTGGAAGTGGAGGGGCGAGCCGGCATGCGGCCGTGGGCCGAGAGCGGGGAAGGGGTGGGGGAGGCACGCGTTGGCGCGTGGGCGGACTTGTCCGCCCTCGTGTCCCTCACCGATCGGATCAAGCTGGCGTTGAGCGGTGGCGCGTATCCCTCCGATCCGGTGCGCCAGGTCCTCGGTGCCACGTACGTCACGGTCGGACTCCGGTTCGACATCTTCAGGCGCCAGGTGTCGCCGGTGCCAACCATCACCGGCGCGATGGCTCGGGCCGCCCGCGAACGCGCCGTGACGGAGAGTTCCAGTCGGGCCCGGCTCGAGATCGGACCTTGGGGGGATCCGCGCGCGCTCCTGGTCCATGTGGCGGGCGCGCGGTCGGTCGAGCTCATGGGCGACTTC
Organism: Gemmatimonadota bacterium; assembly: GCA_039591615.1. GTDB lineage: Bacteria > Gemmatimonadota > Gemmatimonadetes > Gemmatimonadales > GWC2-71-9 > JBDHDH01. The sequence goes on along the minus strand of JBDHDH010000022.1, from coordinate 2,228 downwards.
ACCGATTGGCAGCCCCTCGGGCTCGCGCAGACCGGGCCGGACACCTGGGAGATCCGAGTTTCTCTGACTCCCGGGGCACACCGGGTGAACATCCGGGTCGACGGCGGTCGGTGGCTCGCGCCGCGAGGGACGAGGCTCGAGCAGACCGAGTTCGGTGGTCCGGTGGGCGTGGTCGTGATTCCGTAGCACTCCCCCGGTGCCGGCATCGCCATCCAGTATCAGGAGACTCCTTCGCTCTCACATTTCAGGTCTTGGGACAGGCTAACGAGAGGCCTCGCCCTCATCTGGGACCACTGTGGCGCCTGTCACAGTCTGTGCCGAGTCGGACGTCACGGCGGCGCCAGGCTCGGGGTCCTAGGATGGATGCCATCGATCCCTGAGCAGGGGGTTTCTTTATGAAGCGACTGGCATTCGGAGCGTTGGCCATCACCGTAATCGCCACGGTTGGGTGCAGCGACACCACGGGAGTCTCGGTCGAGGATCTCACCGGGACCTGGTTGGCGACGCAGTTCACGTTCACCAACCCCGCGAATGCGGCGGAGTCTTTCGATCTGATCGCCGCAGGCGGCACGTTGTCGTTAACAGTTGACGCTACCGGCGATTACACTGCGACGTTCGTCGAGCCCGGCAGCGCCCCCGACGTTACCACGGGGACGATCTCAGTGGAAGGTGACATCGTCACCATCTCCGAATCGGGGCAGGGAAGTCCCACGCCGTACGCTGCGTCCCGCTCCGGAGACACCCTGACGCTGACGACTGACGACGAGGAGTACGATTTCGACGACGACGGCACCGACGATCTCGCGTCGCTGCGGATTGTCTTCTCACGGCAGTAGCACGACCTAGTCCCTGTCACGACGGACGCTCCGGGCACCCGCAGAGCTGCCGGAGCGTCCGTCGCCTTCCTTCTCGAAGACCGGCCTGCCTGGGTGCTAGATCCACCCGGCGGGGCTCGTCTCACTCGAATCTGCTGAAAGACCAGCCCCCACACGCCGTGCCAACGTGGCACTGCGAACGTGCGGGCCCTTAAGTTTGTCACATGGGAACACAGGCATCGGCGAACGCCGAGCTCCACGTCGTGACCGGGGCGTTTGGCTACGCGGGGAAGTACGTCGCCACACGCCTCCTCGACGCGGGACTGCGAGTGCGCACCCTCACCGACTCAACGCACCGCACGAACCCCTTCGGGGGGGCCGTCGAGGTACATCCGTACAACTTCGACAACCCTGCTGGCCTCGCCGAGTCCTTGGTCGGGGCGAAGGTCCTGTACAACACATACTGGGTCCGGTTCGACCACGCCGACTTCACGCATTCGCAGGCGGTGGACAACACCCTCGCCTTGTTCGAGGCAGCCAAGAGGGCCCAGGTTGAGCGGGTAGTCCACGTCAGCATCACCAACCCATCGAGAGACTCTACGCTCCCGTATTTCCGGGGGAAGGCCGTTCTGGAGGCGGCGCTCCAAGACTCGGGATTGTCCCATGCCATCTTGCGCCCGGCGGTGCTGTTCGGAAAGGAAGACATCCTGATCAACAATATCGCGTGGATGCTCCGGCGGTTCCCGGTGTTCGGCGTCTTCGGTGAGGGCCGGTACAAGCTGCAACCGATCTACGTCGACGATCTGGCGGCGCTGGCGATCGAACAGGGGAGATCACGCGATAACGTGATCGTCGACGCGATCGGGCCGGAGACGTTCACCTACTGGGGGCTCGTGAGGACCATTGGTGAGGCCGTCGGGGTTCGTCGCCGCATCATCCATATCTCACCGCGACTCGGTTTTCTGATCGCGAGGCTCGTGGGCGCACTGGTTGGGGACGTGCTCGTGACGCGAGAGGAGATCGCGGGCCTCATGCAGAACCTGCTGCACGTCAAGTCCCCACCGGCGGGACACACCAAGCTCACCGCGTGGCTCGAGGAGCACGGGCCGGACTTGGGAAGACTCTACTCCAGCGAAATGGCGAGGCGGCGGGACAGGGAACGGAGCTACGAGTCGTTACGGACGGCGTAGCGGCTCCAGTCGTTTGTCTCGATCTCCCTCGCGCTGGGATACTGGGTGAGTCCCTGCTCGCTTAGTCGACTCTGAGCTGAGTCCGAGCGTGAAATGGGGTGCCAACCTGTTCGATGCTGACACGCCTGAGGGTGGTCCAGCGGGAGACCGCCGCTAGCTCATGAGCAGGTGATCGCGCCGCGATACGAGTGACGGCGCTTGTCGAAATCAGAATGTCGTTGTC
>JBDHDH010000021.1:0-42108 GCA_039591615.1 Gemmatimonadota bacterium | reverse complement strand
GGGCTCGTCTTCCAGATGCACGATCTCGCACGGCGCACCTGGGGATACCAGCGTCAACGGCCAACCCGGGGGCGGTGCAGAGCGCGTGTCCACCGCGGGTATGGGGTCGCCGTGAGGGTCGCGCGCTGGATGGCCGAGGTGGGCGGCGAGGTGCTCGATTTGATCGATGTCCAGGAAGTGCTCCTGGCGGTCGGCGAGGCGGTGGAGGTCTTCCGTGCGAGCATGCAGCTCGTCCGCGAGGTATCGCTCCCACAGTCGATGGGCCCGAACGATCTGGCGCGCCGACCGCTCGCCAGCCGGCGTGAGCGTGAAGCCGGCGTCGCTGGTGACGAGGCCGCGCTCGTGCAGCAGCCTGGCAATGTCGACAGCCCGTTTGGCGCTGATGGCGAGGGCCCCTGCCAGCGACTCGATGGTAGGGCGGCGCCCCCGCTCCTCGGCGGCGTGGAGGTGCTTGAGGGCATCCTCGACGGTGACGCGGAGCCGGAAGGCCCGGCGCGCGCGAAGACGGTCCCGCAGTCCCCATCGTCGCGCGAAGACAATCACGATCGTCAGGGCGGCCATCGCGAGAACGAGACTGCCGATGAGGAGAACGCTTGGCATGATCCCCTATAGTCTCGTCAACGTGTGGGAACGGCGACGTGAGCGCACCTTTAACGGATCTTCATGAAAGCCTCATGGGCGTTCCTTCCTCGAGCGCGTAACGTCCGATCGATAACGACGCGGCCGTCGTCGATCTCACGGGAACCGACATCATGCGAACGGACACGAGAACGATCCTGGTCGGCGGGCTCTTCGCCGGGCTGCTCGGCTACGTGGTGGTAGTGGTGGTGATGGCCGTGTTGAACGCCGTGGTCGGTCGATCGGCGTTCCACACTGCCGCCATGTTTGGGTCGGCGATCTTCTATGGCCTCGAGGACCCGGCTGCTTTACGGATCGCCCCTGGTCCCGTGCTCGCCTACAACATGCTCCACGTCCTCGCGTTCCTGGCCCTCGGCATGCTCACGTCGTGGCTCGTGGCCAAGGCCGAGGAGTATCCCATTGCACGCTTCGTCATTCTCATCGTGCTGATCTTCGTGGCCGCCCATGTGTATGGCGCGGGAGTGATCTTTGCCCAACCGCTCTTGGGCCCTTCCGCGTGGTGGGAGCTCGGAATCGGGAGCGTGGCGGCCGCCGTTGCCATGGGATGGTATCTCCTTCGACTCCATCCTGCGCTTCGGCAAGGGTTGCGAGAACTTCCAATGGGGGAGGAGGTCGAATAGCGGGGGTTTTCGTTGTCCCATCGACTCGTCGAAGAGTTGGGCGATCCGTGTTCACGCTTCTGCCGAGGGGGGCGCATGCGACAAGAAACCCGCAACGTGTTCGCTGAGGGGGCCGTTGCCGGCTTGATCGGCTACGGTGCGATCGTGCTCTTTTTCGTCGTGGTGAACGTGTTCGCCGGACGATCCATCTTCTACACGGCGGCGCTATTCGGATCCGCGCTGTTCTATGGCCTGCGGGACCCGGCATCCCTCGAAATGGCCATCGCTCCAGTCGCGTCCTACAATATGGTGCACCTCCTGGTCTTCCTCTCACTCGGCGTGCTCGCCGCGTGGATCGTGAGCAAGATGGAGAAGTTCCCACTGCTCTTGCTACCGGTTCTGTTGGCCATCTTCTTCGTCGCGGCGTATGTGATCATGGCGCTCGTCATTTTTGCGGAGCCGCTCCTGGGAGGGGTGGCGTGGTGGCAGTTGGGCGCGTCGTCCGTGTTGGCGGCGGTCCTCATGGGCTGGTATCTGTTCCGGCGGCATCCTGGTCTCAGGCGGGAGTTCGCGGACATCACGCACTCGGACGTATCGGCCTAGCAGTCGCGCGGAGGCACTCCAGAGCCGCCTGTCACTCTCTCACCCGCACCACCAAGGCGGGTCCTGGGAACTCGGTCACCACGGTCTCGATCACCCCGTCGGCGATCAGGTCACTGGAGCCAGGGACCACGAGGGTGTTGGCGCCGGCGGTTCGGATGGCAGGGGTCGCTCGGGGGAGGTCCTTCGGCTTGACCTGTCGATAGAGGATACCTTCGCCGCCGGGGCCCAGGTGATCCGCTGCTTGCCGAGCGAGGTGCTCCCCGTCCTTTTCCGTCTCGGCTACACAGTACACGTGCACGTCTCGGGGCCGTCCCCCGGCGATGGCCAAGGCCGTCTCCAGCGCTTCGACTCCAGAGGGGGAGCCGTCGAAGAGCACGGCGGCCGGACCAGTCAGTCGAGCGCCGTGCGGGAGGATCAACACCCGCCCGCGGGATGTGAAGGCGACGGTCCGGGCCGTCGAGCCAAGCCCCCGTCCCGAGGCCCACCCCCGCGCGCCCAGGCTCAACAGGTCTTCGGCCTTGAGGGCATTGATGAGTTGTTCGGCGACGGTGCCCCGCGCAATGCGAAACGACGTCCGCACGCCCAAACGCCGCTCGACCGCTGCCAGAGCCTCACGCGCTCGCTCCGCTTGGAAGCGCAGTTGGCGCTCCATGTCGACGCCACTGAGCCGGCGCCGTGTTGCGGAAAGTGCCCCGACCTCGTGGGCGAACGGTAGGGAGCTCAACCGAAGCAGATTGATGTCCTCGACGAAGAGACCCAGCACCTCGGCCTCGAGCGCCGCGGCGAGTTCTGCCGCCGCCTCCAGCGCCGCCACGCTGGCGGGCCCTCTTCCTCGACGTCTTCTCCCGCCCCGACAGGTGTGACTTCGACGCCGGGGACACCGAACTCCCGCCGCTGCTCGGCCAGCGACAGCAGATGGGATTCGACGACGTGGTTGAATGTTCCTTCGGGATACTCTCCGTTCTCACCGCGTTCACCAGCAGGAAGGCCGGTCAACAGCTCGACTCCCTGATCGATGGTCTCGATAGCGTAGATGTGGAAAAGATCCTGCTCCACGGCCTCCACGACGTCTTCACGGAGCATGAGGTGTTCCACGTTCCCCGCGGGCATGATCACGCCTTGCGTCCCCGTGAGTCCTCGGGCGCGGCAAATGTCGAAGAAGCCCTCGATCTTCTCGTTGATGGCACCCACCGGCTGCACTTCGCCCCGCTGATTGACCGACCCAGTCACCGCGACGGACTGTTTGATGGGGACGTCGGCGATTCCCGAGAGGAGCGCGAAGAGCTCCGCTGAGGAGGCGCTGTCCCCTTCCACGCCGGAATAGGATTGCTCGAAGACCAGGCTGGCGGACAGGGAGAGTGGATGGTCGGGCACGTACCGCGATCCCAAGTACCCGGAGAGGATCAACACCCCTTTGGAGTGGACGGGCCCTCCCAACTTCACTTCGCGCTCGATATCCACCACTTCGCCCTGACCCAATCGCACCCTGGCCGTGATGCGGCTCGGCCTCCCGAACATGAAGTTGCCGAGTGCCGTGGCCGAAAGCCCGTTTACCTGACCGACCGCCGCTCCGTCCGTGTCGATCTTGATCGTCCCTCGCGTAATCTCTTCGTATACCCGCTCTCGGAGCCGGTCCGCGCGGTGAATTTGCGCCTCGACGGCCCGCTGCACGTGGCTTGCCTCGACGACCTCGTCACCCTCGACCCCCGCCCAATAGCTCGCCTCGTTGAGGAGGTCCGATAGCGAGCGCATGTGCGTCGTGAGCTTGCGCTGGTCGGAGGCGATTCTCGCGCTCTCTTCCAGCAGCCGCGCGAGCGCGCTGCGGTGAAACGGCCGGAGTCCGTCCTTCTTCACCAGCGTGGCGATGAGCTGCACATATCGGCGGGTGCCGTCGTCGGACGCCTCCATGTCGTCGTTGAAGTCGGCGGCGACCTTGAACAGCTCCTCGAACTCCGGATCGTACTGACACAGGAGATAGTAGAGCAGCCGTTCGCCCGTGAGGATCACGGTCACGTCGAGCTCGACGGGCTCCGGTTCCAGCGTCACCGTGCTGACGAGACTCAGTGCCTGGCCCAGGGGCTCGATCCGCAGGTTCTTGGACTGGAGGGCGCGCTTGAGAGCGTCCCAGGCATACGGAGCCCGGAGGATCTTGTTGATCTCCAGGACGAGGAACCCGCCGTTTGCACGGTGCAGCGCCCCGGACTTGATGAGCGTGAAGTCCGTCGACAGCGCACCGAAGCGGGACACGTGCTCGATCCGGCCAACGAGATTGTCGTATGTGGGGTGGTCCTCGGCGATGACGGGAGCGCCCTTCGTATCACGGTTGTCGACGAGGACATTGACCTGGTACCGCGTGAGGGTCGGTGGCTCCCCGTGGGCGCCGCCGCCGGCTTCCGCAAGCATCGCCGGCAGCGGTTGCTCTGGTTTCACGATACTCCGTGCGTTACTGATGATGTCCTGCTGCGCCGTATCGAGGTACTCGCGCACCTGCTCGAGCTCGGAGAACTTGGCGCGCAACTCGTCGAGGAGGTGGCCGATGGAGAGCTTGGCGGTTTCCTCGTCCAGCTCTCGGACGCGCTCGCCGCGTAGGCGCTCCCAACGGGGGACTTGGCGCAGCGTCCGGTGAACCTCTTCTTCAAAGGACTCGACGAGTGACTCGATGGTCTTCTGCTCGTCGGCGGCGAGCTTCTGAAACTCTTCGCCAGACAGCACCTCCCCATCCCGCACTGGAGCGAAGGCCATTCCCACGGGGGTGCGAATCAACCTGAGGCCGGCTTCCTTGGCCCGGCGCTCGATGTCCTGCAGCGCCTTCTGAGGTTCTTCCTTGAACTCGTCTTCGATGTCCTTGCGCCGCGCCTGGTACTCTTCGCTCTCAAAGGCACTCGCGAGTACCGTCCGAAGCTCCTCGATGAGATGCTGCATGTCGTGCCGCAGCGTGGCGCCGGTGCCAGCCGGGAGCATGAGGAGCCGCGGTTTGTGGGGATCCTCGAAGTTGTAGATGTAGCAATAGTCCGGCGGGACGGGCTGGGAGGCGGCTTGTTTCGTCAGGTAATGCCGGAGCAATGCGCGCTTGCCCGTTCCCGGGGGCCCGAGAGCGAAAATGTTGTATCCATCCCGTTCGATGCCGATTCCGAATTGGACGGACGCTTCCGCCCGGGCCTGTCCCACGATCTCGGTGACCTCTGAGACTTCGTCGGTGGTTTCGAAAGGAATGATGCCGGGGTCATAGCGACGCCGGAGTGCTCGGGGTTCGAGCTCTCCGCCCGGTGACATCCTTGCTTGCGGCTCACCCGTCTTCTCCGCTCGCTGACCGGAGTCCTCCGGAACGTCCATGCGCGCCCTCCAGAGACAAGGGATCTGAGACCTATACCCGCGGGCCGGCTTTGATCAAGTAGGCGGCTGAGCAGTTAGGTTGTTGCGAGGAGAATGGTGATCCGATCGTGAAGGGGCAGTGAAGTACCCTCAAACGGGGTTTCAGCCTCTCTTCAGATGTGCTCAAGTAGAGGCGGTCGATGGTTGGAACCCCGTGGCGTTCGTCTTCCTTCTGATGAAGCTGGGGCTCTCCGAATAGGTAGTCTGATGGATCCGACCGAGCGTTTCTCCACACGTGCCGAAGAATACGAGAGCGCACGCCCATCGTATCCTCGCGAGGTGATCACCCTGATGCGGGACGCCCTGGACCTCGCGCCCCATCATGCCATCGCGGACATCGGCTCCGGCACCGGCATCCTGTCGCGTCTCTTCCTCGACTGCGGGAATACGGTGTTCGGCGTCGAGCCCAACGCCGCCATGCGGGCGGTGGCGCAGGACGCCCTGGGTCGGTATCGCCGGTTTCGCAGCGTGGATGGCCGCGCCGAGGAATCGCACGTGGCCGATCGCTCGGTCGATTTCATCGTCGTCGGTCAGGCCTTGCACTGGTTCGAGATATCGACAACGGCTCGAGAGTTTCGGCGGGTGCTCAAGCCCGCCGGTTGGGTAGTGATCGTGTGGAACGAGCGGCGCGTCACCGGCCTGCCGTTCCTCGTCGAGTATGAGGCGTTCCTCGAGCGGTGGGGGACGGATTATCTTGAAGTCCGGGCGCGCTATGATCTCGAGCCGCAGTTGAGCGGACTCTTCGAACGACACGATCACCGCGCCTTCGGGAATGCGCAGGAACTCGACCCTCGCGGGCTCCGGGCCCGACTTCTCTCCAGCTCGTATGTCCCACCGCCTGACGATCCCCAACGCGAGCCGATGTTGGCCGCACTCGATAAGCTGTTCCAGGAGCACCAGGTGGACGGGCGCGTGCGAATCGAGTACGACACGCACGTGTACTACGGGCGGCTGAAGACCTGAGCGCGTCGCACATCCACGCATCCGCTTGGGGATGCGACGGGCGTCCCGTATCTTTCGGCGCGATCTCGGGTTGCAAACCGGAGGAAAACACGTTCATGCCCTGGATCAACCAGATCCCTGTCGACGAGGCACGCGGACTACTGAAGTCGGAGTTCGACAAAGCGATCAGGCGGGCGGGACGGGTGTGGCACATCGTCCACATCATGAGCCTCAACCCTCGCGTGATGAAGGCCAGCATGGAGCAGTACGCCGCCATCATGTTCGGCCCGTCGCTCCTCAGTCGTATCCAGCGCGAGCTCCTGGCCACCGTCGTGTCCGCGGAGCTCGACTGCCACTACTGAACACAGGCGCACGCCCACGACCTCCGGGAAGAGGTCGCCAGCAGCCAGTGGTTCGAAACGGAAGAAGAAGGCGACGCGTTCGTGCATGCAGTGGCTCGGGACTGGCGGGAAGCGCCCCTGGAGCCCGAGGACCGAGCGCTGTGTCACTTTGCGGCAAAGTTGTCTCTCGAGCAGCGGGAGATGTCGCCCGTCGATCTCGACGAGCTTCGCCGGCACGGGTTCGACGACACCGCGATACACGATGCGACGCAGGTGATCGCCTACTTCAACTACATCACACGCATCGCGGACGCGCTTGGCGTGGAGGACGAGAGCTTCATCGAGCCATGGGGTGAGCCGGAGCGGCCATGAGCGACGCGGCTGAGATCGTCCGCCGCATTGGCGACGAGCTGAGCGACATCGATCGCGTGATCCGGGGACACCCATTTCCGGACCTCTTGATGCGCAAGGAGCTCCCCGTCTCGGCGCTTCGGGCTTTCGTCGGTAACCAGTATGCGATTATTACTAGTGACCTACGGTCGGTCGCCATGCTGGTGCACCGTTTCGGCCAGCCGCCGAGCCGGGACTTTCTCATGGGTGTGCTCGATGGCGAGCGCAAGGCACTGGATGGGCTCCTCGTGATGGCTCGGAAGCTCGGCATGACGGAGCAAGACCTCGTGACCTACGATGTTTCGCCAGCTGCCTTTGCGTACACGGCCTTCATGGCGTGGCAAGCTCTCTACGCCTCGGCGGCGGAATTCGTCATGGGGATCCTGCTCAATTTCGCCGCCTGGGGACACAACTGCGGCCGAATGAGCGCCGCGCTCCGGGAGCGCCACGGGTTCACGGAAGCAGATACCGCGTTCCTGGACGGGTTTGCCGGCATGCCACCCCTCGATGAGCCGGCTCTCGCGATCATCCAGCACGGGCTCGACCGCGGAGTCACGTCGGCGGAGCTACGCCGAGGCGCACGGTTGTTCCAGGCGTACGAGAAGATGTTCTGGGACGCAATGGTGCAGGGGGCAGCAGTATGATTGGTGGGATTGGCGAACCACAGCGACAAGTCACGACATGGTCGGCTGGCCATCGGACACGGTGTCTGCAGCTCTTCACCACATCGATCTCGCAACGCCACAGAAGCTGTCGAGACAGCAAACGATCGGCGTGGTACTGGATCATGGCCCGCCGCTGATCGTCGATACCGGGCCAGGGATTGCCGGTTCGGCACCGTCGCGCGCCCGATTACCTTTCGCATATGTACGGGCGACTCGTGTCATCGGGATGGGCTGTCCTCCTGCTCAACCTCACAGCGTGCCCCGACGACTCCCTCGAGCACCAACCGGTCTTCTCCGCCGGCTGCGTGATCGATCGGATTGCTGACGGGGACACGGTGACCTGTACCGACGGCACCCGCATCCGTCTCATCGGGATCGACGCGCCCGAGCTCGATCAGCCTCCGTTCGGCGAAGAGTCGCGTGTTGCCCTGGAAGCTCTGTTGCCATCCGGCAGGTCGGCTGGCCTGGAACTTGACGTCGAGACGCGAGACGATTTCGGGCGCACCCTCGCCTACCTGTGGGACGACGAGACCATGATCAACGAGGCGATGATCCGCCAGGGATGGGCGCTGGCCTTCACCATCCGGCCCAATGTGCGTTATGAAGACCGATTCCGCGCCGCCGAGGGAGCCGCGATGCAGGACGGCGCAGGTCACTGGGGCACCGGTGGGTTCGCCTGCCGCCCCGTGGAGCACCGCATGGGGAACTGCTAGACCGCGCCGAGGGCTTGCAGAACACCCCCCGTCAGCCTACCCGATTGCCCGACCGCGGCGACCGCGATTATGGTTCCCGGGCAATGGACGGAGCCACTCGAGTACGGTCGGCGCGTCGGGTCCTTGGCGCGTGTGCGCTGCTGGCAGCGATCTCGCGGCCGGTGTCTGCCCAGGAGCCGGCGGATTCCACCAAACGCGATTCACTGCCGCGGGCTGAGCTCGCGCCCATCACCGTAGCTGTCTCGCGCTCCGCGGCGCCGGCGCGCACACTCCCCTTCGCCATATCGACGGTGAGTGGCGACGAGCTCCATCGTGGCCGCGCCACCCTCGGCCTCAACGAAGCGCTCGCCACGGTTCCCGGTCTCCTGGTCGCGAATCGCTATAACTACACGCAGGATCTGCGTATTTCCATTCGGGGCTTTGGCGCTCGCGCCGCCTTTGGAGTTCGTGGTGTGAAGGTTCTTCTCGACGGAATCCCGCAGACGCTCCCCGATGGGCAAGGCCAACTGAGCAATGTGGAGGTGAGCGAGCTCGATCGCGTCGAGGTGCTCCGCGGACCGTCGTCGAGTCTTCATGGCAACGCGTCGGGCGGCGTGATCAGCTTGGTGTCTAGGGCGCAGATACCCACCGGGTTCACACCAGAGGCCCGCCTGACCGTCGGCGCGTTCGATACCTGGAAGTGGACGGCGAGAGCAGACGCGCCGCTGGGACCGGGCGCCATCCGTGTCGCGGCCACGCGCACCACGCTGGATGGCCACCGGGAGCACGCTCGGGCCGAGCTCTGGCAAGTACAGGTTCGCGCTGTCGAGCCCCTCTCGCCCCGCACCCGGCTGACGTTCCTCGGCTACCTGACGGACGTCCCGCTGTCGGAAAACCCCGGTGCGCTGACTGCGGACCAAGTCGCCGCGTCACCCGATCAGGCGGATCCCAGGAACGTTGCCGCCGGCGCGAACGAGACGACGACGCAGGCGCAGGGGGGCGTGGCCATCGCCCATGCGCTGGCGGGTGATGGGTCGGTAGACGCCGTCGTCTATGGTAGCCGCCGGGACGTGGAGAATGCGCTGTCCTTCGCCTCCATCGACCTCGAGCGCTGGGTGTACGGGACCCGCGGGTCGGTGACGCTGCCGCGCGTCGCCGGTCCGGTGCCCGTCACGGTGACCGTCGGGGTAGATGCCCAGTGGCAGCGGGACGACCGCCTCAATTTCAGCCCCGACGGGTCCGAGCTGCGGCTCGATCAGTTCGAGCGAGTGCGAGAGATCGGTCCCTTCGTCCAGACGAGTATCGGTCTCGGTGATCTGGTTTTCTTCACCGGGGGTCTACGCCACGATCGTGTGTCGTTCACGGTAGACGATCGGCTTACCGCCGACGGTGACGCATCCGGTGAGGAAGTGATGGACGCATTCTCCTGGTCCGCCGGGGTCACTCTTGCGGCATTCGATTCCTTCAGACCGTACCTGAGCTTCGCGACAGCCTTCGAGACGCCCACAACGACCGAGCTCGTGAATCGAGAGGAAGGTGGCGGCGGTCTGAATCCGGCCATCGATCCGCAATACGCCACCAACTTCGAGGTTGGCGTGCGCGGACGGGTCTCAGGGGTCGCCGACTACAGTGTGGCCGCGTTCTACGCCGATGTCGACGACGAGCTCATCCCCTTCGAGGTGCCGACCGAGCCGGGGCGTCGTTTCTTCCGGAACGCAGGGTCGTCACGACACGCCGGCGTCGAGGTCGGGCTGACGGTGAGGCCTCACGACGGCCTCACCGTACTCGGAGCCTACACGTTCGCCGGCTACGAGTTCACCGACTTTGGTACAGAAGACGGTGTCTTCGACGGCAACGAGATCCCCGGCGTGCCGCGGCATCAGCTCCACTGGTCGATACGATATGTGGCGCCCGGCGGCGCTTGGGGGGCCGTCGACAACACCCATAGCTCTGCCTACTTCGTCGACGATGCGAACTCGTCGGAGAACGCTGGATGGTGGACTTCGGACATACGGCTCGGGTGGACCGGTCGCGTCGGACGATGGCATATCGCGCCGTTTGTAGGCGTGCTGAACGCGTTCGATGAACGGTACGCCGGCTCGGTAGTCGTGAACGCGTTCGGCGGCCGCTACTTCGAGCCGGCACCGGGTCGGAACGCGTACTTCGGGCTGGAGGTGGGCGCCGGAAGGTGATTAGTGCCGAAACTGCCGTCGGCTCGTGAACACCATGGTGATGTCGAAGCTGTTCGCGGCGGCGACGACCTCCGCGTCGCGCTTCGAGCCACCGGGCTGGATAACGGCCGTCACGCCGGCCTCCGCGGCTTTCTCGACCCCGTCGGGGAAGGGGAAGAACGCATCCGACGCCATGACGGCGCCCCTTGTCTCGTTGCCGGCTTCCGCCGCCTTGTGTGCAGCGAGAAAGACTGCATCGACGCGACTCATCTGACCGGCCCCGATCCCCACGGCCCGTTCGTCAGATGCCAGGACGATCGCGTTGGACTTGGCACTCGCAACGGCTCCCCACGCAAATCGCAAATCCCGCCACTCGCGCTCCTCGGGGTGCCGCTGCGTCACTACCTTCCAATACGGCTCGTCGGCCGAGAATATAAAGCGATCCTGTACCAATAATCCGCCACGCACCCGCTTGTAGTCGAGCGCAGGACGGGTGTCCATGAGGGGGAGCTCGATGACCCGGAGATTCTTTTTCCGGCGGAGTACGGCGAGTGCATCGTCGTGAAACCTGGGGGCGACGACGACCTCGATGAAGAGATCCGCCATCGCCGTGGCTGTTTCCTGATCGACGACCGTATTGAACGCCACCACCGATCCGAACGCCGACACTGGATCGGTGCTCACCGCCTTCCGATAAGCTTCCTCCGGTGTCGTACCGATGGCGATCCCGCAGGGCGTCGTATGCTTGACAATGGCACAGGCCGGACGGTCCGGCCACGGTGCGATGGCGGAGGTTGCGCCTTCGATGTCGAGCAGGTTGTTGAACGAGAGTTCCTTTCCGTTCAGTTGGAGAAGGGCGTCGATGCCCCGACCTTCGCGAGTCGTGTAGAGAGCCGCCCGCTGGAAGGGGTTTTCGCCATACCGCAACGGCTGCATCCGTTCGAGTATTAGCGTCATCACCGGTGGGAGCGTGTCGTCGCTCTGAATGAGATACTGCGCAATGGTCGCATCGTAGGCCGCAGTGTGGGTGAAGACCTTTGCGGCGAGGCTTCGACGAAGATCACTCGAGACGGAGCCCTCATTGAGAGCGGAGAGAACGAGGTGATAGTCCGCGGGGTCGACGACGGCCAGGACCCATTGGTGGTTCTTCGCCGCCGACCGGAGCATCGTGGGGCCACCGATGTCGATCTGCTCCAGAGCATCGGAGAAGGTGATGTTCGGCTTCAGAATCGTCTCCCGGAACGGATAGAGATTCACGGCCACGAGATCGATGGGCTGGAAACGATGCTCGTCGAGGGCCTCGAGGTGCAGGGGCTCGTCCCGGCGGGCGAGGAGTCCGGCATGGATCGCTGGATGCAAGGTCTTGACCCGCCCATTCATGATCTCCGGGAAGCCGGTCACCTGTTCGATTCGCACGACCGGAATCCCCTCCAGGGAGAGGACCTCGGCCGTTCCGCCGGTCGACACGATCTCCCAACCGAGCTCGACGAGTCCCACCGCGAACTCGACGATCCCCCGTTTGTCGGAGACTGAAATCAGCGCTCGGGGCATTTGGGTGTTAGGTGGTAGGTGTTGGGTGTTAGGTAATAGTCACTAGTCACTAATCACTGCTCCCTCTCCACGGGCTCGAGAAGGTCCACGATTGCGGAGGGTTCCGGGTGCGTCGTGAATGCCGCTCCCCGGGGCACGAGGCGCACGACTCTTCCGGCGCGAGCGCTGGCGAGGACGACGGCGGGTAGCAGTTCGTGCTCCACGGCATGAGCTTTTGCTGCGATCGACTCCGGCGTGTCGTCTGCCGCCACGGGAACGGGCCACTGGGCGATGACGGGACCACGGTCGTACTCGTTGGTCACGAGGTGCACGGAAACACCAGAGATGGTGGCGCCCGAAGCCAGGACGGCGCGGTGCACGTGCATGCCGTACATCCCCTTCCCGCCGAAAGCCGGGAGGAGTGCGGGGTGGAGGTTGATCATGCGTCCCCAGAACGCCTCGACCGTGGAGGCCGGGACCAGCTTCATGTATCCCGCCAGCACGACCAAGTCTGCCTGATGCTGCTGCAGCGCCTTCGTGAGCGCGTTACCATCCGACGGACGATCCAGCACGACAGTCGGAATGTTGGCTGCGCGTGCCCGCTGCAATGCTCTCGCATCGGGGTTGTTGCTCACCACGAGCGCGACGCGTGCCGGGGCGTCTCCGCGACACCGATCGAGGAGCGCCTGGAGATTAGTCCCCGAGCCCGAGGCGAGCACTGCCACGCGCATCGGTATCATCGCCCTCGCGCGGCGTGAATCGAGCATTCCCGGCTCGCAGGGTCACGCACCGGGCGCAGGCTCCTCTCTCTGGTGTGTCGAATGACGGCGAATGGCCGGAGCGGTCCTCCTCCGCGCAAATCTGGCCCGCGGAGAGTATTCGCACAATCCCGGTCTATCATTCTCTCAGAGCGGCGTTCACTGCATCGGCCACGATGGGAAACTCATCGTCCGCGATCGTTCGTACGTCGAGGAGCACCTTGCCCTCGGCCGTTCGGGCGATGACTGGTGGGTCGTGTGCGCGCAGTGCGCCGAGAAGGGCATCGCACGATGCGGGCTCGAGGACGACGAGGGTACTCGCCAGCTCAGCTCCGGGGAACGATCCTCCCCCAACGGATGACATACCTGGCTCGGTGCGGGCGGCGGGAATGCGTCGCGCCAACCGTCGTGCCCGTCGCTTGAGCTCGTGCACGTCGGCCGTCAGCATGCTCAGCGTGGGAATCTCCCGCGTCGCGTCGTCTGGATCCCGGTAGAGCAAGAGCGTGGCCTCCAGTGCCGCGAGAACGGTCTTGTCCGGCCTGAGGGCCCGAGCCAGCGGATTCTGGGCCGCGGGCCGCACCGTTTCGCGGGAGCCTACGATGATGCCTGCTTGAGGTCCTCCCAGCAGCTTGTCACCCGAGAAGATCACGGTGGCACCGGCGGCAACGCTGTCCTGCACTCGGGGCTCGCCACGGAGTCCGTGCTGTTCCAAGGATACCAGGAGCCCACTGCCCGCGTCGTGCACGGCCGGAATCCCCCGCTCATTTCCGAGCTGCACGAGCTCGGTGATCGACGCCTCCGAAACGAACCCTTCGAGCACGAAGTTCGAGCGGTGCACCTTGAGAAACAGCCTCGTCCGCGGATTCACGGCCAAGGCGTAGTCTCGCAAACGAGTCCGGTTCGTGGTACCGACCTCGGCGAGGATACTTCCGCTCTTCCGCAGGATTTCGGGGATTCGAAACGCGCCACCGATCTCGACCAACTCACCACGGGAGACCACCGTCTCGCCACCCTCGCCGAGCGTGTTCACGACCAGGAGCAGCGCCGAGGCCGCGTTGTTCACGACCAAGGCATCCTCCGCGCCCGTGATATCGACCAGGAGTCTCCGCGTGTGGTCCTGGCGGGAGCCACGCTCTCCCGTCCCCCGGTCGAACTCGAGGGTGCTGTAGCGGAAAGCTCCCTGCATGGCGTCCCGTGCGACCTTCGCGAGGGGAGCCCTGCCGAGATTCGTGTGGAGCACGACCCCGGTGGCGTTGACGACGCGAGTCAGCGAGAGACGTGTCTGACGGGCGAGGCGGCGTTCGACGCCAGCCATCCAACCATCCGCTGGCGGTGTGCCGCCGGCACGACGCGCCTCGCTCAGCGTTCCCCGTATCGCCTCCAGCACCGCACCGCGGGGTGCGCCGTGCGTGAGCCCTGCCTGCTCCGCTTTGGCGAGGAGCGCATGGACGGCGGGAAGCGCCCGGAGGCGGTCGTTCATTGACCGCCCTCTCCTCCGGGGATCACCAACACCGCACGGGACTCGGCCACGTACCCCTCTATGTTGGGCATGGTGGCGGTCACCAGGAAACGACCTCCGGGGAGGAGCGGTGTCTCGACGCGGAGGAAAATCCGATCGATCAGCGTGGGTCTTTGAGCTAACAGCTGCGTGGCAGCGGCGGCGGCGCTGTCTGCGGCGAGTGCCGCGCTGTCCGGGGGCGCTTCGGCCGTGTCTGGCGGCGCTCGCGCCGTGTCGGCCACGGCGACGGCCACCGTATCCGCAACGGCCGTGGTGTCGGCGGCCGCTTGCGCCGAGTCGGCTGCCGCACGTGCCCGCTCGCGTTCCTCCGTTGTGACCGAATCGTACTCTGCGGGTTGCCACACGCTCGTGATGGGGACGGGTGTGGTGTCGGGCAAGGCGAAGACCCTGAGCAGCGTCGGGTCGAGGGGACCGGGAGCCAGCGACTGGCTGAATTCCACGCGGATGGTGAACGTGTCGGCCGGGATGGTGTTGCTGATCTGGGGGCCCGTCGTGTCGTGTCGGAATGCCCAGAACACACGGTTGAGGGTGGAGTCCAGGATCACCGTCGCCGAGTCGAATGCCTCGCCGCGGTCCCGAAGGCGGTTGTTATTCCCATCCACGATTCCGAAGAGGGTGTACGTTGCCGGTGGAACGGCACGGAGATCGAAGCTGCCTGCCGAGTCCGCCAGCGTGAAGTACACGATCGAATCGGGCTGTGAGACCGCTTCCACGAGGGCGTTACGGGCGAGGCGTCTTCCCTCCCAATCCACCACTCTTCCGTTGATCTGTGTGTTGGGTATCGAGCGTCCCACCGCGAATACGATGACCCGACCCGAGTCGATGCGGTTGTTGCGGAGGTCAGTGATTTGCGGAAGCAGTGCGAGGCGATAGACGACGCCGCTGCGCCATCCTTCATCCGGTCGGACGGTGAGTCGTGTGCGCTTCCAATCGACGTCGAGCTCCCGCGGGCGGGGCGACAGCACGAAGAGACGTCCGGCGGCTTGGGAGGTGGGCTCCGTGATGACCTCGTCGAACTGGAACTCCGCAGGGTCATCCAGCTGATCGAATACCGCTCCCGAATCTGGGCGGACGCTTACGAGGACCGGAGGGTCGAAGTCGGGTGGGCCGCCCGGTGGTTGCTGCACCTGCGCGCAACCCGCCGCAAGGGCTGCTAGTGCCGTCCCGACGATTTTCCCGAGTCCTTGGAGTGGTTCGCGTTTCAGGAAGATGCGCTGACGCGGCACTAGCAGCCTAGCGCGCGTAGCTTGGTGGAAAGCGTATCACGCTGCTCGCGCCACGACCGCTCCTTGTCGCGTTCCCGCTCCACCACGTCCGGTGGCGCTCGTTTCACGAAGTGGTCGTTGGCGAGTTTCCTCGTCACGCCGGCGAGCTGGGTGTTGAGTCGCTCCATCTCGCTCCGCAGCCGTCCGCATTCCTTCGCCACGTCGATGGCGTCTCCCAACGGGACGAACACCGCCGAACCGTCTGGGAGCACCTGGTGTGCTCCTATCCCCTCGCCACTCCCGTTCACGGCGAGTGTGGTGAGCTTGGCCAGCCGTTCGATGGTGCGTTGCTCGGCGTTGAATGCCTCGAGCGCTTCGGTGCTGGCCGGCTGGACTTCCGCGTGGATCTGGGTCGCCGGCGGCACGTGGTATTCCGCCCGCACCGATCGAACGGCGTACACCAGCGCCTGGACGCGGCCGAATCGGTCCTCGGCTTCGCCGTCCACCAGTGTGGAGTTCGGCGTCGGCCAGGCTGCGTTTGCGAGGATCGACTCACGCTCGCCCGGGAGAGACGCCCACAGTTCCTCCGTAATGAACGGCATGATGGGGTGCAGGAGCCGCAGGGCGGTCTCGAAGACGTGACTCAGGATCGCTCGTGCGACGTCACCGCCCGGTGTGGCACCGTAAAGCCTCGGCTTCACCTGCTCGACGTACCAGTCGGCGAGCTCGTCCCAGACGAAGTGGTAGCCCGTATTGGCGGCGTCGTTGAGCCGGAAGCGCTCCAGCGCTTCCGTCGTGTCGACGATAGCCTGCTGTGCCCGCGAGAGGATCCAGCGATCCGCCAGCTCGAACTGTGCGGGGTCCCAGTGCTGCCACGGCACGGTGGTGCCCTCGAGGTTGGTCAAGATGAACCGCGCCACGTTCCAGAGCTTGTTGGCGAAGTTGCGCCCTGAGGCGAATGTGGTCTCGAGGTCGTCGGGATCGAGAATCACATCCGTCCCCACCGGGGCGCCGGCGACGACGGTGAATCGAAGCGCGTCGGCGCCGTAGAGCCCCACCACCTCGATCGGGTCGATCCCGTTGCCGAGCGACTTCGACATCTTGCGGTGGAGCGTGTCCCGTACGGTGCCGTGGATATAGACCGTCTCGAAGGGTCGCTCGCCCATGAAGTGGTATCCGGCCATCACCATGCGGGCGACCCAAAAGAAGATGATCTCCGCCGCCGTGGCGAGTGTGTGTCCGGGATAGAAGCGTTGCAGGTCTTTCGTCTGCTGTGGCCACCCCATCGTGGCAAATGGCCAGAGCCACGAAGAGAACCACGTGTCGAGCACATCCTCGTCCTGGCTCACCGACCCGCCGCACTGCGGACACACGCGGGGCGTCTCGAGGGCGACGGTGATGTGCCGGCATCCATTGTGTTCGCAGTGCCACGCCGGGATGCGATGGCCCCACCAGAGTTGACGGGAGATGTTCCAGTCACGGATTTCGGTGAGCCAGTTTTCGTACACGCCGCCCCATCGCTCCGGCACGAACTTGAGGCGGCCCTCCCGATACGCCCGCAACGCCGGCTCGGCCAGCGGTTTCATCTTCACGAACCACTGATCCGACAGGCGGGGCTCCACCACCGTGTGGCACCGATAACAGTGTCGCACCGCATGCCGATACGGCTCCATTCTTTCCAGCAACCCCTCGGCCTCGAGCATGGCAACGGCCTTGTCGCGCGCCGCGTACCGCTCCAACCCGCGGAGAGCAGTGGGCACCCGAGGGTCGTCGGCCATGTCGCCCGCCGCATCGATCACCACGGGCATGGCATATTCGCCCTCGAGCTCGTTGGCAATCTCGAAATCGTTCGCGTCGTGTGCCGGCGTCACCTTGAGCATGGCCGTGCCGAACTCGCGCTCGACCCGCGCACTCACCGCGATGGGGATGTCCACGTCGGTGAGAGGGATCCGGACCAGCCGACCCTCGAGACCTCGGTACCGCTCGTCCTCCGGATGAAACACCAGCGCCACATCGCCGAACATCGTTTCGGGACGCGTCGTGGCGACGACGACGAAATCGGTCCCTCGTCGTTCCGCCGTATCCGAGAGCGGATACCCGATATAAAAGAGATGGTCGTCCCGATCTCTGAACTCGGCTTCCTCGTCGGACAACGCCGTGTGGCACCGCGGACACCAGTGGATGACGCGGTAGCCGCGATAGATCAGGCCCTGGTGGAACAGGTCGACGAACACCTTGAGGACCGCGTGGCTGTACTCCTCGTCCAGCGTGAACCGGGTGCGGGACCAGTCGCATGAGCTCCCGATGGCCTTGAGCTGATCGAGTATGGTGTCGCCGGTCTCGCGGACGTGCTCCCACACCCGCTCGACGAAGCGGTCGCGACCTAGGTCGTGACGTCCCTTGTCCTCCTTCTGAGCGATGAGGCGCTCCACCACGTTCTGGGTGGCAATGCCGGCGTGGTCGGTGCCGGGGAGCCAGAGGGCTTCGCGACCGCGCATCCGCTCGAATCGAATGAGCACGTCCTGAATGGTGTTGTTCAGGCCGTGCCCCATGTGGAGGACGGCCGTGACGTTGGGAGGAGGAATGACGATGACGTACGGGTCTGCCCGGCTCTGGACGTCGGCGGTGAACACGCCGGCGTTGAGCCACCGTCGATAGATGTCGGTCTCAATCGCCGAGGGATCGTACCTCGGAGCGAGCTTCGTCGTTGTCATGAACGCGTGCTGTGGTGTGGGAAGGCCCTACCGGGCGCTCGGCGGTACCGGTTTCCGGACTGGGGCGTCGTTCCCTTCGATGAGGATACGGTTCACCACCACCTCGGCGCCCGGCACGCTGCGAGCCGTGTCGCCGGCGGCCCGACGAGACGCGGCGTCCGGGGCCGTACCCGTGAGCTCCACCAGGCCGTCGCCCAGTGCGTGCACCTTCGCGGCCACATGGCGCGTCTCCGGAGAGTGGCGCAGGGCGTCCTGGACGGTGCGCTCGATGGTGTCGGGATCCATCGGGGGCCCGGCCCGGCGGCCCAGCCGGCCCACAGCCCCGCGCACACGCTGGGGATTCACTCTACCCAAGAGCTCGCCGGCGACGATTCCCGCGAAGACGCCCGCACCGAGTCCCAGGACCACGGAGAAGGCCACTCCGACCCGGTCGTTGCGTTCCCGTCGAATGCGTATCAGAACTCCTCCCGTGGCACCGGTCTTCGGCCTATGCTACAATTATAGGCCCCGTGATACAATTATAGGTATAGAGGGGATATTCCTCCATTGCCGACGGCGACCATGACGAACACGACGTCCCCGAAGATGGCAAAGCGCGCTCTGGTTCTGACACTCGTATTGGCGGCGATCGTCCTCGCGGGCATTGTGCTGTTCTTCGTGTTCGGGAGTGTCGCCGAGCCACTCGCCGGCGCAACAACGACCACTACCGCCGTCTCATGACCGACCAGATCCGTCTGACACTACCCGACGGGTCGGTCAAAGAGGTACCTGTTGGAACGACGCCTCGTGCCGTGGCCGAGGGGATCGGCTCCCGCTTGGCTCGCGCTGCCGTCGCGGCGCAGGTGGACGGTCGCGTCTGGGACCTCGATCGGCCTCTCCAGGGAGACACCACGTTTCGGCTGATCACCGAACGGGACGACGAAGCCCTCAACGTGCTGCGGCACTCTGCTGCCCATGTGCTGGCGACGGCGGTGCGGGAGCTGTATCCCGAGGCGAAGATCGGGTTCGGCCCGCCGATCCAGGATGGGTTCTACTACGACTTCGAGGTTCCGCGGCCGTTTACGCCCGATGATCTGGCACAGATCGAGGAGAAGATGCACGAGGTGGTCGCGTCCGACTATCCGTTCGTGCGCGAAGAGGTCGACCGCGAAGGTGCGAGGGTGCGGTTCAAGGACGATCCGCTGAAGCTCGAGCGGCTGGAGGAACTGGGTGAGGACGAGGTGATTTCGGTCTACACCGATGGGCCGTTCGTTGACCTCTGTCGCGGCCCCCACGTGCCCACCACCGGGCGGATCACGCACTTCAAGCTGCTGCACGCCGCCGGGGCGTACTGGCGGGGCGATTCCAACCGCCAGATGCTCCAGCGGATCTACGGCACGGCGTGGTTCCAGAAGGCCGACCTCGAGGCATACCTGCGGCGGCTAGAAGAGGCCGAGAAGCGGGATCACCGCATCATCGGGAAGCAGATGGACCTCTTCAGCATCCAGGAGGAGGTGGGGCCCGGCCTCATTCTCTGGCATCCGCGCGGGGCGACGCTGCAGTTCGAGCTGCGGCGGTTCATCGAAGAGGAAGTGCTCAAACGGGAATACGAGCTCGTCTATACGCCGCACGTGACGAGGGAGGAGCTCTTCTATCGGTCGGGGCATCTGCCGCTCTACGGGAAGAATCAGTTTCCGGGGATGGGTGCCGGTGAGGGGGAGTCGGAAGGCGTGCACTATCGCGTGAAGCCGATGAACTGCCCGATGCACACGTTGATCTATGCATCGCGGCAGCGATCGTATCGGGACCTGCCTGTTCGGCTGGCGGAGGTTGGGAACGTGTATCGCAACGAGCTCTCCGGAACGCTTCACGGACTGCTCCGAGTCCGGATGCTCACGATGGACGACGCCCACATCTTCTGCCGTGAGGATCAGATCGAGGACGAGATCTTCGACATGCTCGACCTGGCCGATCTCGTGCTCAGCCGGACGTTCGGGTTTGTGTACCGGCTCGATCTCGCCACGCGGCCGCCGGAAAAGATCGGGAGTGACGAGGCCTGGGAGATCGCCGAGCGCGCTCTCCAGCGCGCGCTGGACCGTGGGGGGCTCACCTACGGGATCGATGACGGCGGCGGTGCGTTCTACGGACCGAAGATCGACATCAAGTTGGAAGATGCCATTGGACGGGAGTGGCAGGGAGCGACCATCCAGCTGGACTACCAGCTCCCGGAGCGCTTCGACCTCGAGTACACCGGGACCGACAACCGACCCCACCGCCCCGTCATGATCCATCGCGCCATCTTCGGGACGATGGAGCGATTCGTCGGCTGCCTCATCGAGCACTTCGCAGGCGCGTTCCCGGTCTGGATCGCGCCGGAACAGGTGCGCCTCATTCCCATCACCGACGATCAGGCCCCGACGGCGCGAAGCCTCCACCGGCGACTCCGCGAGGCTGGCATTCGCGCGACGCTCGACGATCGGAGTGAGACGCTCAACTACCGGATTCGGGACGGCGAAGTCCTGAAGGTTCCCTATATGGCCGTGGTCGGGAAACGCGAGGCGGAGGCCGGAACCGTTGCGGTGCGTACCCGCGGCGCCGGTACGAAGCAAGACATTATGCCGATCGAGTCGTTCATGCAACGGCTCCAGCAGGAGATTCGGACGCGGGCGCTGAAGCCGTAACCGCGCCTTGAGCCGCGAATACCCATCCTGTTAAGTTCCTCACTGGTGGGAAGATGCGTTCGGTTCCCGCCCGAGTGGGGAACAATCGCTAGGTTGTTCCCGATTCTGACGTTGGACGATCCACGCGGGGGCGTTTCGGCTCCGGGCGGCGGCGCGTCCATGTAGACCTGCGAAGGAATCTCCCCGTGCCGAACACAGAACGGACACCCGTCATCGTCAGCGCCACTCGGACGCCCGTCGGCAAGTACTTGGGAGGTCTGGGGGCCTGCCGAGCGACCCAGCTCGGGGCCATCGCCGTACGCGAAGCGGTCCGCCGAGCCGACGTCGACGTGAACGCGATCGACGAAGTCATCATGGGGATCGTCCTCCAGGGTGGCGTCGGGCAGGCCCCGGCCCGCCAGGCGGCGATCCACGGGGGCATCCCGGGCGAAGTGCCTGCCCTTGCCGTGAACAAGGTCTGTGGGTCCGGCCTCAAGGCCGTCATGCTGGCCTCGCAGGCGATCCGAGCCGGTGACGCCCAGTGCGTCGTGGCCGGCGGGATGGAATCGATGTCCAACGCGCCGCACTACGTATACGGGATGCGGGGCGGCATCAAGTACGGAAACCAACCGCTGGTGGACGCGCTCCAGTTCGATGGTCTGTGGTGCTCATTCGGTGACGCGGTGATGGGAGGTTATGCGGAGTACACGGCCGAGAAGGCCGGCGTCTCCCGCGAAGAGCAAGACGAGTATGCCCTCCAGAGTCACCGCAAGGCCGTGGCCGCGATGGAGTCGTGTAAGTTCGCCGCGGAGATCGTGCCGGTGGAGGTTTCCGGGCGCAAGGGGTCCACGACGGTGGTGGAGAAGGACGAGGGCCCGCGAAAGGACACGTCGTTGGAGGCGCTGGCGGCGCTTCGCCCGGCGTTCAAGAAGGGTGGGACCGTCACGGCTGGGAACGCGCCCGGTCTCAACGATGGGGCCAGTGCCCTGGTGGTGACGTCGGAGGCTTTCGCCCGGGCCCACGGGCTCGACGTGTCGGCTCGAGTCACGGGGTACGCCACGGGAGGGGGTGAGCCGAAGGATCTGTTCTTCGCGCCCATTCAGGCTGTGAGCAACCTCATGGCCAAGACCAAGACCGACATCAACGCGTTCGATCTCATCGAGGTGAATGAGGCCTTCGCGGTCCAGACCCTCGCCGACGGTCGAGCGCTGGGCTGGGATTGGGAACGGGTGAACGTGAACGGTGGTGGCATCGCCCTCGGTCATCCCATCGGTGCCAGTGGGGCGCGGATACTGACAACGCTGCTGTACGCCATGCAGGACCGAGATGCGGCCGCGGGACTCGCGACGTTGTGTCTCGGTGGGGGCAATGCGGTGGCCCTGAGTGTGGAGCGTGCCTCATGAGCAACGTCCGGGTGGATCGTCTCACGATGACGCCAGCTGCCGTCGTCCGGCGGTCGGTGGCGATTCTCGCCGGCGCCCTGCTGGTTGCGTTGAGCGCCCAAGTGGCTGTCCCGCTCCCCGGCACCCCGGTCCCGCTGACGTTTCAGGTCCCGGCGGTGCTGGTGGTGGGGGCGTTGCTCGGGCCGCGGCTGGGAGCTGCCAGCATGGGCGTGTACCTGGCGCTGGGTGCTGCTGGTCTCCCGGTCTTCGCACCGGTCGGTGCACCGGGACTGGCTCGCCTGATCGGGCCCACCGGCGGGTACCTGCTGGCCTATCCCGTGGCGGCGGCGGCCGTGGGGATGCTCGTCGCCGACGCGCGTTCCTGGCTGCGGCTCCTGGCTGGCCTGGCAGTGGGTCTCCTCGTGATTCACGTTGGTGGGGTGGTGCAACTGGCCGTGCTCGGCGGCGATGTGGGAACGGCGCTGAGACTCGGTTCCGTTCCCTTCTTGCCGGGAGACATCATCAAGGTCCTCCTGGCGGGCCTGGTGGTCCGCCGCTTGGCAGCAACGACACGCGCGCTCCTCTAAAGGGCGCGCGTGTCGTATAGGGGTCGGACGAAACAGCTGGCAGCGGCCGTCGGGGCGCTCGCGGGATTCTACGTCGCGGTACTGGCAATCGCCTGGCCGATGATGTGGGTGGTCCCGCGGGGTTGGACGCGGGGGATCTTCGGTCTCGGTGCCACCTCGGTCCCGACCGTCTTGGCGGCCCTCGCGGTCAACCTCGTGCTGGTGCGGGTCGGTGCGTGTCGCTGGAGGGCGATTGGGTGGCGAGGACTGCGGCATGGGGTTCGGTGGTTCGCACAGGGAACCTTCTGGGGTTTCGGGATGGCGGTCGCGGCGCTCCTCCTCGCCGTGTGGGCCGGATCGGCCCGGATCGAGGTCACTGGTGAGCCGGTGACGCGATATCTGGGTGCGGCCATGCAGGTGGGCGGGGTGCTCGCTGTGGCGGCGTTCGCCGAGGAGCTTCTGTTCCGAGGCTATCCGCTCGCCCGCCTGGCCCGGCCGCTTGGCCGGGTGGGCGCGAGCCTGACGCTCGGGGTGTTGTTCGTGGCGCTCCATGGCTGGAATCCGAACGTCTCGAATCTCGGCCTGACGAACATCGCGCTGGCGTCGCTGGTGCTCAGTGCGGCCTTCTTCACGCCGGGGGGCCTCCCCGTGGCATGGGGCGTGCACGTTGGATGGAATAGCGGGCTCAGCCTCGGCGCGGACGCGCCGGTGAGCGGGCTCTCGTTCGGACTCCCCGCGTTGGACTTTGCCGCCGGTGGGCCGCGCTGGTTGACGGGCGGTTCCTTCGGTCCCGAAGGCGGTCTGGTCGCCACGGCGGTAATGGGTTTTGCGCTGATCGTGCTCGCGCGGCGCGTGGGGCAGGGTGAGAGGGGGGAGGACACGACGAGGGAGGTGGGTGAAGAGTGAATACCGTGGCAGTGGTGGGTGCGGGAACGATGGGCAACGGGATCGCCCACGTATTCGCGCAACATGGTTGGCAGGTGACGCTGATCGACGTGAATGATGCCGCGCTCGGCGCCGCCGTCGAGGCCGTCGCGCGCAACATGGAACGTCAAGTCAAGAAAGGCAAACTCACCGAGGAAGAGCGGTCGACGGCGCTGAGGCGCATCGCGCAGGCGACGGACGTCACCGCGGCGTCGAGGGCCGATCTGGTGGTCGAGGCGGCGACCGAGAACAGGGACGTCAAGTTCGAATTATTCGCGCGCCTCGACGAAACCGTGTCGGAGTCGGCGATCCTAGCCAGCAACACGTCATCGATCTCGATCACGGAGATCGCCGCCCGCACCGACCGGCCCGACAAGGTCATTGGGATGCACTTTATGAATCCGGTCCCGATGATGCAGCTGGTGGAAGTGATCCGCGGCTTGGGCACGTCGGACGACACGACGTCCAGTGTCATGCAGACGGCGACGGCGCTGGGCAAAACCCCGGTGGAAGTGAACGACTATCCGGGGTTCGTGTCCAATCGCGTCCTCATGCCAATGATCAACGAGGCCGTCTACTGCGTGATGGAGGGTGTGGCGGAGCCGGAAGCAGTGGATACGGTCATGAAGCTCGGCATGAACCACCCGCTGGGACCGCTTGCCCTCGCGGACCTCATCGGCCTCGACGTGTGCCTCTCCATCATGCAGGTCCTGCATCAGGGACTTGGGGACGACAAGTATCGACCCTGTCCGCTGCTGCGCCGGATGGTCGCGGCGGGTCGCCTCGGTCGGAAGACCCGGCGAGGGTTCTATGACTACGACTGAGCTCGTGCACGAGGTCCATGAGCACCAGCGGGAGGTCGTAGAGCTGGCGCGGGAGTTCGCCCAGAAGGAGATCGCGCCCCACGCCGCCGAATGGGACCGGACCAAGACGTACCCAGGTGAGGTCATGGCCAAGCTCGCCGAGCTGGGCTTCTACGGCTTGCGCATCCCCGAGGAGTATGAGGGGTTGGGTCTCGATGCCCTGACGTACTTCATGGTGATCGAGGAGATCGCGGCGGCCGATGCGTCGGTGGCCATCTCCTTGTCGGTGCACAACTCGCTGCCCGCCGCGATGATCTTGCGTCACGGCACCGACGTGCAACGGGAGCGCTGGCTCAAGGCGATGGCGCGGGGTGAGGTGCTCGCGGCGTTTTCCCTCTCCGAGGCCGACAGCGGGTCGGACGCAGGCGCGCTCCGCGCGCAGGCCGAGCGCGATGGCGATGAGTGGGTGCTGAACGGCACCAAGGCCTGGGTGACGAACGGCGACACGGCCGATCTCTTGCTGGTGATGGTGCGCACCGACAAGCCTGACGCCCGGAAGGGGACTCGGGGTATTTCGGCGTTCTTGGTGCCGCAGGACACTCCGGGGGTCGAGCCGGGCAAACCAGAGGACAAGATGGGACTGCGGGCGTCCCGAACCACGACGGTCACGTTGCGGGACGTCCGTCTGTCGGACGAGCATCTCCTGGGTGGGCTGGGGCAGGGCTTCGTCTACGCGATGGCCGCGCTGGATCAGGGCCGGATGGGTGTTGCCGCGCAGGCCATCGGGATCGCGCGGGCGGCGTTCGAGCATTCCGTGCGTTATGCGCAGGAGCGACGGCAGTTCGAAAAACCCATCAAGGAGTTCCAAGCCATCCAGTTCAAGCTCGCCGATATGGGGACACGGCTCACCGCTGCCCGGGCGCTCCTCCACGAGGCGGCCCGTCTCAAGGATCGTGGGGAGCCGGTGAAGACGATGGCCAGCATGGCAAAGCTCTTTGCATCCGAAACGGCGATGTGGCTCACGACGCAGGCGGTGCAAATTTTCGGCGGCTACGGGTACATGAGGGACTACCCCGTGGAACGCCTCCTTCGAGACGCAAAGGTCACCGAGATCTATGAAGGCACATCTGAGATCCAGCGAATCGTTATTGCACGGGGGCTCCACCCCGAGTAAGCCCGCGATCCCGGAGTCCCTCGACGAGGGGCTGTTCAACCTCATTGCGGAGCACAACCACGAGCAGGTGAGCTTCGCCACGGATCCGGACTCCGGCTACCGCGGGATCGTCGCGGTTCACAACACCACGTTGGGGCCCGCCCTCGGCGGCACGCGGTTTTGGGACTACGAGAATGACGCGGAGGCGCTGAACGACGTGCTCCGGTTGTCGCGGGGGATGACCTACAAAGCTGCCGTGGCCGGACTGAATCTCGGCGGCGGAAAGAGCGTCATCATCGGCAACAACAAGACGACGGACCGCGAGCCGATATTCCGTGCGCACGGCCGCCACGTGGAGTATCTGGGGGGCCGGTACATCACCGCTGAGGACGTGGGTACCAATATCCACGATATGGACTACATCCGCATGGAGACGCGGCATGTAGTGGGGTTGGCCGGTCGCTCGGGTGATCCGTCCCCCGTCACAGCCTTTGGCGTGTATCGCGGTATGAAGGCCTGTGCCAAGATCGCCTACGGGGCCGACTCGTTGGTGGGGAAGACGGTGACGGTGCAGGGATGCGGCAACGTCGGCTATTACCTCTGCAAGCACCTCCATGAGGAGGGCGCCACCCTCATCGTCACCGATATCGACGATCGGCGCGTAAAGCGGGTCGTGGACGAGTTCAAGGCAACCGGCGTGGCACCTGACGATATCTACGCCACTGACGCCGACATTTTCGCACCCTGCGCCCTCGGCGCTGTCATCAATGACGACACGGTGACCGTGCTCAAGGTGGACATCGTCGCCGGCGCCGCCAACAACCAGCTCGACGAGGAACGGCACGGCGACATGCTGGATGAGCGTGCCATCATCTATGCGCCGGACTACGTGATCAACAGCGGTGGGCTCATCAACGTCAACGCCGAGGTCGAGGGCTGGAGCCTCGACCGGTCCCATCGGAAGGCTGCGGAGATCTACGACACCATCGTCGGTGTGCTCCAGATCGCGCAGGAAGAGGGAATCCCCTCGTATGTCGCCGCGGACCGCCTTGCCGAGCGTCGTATCAAAGATGCCAAGGCCGCGAAGCAGTTGGTCGCGCGAGAGGCGGCGTCCTGAATGGCTCCGGAGGAAATGCACGTGCTTGCTGACACCACGCGCCCGCTGGCAGAGGCCGATCCGACCGTCCATACCCTCATCCAGCGCGAGATTGGGCGGCAGGAAGAAGGGCTGGAGCTCATCGCCAGCGAGAACTTCGCCTCGCGCGCGGTCCTCGAGGCCGTGGGGTCGCCGCTCACCAATAAATACGCCGAGGGCTACCCCGGGCGCCGCTATTACGGGGGGTGTGAGGTGGTGGACCAGATCGAGCAGCTCGCCATCGACCGGGCGAAAGAGCTGTTCGGCGCCGATCACGCCAACGTTCAGCCTCACAGCGGCGCGCAGGCCAACATGGCCGCCTACCTCGCCGTGCTCGACCCTGGCCAGACCCTCTTGGGACTCAAGCTGCAGCACGGCGGTCACCTCACGCATGGCTCGCCGGTGAGTGTCAGTGGACGACTCTTTCGGGCGGTACAGTACGGCGTGAACGAGGCGACGGGCTTGCTCGAGATGGACCAGGTTCGGGAGGCCGCGCTGCGCGAACGTCCCAAGCTCATCATCGCGGGTTTCAGCGCTTATCCGCGCATCATCGACTTCGCCGCGTTCGCCGAGATCGCCCACGAAGCCGAAGCCACGCTTCTGGTCGATATGGCGCACATCGCCGGGTTAGTGGCTGGTGGCGTGCATCCATCCCCCGTGCCCCACGCCGATATCGTGACGAGCACCACCCACAAGACGCTCCGCGGCCCCCGCGGGGGCCTCATTCTCTGTCGCGGCGAGCTCGCGAAGGGCATCGACAAACAGGTGTTCCCGGGCACGCAGGGCGGTCCGCTGGAACACGTTGTTGCTGCCAAGGCGGTGGCGCTTGGGGAAGCGCTCCAGCCCTCGTTCGCGGACTATGCTCGGCAGATCGTGCTCAACGCCGTGGCCCTCGGCGACGGATTGCGGGAGCGGGGTTTCGACCTCGTCTCGGGTGGTACCGACACCCACCTGCTGCTGGTCGATCTCCGCAACAAGGGGCTCACAGGCAAGGTGGCAGAAGCGGCCCTCGATCGGGTCGGGATCCACGTGAACAAGAACACCGTGCCCGGTGATCCGCGGTCGCCGTTCGTGACCAGCGGCATCCGCTTGGGGACCTCGGCGCTCACCACCCGTGGCATGGGCGAGGACGAAATGCACCGTGTTGCCGGCTTGATCGATGCGGTGCTCCAGGATCCGGACGGAGACCCGCCGCGTCGGGTCACGGACGAGGTGCGGGAGCTGGCTGTGGGCTTTCCCCTCTACAGCGGGACAGCGCCGGCAACCCATTAGACCTTGCTCCTTCGGTGCCCTGCCTTCACCTTTGGGACGTGCTGGAATTGCGATTGGCTGACGAGATCATGCAGCGCATCCGTGCGCGCGATGGCCGCTATCATGAGCGGGGCTATCTGTTCGTACTGGCGGCGCTGGAATTCTGCCAACGCCGGCGTTCAACGCGCGGACATATCTCCGGGCGAGAGCTGGCCCGCGCCTGTCGCGACTTCGCTATCGACCAGTTCGGTCTCACCGCTCGTACCGTACTTTCCCACTGGGGTATCCAGTCCACGGAGGACATCGGTCACGTCGTGTTTACGCTGATCGACGTCGGGTTACTGATCAGGAGCTCTTCCGACCGAATCGAAGATTTCCAAGCGGTGTTCGACTTCGAAGAAGCATTCGAGGGCAATTATCCGTGGGCGGGGGTTGCTCGGACGGGCTGACACCGCGAATCCCTCGTGTTGCATCATGGCTCTGCATAGGGGAAGGGAGGTGTAGCCATGGATGAAATCCAGTGGCCCAAGTGTCAGAAGTGTGGCACGGCCGTGCTCGTGCCGCTGTCGGACTACGGGCGGGATGGGGCACCGATCCGGTACAAGGCGTGGGCATGTACGAACCCGGACTGTGGGTTCAATCTCCGGATCGACAACGGCGAGATCTCGCTCGGGAGAGCCATCGGGCAGAGTTTCAAGTAGGTGCTAGGTGCCAGGTGCTAGGTGTGATGGCGCCAAGGCCAGGGGCCAGGGGGGTGCGACACCTGTGATCCTACACCTGATCACTCACGATGGCTGACCAATCGCTCCACCGCATGTGCGCCGTGCGAATCGGTGCGACGTGAAGCTCCCGACCATCACCATTCCCGTGCTCGACGCTGCCCAATCCGCGGCGTGGGATGAGTGCGCCCGAACGAAGGCGCAGATCCCGGGGCGCGTCCTCATGGACGCAGCTGGCCGGGCGGTGGCTCAGGTCATCGGGCGGGCGCTCCCGCATGCCCTCGAACGCGGAGTCCTCGTCGTGGCGGGACATGGCAACAACGGGGGAGATGGCTGGGTCGTCGGCCGCGCGTTGCACGCCGTCGGTTGCCCCGTGTGGGGGGTTGAGACCGACCACCATCGCTCCCCCGACTGCGAGGCCAACCGCCGCCTCGCTCTCGAGAGCGGCGTCGCGCTCGTCTCATCGAACGACCCCTGGCCGACTGCGGGGGTGATCGTCGACGCCCTCCTCGGCACGGGGGCGTCCGGATCTCCTCGCGGCGTCATCGGTAATCTCGCCCAACGCACCGCCGAGCATCCCGCGCCGGTGGTTGCCATCGACGGCCCCACCGGCCTCGATCTCTCCACCGGTGAGGCCCACGGGCCGGTTCGAGCCGTCCTCACGGTGACCTTCGGCGGGGCCAGACGCGGCCATCTGCTGGCCCGGGAGTGGTGTGGGGAGATCGTGATCGCGGACATCGGCTTTCCCGTGCCGGATCCCGCTTGGCCGTTGCTGTTCCACGACAACGACGCTCGCCAGCTGCTCCCGCCCATCCGGGTGACGATGCACAAAGGCGATCGCGGCCGCGTCCTGATCGTGGGTGGTGATGAAGGAATGGCGGGGGCCGCCCTCCACGCCGTCTCGGCCGCGTTCGCCGCCGGTGCCGGACTGGTGCGCCTGGCAGGACGTGAGGCGACCGTCCGAGCTGCGCAGGCATCGCTCCCTGATGCCCTCACCCTCGTGACGGGTCTCGATCGGGAACTGGAGCCCGCTCTGCGGGAGGCTCTGGAATGGGCCGACGCCGTGGTGCTGGGCCCCGGCCTCGGCCGCGGCGACGCGCGGAGCGCGTTCGTTGCCGCGGTGATCGCTGCCTGCGAGACACCGATGGTCATCGATGCCGATGCGCTCCACGCGCGCGAAGCGCTGGGGCAGGGAACCGCCGCACGGGTCCTCACGCCGCATCCCGGAGAGTTCCAGGCGGCGTTTCCGGGGCTCGCAGATCGGCTTGCCGATCGCTTTGGCGCTCCGGAGGCCGCCGCTCGGGAATCCGGCACCACGGTCTTGCTGAAGGGCGTGCCGACCGTCATCGCCCGCCCGGACGGTGGCCCGTCGCAGGTCGTCGCGTCGGGGAATCCGGCACTGGCTACGGGCGGAAGCGGGGATCTCCTCTCCGGGTTCATCGGCAGCTATCTTGCCCGCGGTCTCGATCCGCCACAGGCTGCTGCCCTCGGCGCCCATACGCTGGGACGCGGTGCGGAGATCGCGGCCTCGGAACACGGCGTGCGATCCACACGCCCAGCCGACGTGCTGGCCGCGCTCCCCGAACTCTGGCGGCTGCTGGACGCGCCACCCGCCATCCGGCCCCCGATCCTGCTCGAGCTCCCGCCACCAGCGGTGGGCTAGGGGAAGGCAGAGGGCAGAAGGCAGAAGGCAGAGGGCACAACGGAGAATGCTGAAGGCGAAATGCCTGAAGGGACCCGCTCGATGAATCCCGAGCATCGCAGTGGGGTGGGCAGCCACACCGCCCTCGGGCAGGGGCCAGAGTTCGATCGCATCCGGGCAATCTGGCGGAGGCTGGGTGATCGTGCCGCCGCGGCGGGAGACGATTGCGCGTTGGTGGTGCTTGCGGGAGAGCAGTTCGCCATTGGAACCGACCTCGCGGTGGAGGATGCACACTTTCGCGCAGGGTGGCTTCAGCCGGATGAGATCGGTTGGCGGGCTGGTGCGGCGGGTCTCTCGGACCTCGCGGCGATGGCCGCCGAGCCCCTCGGGTTGCTGGTGAGCGTCGGCGTGTCCGACGAATGGCCTGAGGAGCTCGTGACGGACGTACTCGGAGGCATCGCCGACGCGGCGACGAGCGTGGGCGCGATGGTCTGGGGTGGCGACCTCGTTCGCAGTGACA
Organism: Gemmatimonadota bacterium; assembly: GCA_039591615.1. Taxonomy (GTDB): domain Bacteria; phylum Gemmatimonadota; class Gemmatimonadetes; order Gemmatimonadales; family GWC2-71-9; genus JBDHDH01. The sequence continues at coordinate 11,234 of JBDHDH010000021.1, read as the reverse complement.
AGCTCATCGTCGACGTCGTCGTTGTCGGCAAGGCGGCTCGACCCGTCCGGCGCGCCGGTGCGCAAGCGGGCGATGCCCTGTGGGTCAGCGGACGTCTTGGCGCGCCGGCGGCGGCGATCGCCGCTTGGGGGAGAGGCATGGAGCCGGATCATCTGGCACGCGAGCGCTTCGCGCATCCCATCCCGCGAATCGCCGAAGCACTGTGGCTCCGGGACCGTGGTGCGCGGGCGATGCTGGATGTGAGTGACGGACTCGCGGCGGACGCGGGACACCTCGCCGCGGCGTCGGCTGTGCGATGCGTCATCGACAGCGATCGGGTGCCGGTTCACCCCGCGGCAGAGACGCCCGGCCGGGCCCTGGTGAGTGGTGAGGAGTACGAGCTATTGGTCGCGCTCCCGGGGGATGCGACCGCGGCGCTGGGCCGGGAGTTCGAGAGCCGGTTCGGGGTTCCGCTGACCCGGGTTGGGTCGATTGAATCGGGGTCGGGAGTGGAAGTGGTGCGGGAGGGGAAGGCGATCGACGTTCCGGCGGGCTTCCGGCATTTCTGATGGGCGGGAAGGCACATGCGAACGATACTCTACCTCGTCACCATCGTCGCCGTCACGCTGTGGTACGGCGGGAAAGCCATCGTGGCGGGGCTGTTGGGTATTCGCGCGCATCGCGGCAGTCCGTACGACACGTGGCAGCGGCGGTGGGCCCTCGCCGTCCTCTGGGCCAGCGGGGTGAAGGTGAGCACGGTGGGACTGGAGCGCGTGCCCCGCGACCGTTCCGTTGTCGTCATCTCGAACCATCAATCCTTTTTCGACATCCTCGCTATCGTCACGGTCCTTCCCCCCGGCACGCGGTTCGTGGCCAAGAAGGAGTTGGTGAAGGTTCCGATCTTCGGCCCAGCGATGCGGAGCGCCGGGCACATTATCATCGATCGGCAGAATCGCCCCGCGGCCTTCGAGGCATACGAGGAAGCCGCGAAGGGGATCAAGGAAGGCCTGAATGCCGTCGTGTTCGCGGAGGGGACCCGCAGTCGCACGGGGAGGCTGCAGCCGTTCAAGAAGGGTCCGTTCGTGCTGGCGATCGCGGCCGACGCACCCGTCGTGCCGGTCTACTGTGCCAACACGTTCGACATTCTCCCCAAGGGCAAGTTTCGAGTCCGGCCTCGGCCGGTGACGGTGTACTTCGGAGAGCCCATTGAGGCCGAAGGGCTCGACTACGACGATCGCGAATGGTTGCGGGACGAGGCGCACCGCGTGATCAGACAGTTTGCCGTTGACTCGGGGCACGCCCCTGGATAGGTTGGGCGCCGCTATGAGCAAGATCATCGATGTCACAGCCCGCGAGATCCTCGATTCGCGTGGGAATCCCACCGTCGAGGCCGATGTCCGTCTCTCGAGCGGAGCCACGGGCCGGGCCGCCGTGCCCAGTGGGGCCTCGACGGGCGAGCACGAGGCGGTGGAGCTGAGGGATGGCGATGCCTCGCGCTACGCCGGCAAGGGCGTCCAGGAGGCGATCAAGAACGTCAACGAGTTCATCGGTCCTCGGCTCGAAGGGTTCGATGCCCTGGACCAGATGGTTGTTGACGCCGAGATGCTGGAGGCGGACGGGACGCCGAACAAGAGCCACCTGGGGGCGAACGCGATCCTCGCCGTGTCCATGGCGGTCGCGCGGGCTGCAGCGACCCATCTCGGGCTCCCCCTGTACCGCTACCTGGGAGGACCCATCGTGCAGGTCCTGCCAGTGCCCATGATGAACATCCTGAACGGTGGCGCCCATGCGTCCAACAACGTTGACGCGCAGGAGTTCATGGTGGTGCCCGTCGGCGCGGAGAGCTTCGCAGAGGGTCTCCGGATGGGAGTCGAGGTCTTCCACTGCCTCAAGAAGGTGCTGTCGTCCAAGGGGCTCTCCACCGCCGTGGGGGACGAGGGCGGGTTCGCACCGATGCTCCCCTCCAATGAGGCGGCCCTCGAGGCAGTCCTGTCTGCCATCGAGCAGGCCGGCTTCAAGCCGGGGAACGATGTGGCGATCGCGCTGGACGTGGCGGCGAGCGAGCTCTTCGAGGACGGCGACTATGTCTTCAAGAAGGGAGACGGCTCGCGCCGCTCGGCGGCGGAGATGGTGGAGCTCTACAGGGCATGGCTCGATAAGTACCCCATCGTGTCCATCGAGGATGGTCTGGCCGAGGACGACTGGGACGGGTGGGCCCTCCTCACGGAGGGCCTGGGGGACCACGTCCAGCTGGTGGGTGATGACCTGTTCGTGACCAACGCCGATCGACTGGCCGACGGCATCGAGCGCGGCGTCGCCAACGCGATCCTGGTGAAGCTCAATCAGATCGGAACACTTACCGAGACGCTGCAGTGCATCGACCTCGCCAAGAGCAACATGTACGGGGTGGTGATCTCCCATCGGTCGGGCGAAACGGAGGATACCTTCATCGCGGACCTCGCGGTGGCCACGGGCGCGGGTCAGATCAAGACGGGGAGCGCTTCCCGGACCGATCGGACGGCCAAGTACAACCAGCTGCTGCGGATCGCCGAGGAGCTGGACGATCTTGCGGTCTATCCCGGGCGGGAGCTGTATCGGTCATGACTCGGCGGAACGCGGGATCGCGCGGACCGAAGCGGCGGTCGAATCTCGTCGCGGGGGCGCTCGTCGTGGGCGGGGTGGTGTTCGGGCTCTGGGGGGGCGAGTACTCAACGGCGGACTGGTGGACGCTCAGGCGCCAGGTGGCCCATGAGCGGGACGTGATCGAGCAGCTCGAGACGGAAGTCGACAGCCTCACCCCGATGGCGGACGCGCTGGAGAACGATCCGGCGACCCAGGAGTGGGTGGCCCGGGAAAAGTTCGGGATGGTGCGGCCCGGGGAAGTGATGTATCAGGTGGAAGTGGAGCGATAAGGGGAAAAGAAGAGCCACCCCGCAGGCCAAGAACCAACAGTGAGGATCCGGGAAGTGACCTCCGCCGCGGTCCTACTCGATGATCGGTGGCTGCGGGCCCGGGACGATTCCCTTGAGGTCCGGGTCTTCTCCCGAATCATCGTCGCGAGCCGTGTTCTGCGCTTTCTGCTCTTTCCTCAGCGCGCGGCGCTCGAGTTTCTCCTTCCGTTTTTGTTTCTTTGCGAGCTCTCGTTTGCGTTTCGCTTGGGTTGCCGGGCCTGGTCGCGCCATCAATCAGCCTCCATTCCGACGCAAGAAGTAAATAGAAGAGCCGCCCGCTGCGCGAGGACGGTCAGCTGAACACATGAGCGTCGAGCCACTCGATGAACATCCGGTCGAGTTCCTCGCGCTCCTGCCGGGGCTCGTAGGGCATGACTTCCCACCGTTTGCCGGCACTCATGAGAAACCACGCGGGCCCGGTAGCCGGCTGATGACGCTTCGGGTTCCCAGGCTGGCCGTCGTACGACACGAAGTGAAATTCCCGGCCGTGATACTCGAGTCGCCGCTGCTCGACAGTGAACTTAGTCATGGGCAAGCGTCATCCGGCCCGTGAGTGGATGGAAGGTCCAGGGTCCGGAGCCACATGCTGCAACGGTCACGCCGCCCCGGGTATGACAACCAACTCAGGAGTCCGTTCCCGTCTGAGAGGTGATGACGGCAAGGTGGAGGTGCTCATCCGCAAGGTTGAGCGTGGCACGGGCGTGGCGTTTGGCGGCTAACCGCCGATCCATCGCATCACGCACCGAGCGGTATTCGTTGTCCAAACTGAATGCGTTGAGCATCTGACGCAGTGCGGAGCTCAACTCCGCGATCAACTGTGTTTCAGTCATCAAAGAAGTATAACGGGTGGGTCAATGGTTTTCTGGGTGGCCACGCCCACCGAGTCGACTGTCGGCGATATGCAGTGGTGGCATCATCGACCTCCACGGCGCGCGGGACGAGATGCCTCGGGATCGGCCGTATCGAGACGACGAGGGGACCGGCGAACACCAGCCGGCGCGCACGGCACCGCCACGGTCCCCATGTCTGGAGCCCGGCGTCCGCTACCTGGGCGCCTCAACGGCGCAACCATCGCCGCGCCTTAGCTACGTTCCTTCCTCTGTCGTCGCCTTTGCCGGGGTTTCCTTCTCCGGCTCCGGTGTTTCCTCCCAGGTGTACTCACGTCCCATGCAGTGTTTCTCGAACCACTCCAACTCGACATTCACCTTGAACAGCTCGTGACGCAGCTCCCGCCACCCGTGGGGTTCCCGCGGTGCGATGTAGAGGTGCGTATCCACCCCGTTCGATTTCAGCGCACGGTAGAGCTCCACCGACTGCGGTGGCGGGACGCGCTCGTCGTTTTGGCCCACCAGAATGATGGTCGGCGTCGTGACCTTGGCGATGTCTTTGAGCGGTGAGTGATCCCAGTAGGTATCGATCGGGGCATCGTCCCCCCACGGCGAGGCGCCGAACCACGGTGTTCGGTAGATGCGGACGTCGCTCTGGCCGTACATCGAGATCCAGTTCACGGCGCCGGCCCCCGAGGAGGCTGCTTTGAAGCGGTCGGTGAACGTAATGATCTTGTTCGTCATGTGACCGCCGCCGCTCCACCCCATCTTTGCCATCCGGTCGCCATCGACGAATCCCTGCGCGATGAGGTGATCGACGCCGGTCATCACATCCAGGTGCGCCTGGTTGAAGTAGTGGCCTACCATGTCTCTCAGGACCACGTCCCCGTAGCCGGTGCTGCCGCGGTAGTTCGGCTTGAACACGAAGTACCCTTTGTCGGTCAGCACCTGTGCGTACCTGCTCCAGCTCCCGAAGCCGAAGTTGTCGGAGGCAGCCGGACCCCCGTGGGTCTGCACCACCAGCGGGTAGCGTGTTCCTTCCTCATAGTGGAGGGGGTAATAGAGCAGCCCTTCCACCGTGGTCCCGTCCGCCCCTCCCCATTGGATGGCTTCCTGTCTGGGGAGCCGGAACTCCCGATCCAGATAGTCGTAGACGCTTGTGATCTTCCTGGGGGTATCGCGGCCGTCGGCGGACATCACGTGCACGTCCCCGGCGTTGGTGCGCTCGTCGATCCCGAAAACGTGCCGCCGGCTGGCGGGAAAGTAGGACCAGCCGCTGAGCGCATGGTCGCCCTTGGTGAGCTGGATGAGCCCTTCGGACGTCACGTCGACCTTGAAGAGCTCGGTCCGCACGCCCGTGTTGGCCGTGAAGTAGATGGCCTTGCCATCCCGGTCCCACTGGGCCCGCTGCACCTCGTAGGGCATGTCCCTGAGTAGCATCCGGTGCTCGCCACCCGCTGCGGGTACGAGGAAGAGGTTGTCGTTATAGTAGAGTTCGAACCGGTCGTTGGCATCGGCGAGGAACAGGACCCACTGGCCGTCGGGTGAGAACTCCGCATTCCTTTCTATAGCCCCGTTGTTGGTGAGCCGGACCGCGTCGCTCCCATCGCTGCGCATCGTCCATACTTCCCCCTCGTCCGAGTCGTCGAGGAGGGGAGTGGGTGCGCGGTGATGGGCAATGGACTGGCCGTCGCGCGACAGGCGGTAGCCGCGGACCGAGTAGTCCCCTTCGGTGATCCGTTCTTCGGTCCCGTCGGAGACCGAGATCTTCCAGAGGTGTCGGTGTTTGTAGTTCTCGTCGAAGGCGAAGACGTCGTCCTTCAGCTCGTCTTTTTTCTTTTCTTCTTCGGTCTTGGGTTCCGGGGCGAGAAAGAAGATGAACTGCCCGTCCGGCGACCAGCTGATGGAGCTGGCGTCGCTCTCGTGGTCGGTCAGGCGCCGGGCTTCGCCGCCGGCGTTGGGCAGCAGGTAGATCTGGCGGTCCTCGTCCTCGCCGCGCTTGGCGAGGAAGGCGATGTGCCGGCCGTCGGGCGACCAGCGTGGCATGGACTCGCCGTCGTGGCCGTTGGTGAGTTGGACCGCGTCGGTGCCGTCGGCGTCGATGCGCCAGATATGGCTGATCCGCTTGTTGGCCTTCCAGTCGGCGTTACCGAGGACGTAGAGGAGCTGAGACCCATCGGGTGACAGTTGTGGGTCGCGCAGTTGCGGTACCTCCAGCAGATCGACGATGGTCATGGCGCGTTTCGCCTGGCCGAGTGCTGTAGCCGGGATGAGGACGGCGAGCAGCATGACCATCCATGCGAGCTTGATTCGGAGAGTTCTCATCTTGGTCTCCCTAGCAGGCTGGGTCCTACAGGTTCCGTGCGATTGTACAGCGGTTGGCGTGGCGGTGCCAGGCTCGAGGGGGACGAGGGCTCTCCTCGGCTGTCGGCTGGAACGGGGGGCGTGGTCTGGGTATCTTTTGTATCGGCGGCTGCGGCCGCCGTTTTCGTGGCGGAGTAGCTCAGCTGGTTAGAGCAGCGGAATCATAATCCGCGTGTCGGGGGTTCGAGTCCCTCCTCCGCTATGCGCGAGAGCCTCAACGGGTTAGCGCTCGTTGGGGCTTTCGCTTTTTGAACCCCGCTGCCAGCGCCTTTGGCGGTTTCCTGGGCGGTGCCACAGTAGGCTCGCCGGAGCGTTCGCGCCAGCCCTGGGTGCAGAGGTCGCGCTGCCGGCACCTGGGTGCTCGTGTCTCTATGAGTCGGTCAACCTGGTCATTCGGGTAGATGGTTACGCGTCGTTCGTCCCTCCTCCGCCATTGCACTTACGAGCCTGCGGCGAAGTGACCGTGGGACAAACCGTGGGACTCACTCACCCGTCCCTGTCTGAAGCAGCACCTCCGCCAGCGTCTGCGCGTTCTCGCCCCGGTCGGGCTGCATGGCGTAACGCCGGGTCATGCTGGGCGTAGCGTGCCGCATGGTGCTTTGAATGCTCGCCTCGGGCCGTCCCGCTATGACCGCCGGGGCGAGGCGGCCCAGCGGCGGGCAGCGGCGCTGCTGCATGTGCCGTATGCGGGACGATAGACCTGGGTTGCGCCCACCCACGGGTTGTAGGGGTGGGCAGCCAGCGATTCGGGTGCTATTAATGATGGAGAAACCAGAGCCAGGACAAGCCTGGCACCGGGGCATGCCGCTGGGGCTGAGTCGTCGCGCGACGACACCAGACGACGATCTGATCCAACGACGGCATTACTGGCAGTCACATCCGCCAATAGGACGTTGCATCATGCGGTTCACGAGAAGCCTCCTCGCCGTTTCTTGGCTGGTACTTTTCTCCAATTCGTGCAAGAAAGATCAGCTGGCCGGGCCAACCCTGGAAGATCAGCCAGCCGGGCCAACCGTAGCCCGTGGCAAGCCCATCTTGTTCACGTCGAAAAGGGACGGGAATTTCAACATCTTTATCATGGAGTCCGATGGCAGCGCTCCGAGGCACGTGACCAGGCATGCCGCCGATGATCATAGCGCCGATTGGCGCCCCGATGGACATGGATTAATCGTGTTCATGTCGGACCGCGATGGCGACTTCGAGGTATTTGTCATGTTCGACGCTGGTCGGGGCCTGCGGCAGCTCACCAACAATGCCGCGGCTGACGGTTTGCCCTGGTGGTCGCCTGACGGCTCGCAGATTCTGTTCACGTCCGAGCGGGACGGCAATCGCGAACTGTACGTCATGCGCGCGGACGGTACGAACCCGACCCGACTGACCTGGAACCCCGGGGAGGACAGCGACGGTGCCTGGTCGCCCGATGGTTCGAAGATCGCATTTGCTTCGGAGCGCGACGGGAACCGAGAGATCCACGTCATGCGGGTGGACGGGACGGACGTCGTCCGGCTCACGAACAACGCCGCTTTCGAAGGGAAAAGAGTGGCGTGGTCGCCAGACGCGTCCAGGATTGCGTTTCATGCATATCGCGATGGCAACGCCGACATCTATGTGATCAACGCGGACGGCACCAACGAGACGCAACTCACGCATGATCCAGCGCAGGATTGGTATCCGATGTGGTCTCCCGACGGCCAGCGAATTGGGTTCACAAGCGACCGCGACGGCGATGACGAGATCTACATAATGGAAGCGGATGGCACGGGTCTCGCGCGCGTCACGAGTAGCGCCGGGTTGGATATCCTCGACTCCTGGCGTCGCTGAGCAGCAGCGGGCGATCGGGGGAACAGCCGCCACCCCGCCGGTACCAGTACCCAACCAGCTAATCGGTAATACGTCTCTGGTCCGAGCAACTCAAGGACCTTTGGCAGGTCCTGCAACCGGGAGGCGGGGCCCTCGGGCCACGGTTGGCAAGCCGGTGGGCTCACGCCAGATTCCGCCGCCCGGACGTCAGAACGTCAACGACGCTCCCAGCCGAAATCCTGCGTGAGAGCGTGGCGCGTGACTCACGAGCGGTGGCGTGATTGCACGACCCAACGATCTGATCGGCGCGCGACGCCGATGGCCGTTCCGAGAAAGGCGCCGCCTACCAGCCCGCTTACTCCCCCAATGCCCACCCAAGCGCTCGTGGGAATCTCTGAGCTGCTCGATGGAGTCGGAGGAGTCAGCGTAGTGCGAGAGCGACTCGGCAGCATGATCAAGCCTGCGGATGGCGCGGGCGATGCTAGCGAAGGCACACTTGAGGCACACCGCTGGCCATCCTATTGAGGCGAAAGCACCTGAAGCAGGGCAGTGGATTGTCTATCCACAGAGTCTGTCCGGAGATCTGGGATAGTGAAGAGGCCGGCACCAAACGGTGTCGGCCTCCAAGGCGTACCAAACTCACGCGAACAGGGTTGTCTAATGTGCCTTTACTGTGCCTAACTGATCGTCATTCAGTGTGACTCACTGGGAAACTGCGCACCGCCTCGGCGCGGATAACACCTTCCTGTTTCCCAACCTGTACGACTGAGTATCGATCAGGCCGCCCGACGCCCCATAATCATGATCCACGTGTCGGGGGTTCGAGTCTCTCCTCCGCTACCTGCAGAAGGGCCGAGGGCGCCGGTTGGGGCCTTCGGTCCTCGTCGTCTTGCCGGGCTACGTGCGACGGCAAATCGCCAATCGCCAATCACAATTCGCCGATCGCCGATCAGTTCCGGCTGCATGGATTTGATCTGGAGCGCACGGACTTGATTGGCGATTTGAGAGCGGCGATTTGAGATTGGTGATTGGTTCCCCCCAGAGGCAGCGTTCCAGTGACGCTCACGCCTGCCACCCTGGAAGAGCGGCTGATAGAGTTCGGCTCAGCGGTTTGCGAAGAGCTCCGCCGCATGCCCAAAGACTTCGTGGGAGCGCACCTGCGCCGGCAGCTGGTGCGATGTGCGACATCGCCGGCTGCCAACTACGCCGAAGCTCGCGGGGCGGAGTCGCGGCGCGATTTCGTGCACAAGATGCAGGTGAGCCTCAAAGAGCTGCGCGAGACGTTGATCTGGCTGCGGTTTGCCCATCGCCTCGGCGGGCAGAAGGTCGCGATTGGCCGGCTGGCGAAGGAGTGCAACGAACTCATCGCGGTATTCGTCCAGAGCATCAACACGGTAAAGGGATCCACTGTTCGGCCGTAGTCCCCATTCTGCAATCGCCACTCGCCGACCGCCAATCTGCCATCACCCCGCGCCGAGGCTGGTCACCGGCTCGATCCAGGCCACCGCCTCGCGGCACCTTCGCATGGGGGTCGGCCGCTCCCCCGCTGGTAACGCTCACCGCGCCGCTCGACATGGTGGCGTCGCTCTGGAGCGCGTACCGGTACTTGTGAATCGCCAGATTCCCCAGGGCGTCGGCGGTCCGCAGCTCCGCCCGTCGCAGTCCCCCGCCGATCTTGAGCGCTTCGGAGCGGGAAAGGGGCGATTCGAAGGGCTTCGAAGCTCGAACACGGTATTTCGAAGGTTCAACACGACGTTTCGAAGTTTCGAAACGACGAATTGAAATCACGGGATCGTCCTCCCGATCACCACGCCGAGGCCGGCGGCGCCTTGGAGTGTAATTTCGGGCAGACACCGCAGATCGGCGGCAAGTTCGAGCACGTGGTCCCGCCGCCGAACTTGTTCACGCTGTACCAGGCCGCCGGAGTGCGTGGGCGGTATCCCCTGGATGTCTGCGTGAAGGGTGATGCTGGTGGAGCGAGGGACTGGACCGCGATTGGCGCAGGGACAATAGTTCGGAAACCACAAACCGCTGCTCTGGGAGAAACCATGGAACTCAAAGGCGCAGTCGCGCTGGTCACAGGTGGAAGTGAAGGAATAGGCAGGGGCATTGCCGAGGCTCTCAAGGCTGAAGGGAGCGTGGTGACGATCACAGGGCGGCGCGAAAACGTCTTGCGCCATGCCGCCGAGCAGATTGGCGTCGAGTTCATCGCGGGTGACGTTGGCAGCGAGCCGGATGCCGTTCGGACCGTGGCGGCAGTGATCGAGAAGCACGGGCGCCTCGACATCCTCGTCAACAACGCCGGATACGGTGTGTCCAAACCGCTGATAGAGATGGAACTCGAAGATCTGACGGGCGTGTACCGCACCAACGTGTTCGGTGCTTTCTTGATGGCCCGGGAAGCGGCACGACACTTCGTGAAACAGGGAAGCGGCGAGCTGATCAACATCTCCTCCACGTCGGGCCTCAAGGGCGGACGCGGCAGCACGGCTTACAGCTCATCCAAGTTTGCGTTACGGGGTATGACCGAATGCTGGCGGGACGAGCTGCGACGTCACAACGTACGGGTGATGCTCGTGAACCCGAGCGAAGTGATCACCGGGTTCGCATCCAAGGTCGGTCGTGAACAGGCGATCTCGGAAAAGAAGTTGCGCCCCGAGGAGATAGCGGTGGCGATTATCGGTGCCCTGAAGGTGGACAACCGCGGGTTCATCCCGGAGTTCTCGGTCTTCGCTACAAACCCCTTTTAGCGCGCTCCTGGGCCGCGGGTCGGAAGGGTGAGGGTTGAGCCACTCGCGCTGTCGGCGGCAGAAGCGCAGGGTCGTTGGGAGGCGCGCACACCTGACACGGGGCGGTGAGGAATGCCGGTTCAAGGACGTGGTAGAAGGCACGGGCCTCAGACCGTCAAGGCCGTGGGAACTCACCACGTGTGCGTGCCTGTGGGCCCGACGGGGGCTGGGGGCGAAGGGGTCGGTGGCTGGACGGGTTGGTGGATCGGCCGACCGCGAGCGCCTCGGCTCCGCGCTCCACGTGACCTTGCCCTGACTACAACGGGCTCGACCACACGTTGTTCTCCCGCTCCACATCGGGCAGCACCTGCGCTGGGTCGATCTCGACCCTGGTGACCTCGACGGGAAACTCCCGGGCGTAGACGTACTGGTTCCCACGGTACCAGATCTCAACAGGCAGCCGAATTGCCTCGGTGGTGCCGTCGGCGAAGGTGAGATGGAGGGCAACCGGCATTGGGAGGCCGCCGCGGCTCGCGAGGTAACTTCTCGTCATGCGGCGCCCCGTCGTGTCAGGGCCGGCGACG
>JBDHDH010000020.1:0-40837 GCA_039591615.1 Gemmatimonadota bacterium | reverse complement strand
AGACGAATCCATGATCGTGGAAGAGCGTGTCGAAGACGTCACGACTGTCGCGACCGTCGATCTCGAGGGCATAGAGCGACGCGGAGAGTTCCCAGCGGCCTGGGGATCGCCACCGGAGGCCGGGCGTCGACTCGGTGCGCTCCCGAAATAAGCGCCAAAGCTCATGGTATCGCGCCAGTTTGCGGTCCGTGCCTAGAGCGTCTTGAAAATCGATTGCGTCTCCCAGGGCGATCACCTCTGGCAGATTGCGGGTGCCGTAGTCCTCGAAGATACGGGCGGTGCCCTCCCAACGTTCTTGCCCCCAGGTAACCCACATGGGACGCACGCGCCCTCGCATCTCGGGTCGGATGTGCATCAGCCCGAGGCCCTTCGGTGCTTGCAGCCACTTGTGTGGGCTCGCGCAATAGAAGTCGGCGCCCAGTTCGCGCACGCTTACGTCGATCATTCCCACGGTCTGGGCCCCATCAACGGCCACGAATTCGACTCCACGCCGTCGGGCCAGGTTCACCAACTCTCGCACGGGGTGACGGACTCCAACCATGTTGTCTACGTGCGGGAACACCAAGACTCGTGTCCGTGAGCTTATGTGGCGGTCGTAGGTGTCGAGAATGCGATCAACCGTCAGGTGCGGTACATCTCGGATGGGGAACTCGAACCGAGTAACGGTGAAACCTCTGGCTTTGGCGACGTGGAACCAGCACACGCTTGCACCGTCATGATTGAGCGAGCTGAACACCACCTCATCACCCGGCTGCAAGGGCAGTCCGTGCGCCAGGACGTTGAACCCCTCGGTGGTGTTGTGCGTAAACACGATCTCGGATGCGTCGCACCGCAGCAGATTTGCGGCTCTTCCACGAACCGCCTCACGCGTCTCTTCCCATGCGCCGCCCCACATGTACAACCACGGGTTCGTCTCGCATAGGCGGAGGTACTCCACATGGGCATCGTGCACGACGCGCGGTATCGTGCCGATGGATCCATGATTGAGATACGTGACATCCGGGGAGAGAAGGTAGCGATCGCGGATTGCCTGGAGCCCGTGGGCGTCGCTCGCTGACCGGCTGAGATCCCGCATCGCGGCCTCCAGTCTGCGGTCGACGGCGAGAAGTGTCCCGAGCTGGCTCGCGCTCGCGACGGCGGCGAGCCTTTTGAGGAATGCGCGGCGGTGTGTCATCGAAACAGCTTGCCCTCCTTCACGCTTTCTTCATGCTGGAATGGATAGCTTACAACTAGGCCAGCGCAAGGAGGATGCTATGGCCATGCTCGAGCGAGAGGACAGGCACCCAGAGGGTTCGAGTGATTCCGTCGTGCAGGCGGACGCCCCGGACGGCGAGGTGCCCAGTCCTCCATCAAATGACGGGGACGCTGCCAAAGAGGAGAAGAAGCTCCCGCTTTCCCGGCATCTGCACGATCTCTGGGTCGCGCTCGGGCTCGACGACTAGACCCCGGAGAGCCGTGCAGTGATAAAGCGCCCGACTCTTGAGTCGGGCGCTTTTGTCTTCTTCCCGGCCGTGAGGCCGCAGGCGTGTCGTCAGCCCTTCGAGGCGGTCGCGAAGAAGGCTTGGCCGTGCCAGGATTCGCGGGCCGGGAGTTCCCAACGGCCCTCGCGCACGGCCGCGACGGTGGTGAGCGAGTTGTCGAAGACCTTGGTATCGAGTCCGACAGCACCGGCCCTAGCCAGCTTGCGAAACTCCGTCCGCGACATCTGTCTTACCACGTCACCGTCCCGGTACCAAACGGGTGCGTTATCCGTGAGGGTGACACCAAGCTGCTCCTCAACACCCCTGATGCTGTGCACGAGCCCGTCGATTGAACAGCCTGAGGCTCCAGCCGCAGATTCATCAGCCGCCACCATGAGAAAACGATCGTAGCGCCAATCGCGGCCCACCCGAAGGGGGACGCCGTGTGCCTTCCATGTGCTCAAGTACGAATCGACATGATGCAATAGCGCTGCCGACTCGTCGCCAGCCAGGGTGCGGGAGGCACCGAAGATCCATAGGCGGGCGTGATCGGGAAGCTCTTCGAACGATATGAGGGGCATGATGGCCGTTCCAGTTACCTTGTCTTCGACGGTACCGCGACTCGGCTCGGAAGATAATCGATTTTGTGGGTGGCGCGTCCGCTGGCCGCCTGGAGAGTGCATGATTCGAGAAGAACGCATCCCCGTTACACGTACGGCCCGATACGCGACCCTCGGTGCTGCAGGACCTCACGTGGAGCAGGTGTGGTTCGTCCTTCATGGGTATGGGTACCTGGCCAGCCGGTTCTTGAAGTACTTCGAGATCTTGGACGACGGGACGAGATTGCTCGTGGCCCCGGAAGCCCTATCGCGGTTCTACCTCAACCCCGAGGTGGCGCAAGGGACGCGGCCTCGTCGGGTTGGCGCCAGTTGGATGACACGTGAGGATCGTCTCAGCGAGATCCACGATTATGTGCGGTATCTCGATACGCTGGCTGCGCAGGTTCTGTCGGCCTGGAGCGGTCCTTCGCCGCGGGTCGTCGTCCTCGGTTTCTCGCAGGGAGCGGCGACGGCGGCTCGCTGGGTTGCCACTGGAGGCGTCACGACGCACCGACTCGTGCTCTGGGCTGGTGGACTACCCCCCGACCTGGATCTCGGGAAGAGCGGAGACGTCCTTTCCGGTGCCGCGCTGACCTTAGTTGTGGGGACGCGCGATGCCTATGTCTCCCGCGAGGTCCGGGAAGACGAAGAGCAGCGTCTTCGTGCCAACGAGGTTCGCTTTGAGCTTCACAGCTATGACGGCGGCCACGAGATCCATCCGGAACAATTGTTGAAGCTCGCGAGATCCATCTAGCTTCGGACCTCGCCCTCGACTATGTCCCGTGCAAGGACCGCCACGACGAGACAGGTGCCGAAGAAGAGCAGGTGATTCCACAGGGGTGGTCCGAAACTGGCGTTGAGCCGCGGGATCATTTCGGGTAGGCCCTTGCCAGCCAGCAAACTGATTGTAATTGGGACGGCAGGCGCTGCCACCAACGTCGTCACCCATCCGAGAACCAGGGCGATCGCCACAGCCGCGCCCCATCGAGGAGCCCGTCGTCGGGGGAACTGTGGCATGCGTGTGAGGAGCACGAAGAGGGTGGCATAGGTCAGCGCCACGCCGAGGTGGACTCCCCATCCAATGGGACCGGCGGTGGCAGGGCTCCACCCGCGGCGACTCGCGATCTGCGCACCGATGTACTCTGCGATATTTGTCGAGAAGCCTTCGAGGTGTTGGGCGAGGACGAACACCAAAGCGCCAACCACGCCGGCGAGAAGAATCCACGTTACGGTCTTCCATGCTGGACGCATTGTGACTCCTATCGAGCTACTAGTGCGGCAGAGCGCACGGCGACCGGCAGGATATCCCACGCGAATCGAATCGGCACTGCCCGCTGAGTCCGGAACGGATCGCCCGGGCTGGGGGACCGAACGAAGGCGTAGTGGATCGCCACCACGCCGAGCTCCGAGTCGATGAGTGGCCCGCCGCTTCCGCCGACGGTGGTGGTCGCCGTGTGAATCACCTCCGTACTGGTCGTATCACTGACGGAGCCATCGAGGATCAGCGGCTGAACCAGTCGGCGGGCAGCCAACTCCTCGATGAGGCGTCGCTGGTCGTTCCCGACCTTCTCGAGGATGGCACCCCGCTCGTTCCGGTTGACCCGGAATAACAGATTGAACGGACCCGTTGGGTATCCGATGAATACCAGTGGGTCTCCGGGTTTCGCTGCTGCAGTCTCCGGCGCGAGGGGAAGCACCGGTGCCCCGACCGGGCCGCCGAGCAGACGGATCACCGCCACATCGGCCTGGTTTGAGACGGCTTCGACCACAGCGGGCGCCGACCGATCGCCCGGGGGGAAGAAGGCCCGAAGATCAACGATGCGGCCAGTGACCTCGAAGCCCGCCGACTGCATGGCCTCGAGGTCGGCGTCATCTTCCCAGGGACGGGCGACGTGTCGATTCGTCAGCATCCAGCCCGTGGAGTCGATGAGGAATCCTGTGGCCGTACCGTGGTGCAGCACGGCGGGACCGGAGCCGCCCAACCGGATGCCCGGGATCGGATCGCCGCTGGGACCGGGCCTGGTGATGACGCTTCCTCGCGAGTCCACCGCATAGCGGAGCAAATCGTCTCCGCGGCCATACCCGTACGAAAAGACGATCAGTGCGACACCCCGGGCATATGCCCGTATTGCTTGAAGGTCCAGCCGCGGGTCGCGCGCGACTGAGCGCTGTGCCTGCTCCATCGAGTCCGAGAGAGAGTCGTACCGAGCACCTACCGCCGCCAGGCTCTGCTCGAGAGCCGATCGCGATGACCGCTCGGTGGCCAGGGCGAGCGACAGCTCGGCCAAGGTACGCTCCAAGCGCTCCTTGCTTCGCTGTTGCCAGATGACCACGATCGCGATAGCGACGACCCCCACGACCGCCAGGGCGATGATCTCCCGGCCACGCCGCACCGACCGCCGATACGTCATGGCCGCGAGCTCGCGAGTGGTCGCCAACCGCGGATCCGGGGAAACGGGTTCGCTGGCCCCGGGGGAAAGGCGCTTCGTGAGCTCGATGAGCTCCATTGCTTGGCGCATCTCGCTCGGATCGAGCGTCTGCGTGGTGCCCTGCTCAGTGACGGCCACAAACCGGGCCGCCGGGCCTCCGGGACCGAGCTGAATCAAATCGCCGTCGGACAACTCGCGTTCCGTGACCCGCTCGGCGTTGACGAAGGTCCCGTTGCGGCTCCCATCGTCTCGGAGGACGTACGTCCCGTCTCGGAACTCAATGGTCGCGTGATGACCGGAGACCAGGACCTCATTCGGGGAGAACGGGATCGTCCGGTCGGCGGACCGGCCGAGCGTCGTAGTGCCCTCGGTGAGTTCCACTGCCGTGCCAGCTTTGCTGCTGGTGATGAAGATGAGGAGTGCAGCCATCGGTTATCTTGGATTCCTCGCGAGGGGGTCCGCGAAGCGTACGGGATGGTCGATTACGCTGTCAAGGAAACCTCCGGAGGCAGCGTCCTGACAGATCGCTTACAATTCTCATTCTCCGAATAGGAACCAATCGAGACGGCGTCCGGTATTGACGTGTGGCGAATGCGAAAAGCTCGGCGGCTCGGTGACTTGCGGCACGGTGGCTTGGCCGTAGTGGTCATGCTAGTGGTCGTTGATGGGCCTCATCTCGCGCCAGCGGGATTGGGGGTCTCGTCGTCCCAGGCGACTCCAACCACGCGGCTTGAGTCCCGGCTTCCCCCTCGCGCAGGCCACGAATTCTACTTCACGCGCGCCATGTACAGTGGCTATACAAGAGGCCGTCGCGGTTCGTGGAGCACGGATTTCCCAAAGGCGGACCGTCAGTTTCTCATTGGCCTCACGCACCTCACCAATATCGACGCATACGAGGGAGAGAACCCGGTGCGGCTCGACGACCCGACGCTCCGCCAGTACCCGTTTCTCTACGCCCTCGAAGTTGGTTACATGTCGCTCACCGATGCCGAAGTCCGGGGCCTGCGGGAGTACCTTCTCGCGGGTGGTTTTCTCGTCATCGACGATTTTTGGGGGACCTACGAGTGGCAGAACTTCGAAACGCAGATCCGGCGGGTGCTGCCGGAATACCCGATCGTGGAGATCCCGCTGGACCACCCCCTCCTCAGCACGTTCTACAATCTCGATGCGATCCGGCAGGTCCCGAACGTCTGGTTGGGGCGGGCGGGGGGTCGGACCTGGGAGCGTGATGGGTATCGTCCCGCGCTTCGGGGCATCTTCGACGACCGGGGCCGCCTCCTGGTGGTTATTAATTGGAATACGGACCTGGGGGATGCGTGGGAATGGGCCGAGGATCCGTGGTATCCGATCGAGTTCTCCAACTTCGCGTACCAACTTGGTGTAAACATGATCGTATACGGAATGACTCACTAATGGATGCCGCGCTCGAAGCACTCTTTGGCTTCTTCTTCAAGTATCGACCGTTCGTCTTCGAGAAGGGAACGCTTGCGCTGGGCGCCTCGCTGCCCCTGGTGGTGGTCCTGGTTGGCTTGGCTGTGGTTGCAGTACCGTTGCTTTCCTATCTGCGAGTGCCCGGCCAGCTTCGCCGTCGGGATCGAGCGATCTTAGCGACGTTGCGCCTCGGTGCCCTCGCGGTGTTGCTCATCATCCTCCTCCGCCCGATGCTCGTGGTGGCCACCGTGGTGCCTCAGCAGAATTTCTTGGCCGTCCTGGTCGATGACTCCCGCAGCATGCAGATCGCGGATCTGGATGGACGGCAGCGCGGTGAGGTGGCTCGGGAGCTACTTGGTGAGGAAGACCGCGGCATCATGGATGAGCTGGCCGCTCGCTTCAAGCTCCGATTCTTTCGGTTCGACGCGACGACCGAGCGCGTGACTGGGATCACAGATCTGGGATTCGGCGGGCCGCGCACCGACCTCAGTCAGGCGTTGGAGCAGGTTCGTCAGGAGCTGGAGCCGGTGCCGTTAGCGGGGGTGGTCGTGGTCACGGACGGCGCTGACAATTCCGCCGGTGGTCTGACGGAGTCACTGCTCCGTCTGAAGGCCAGCGAAGTCCCTGTGTACACTGTGGGGTTGGGCCGCGCGCGGTTTCAGAGGGACGTCTCCCTCGGGCGCGTTGAGACGCCTCGCTCGGTCCTCGAGGGATCGACGGTCGTCGTTGAAGTTCATGTCACACAGTCCGGGTTCGGTGGCCGGCGAGTGCCACTGCAGGTGGAGAGCGAAGGACGTATCGTCAGCTCAGAGGAGGTGGTGCTGCCCGACAATGGCGAGACGGCCACGGTCCCCATCCAATTCCCAGCTAGTGAGCCGGGACCTCGGCTCTTTCGGTTTCACATCCCTCCACAGCCGGGTGAACTCGTCGCTGAGAATAACACTCGTGAAGCACTCATCGTCGTGGAGGATGCGAGACAGAAGATCCTGTATTTCGAGGGCGAGCCCCGCTTCGAGCTGAAGTTCATTCGGCGGGCCGTGGCCGAGGATGAGAACCTCCGAGTCGTGGTATTCCTGCGGGAAGCGGAGAATGTGTTCCGGCGGCTCGACGTGGATGACGCCGAGGAGCTCGCGACGGGGTTTCCCACGACGCGGGAGGAATTGTTCACGTACCGTGGCCTCATTCTGGGTAGCGTCGAAGCGAGCTTCTTCACGCAGGACCAGTTGCGCATGATCGCGGAGTTCGTGAGCGAGCGTGGTGGTGGTCTTCTCATGCTTGGGGGACGACGGTCGTTTGCCGAGGGAGGGTACGCCGGCACAGCGGTAGCCGACGCTCTCCCGGTGGTTCTCGAGCGACCAACCATGGAAGGGACTGACCGTCTGGTAACAGAGTTGAAAGTCGAACCAACGCCGGTTGGCTTGCTCCACCCTGCTACGCAAATCGCTGCCACGCTCGACGCCTCCACAGCGCGGTGGGCAGAGCTCCCGTCCCTCACCTCTGTGAACCCGATTCGGGAAGTCAAGCCCGGTGCCAGCACGCTTCTTCGCGGAGTGCTGACCGACGGTGGGGATCCGCTCGTGGTGTTAGCCTATCAGCGGTATGGGCGAGGGAGGACGCTCGCACTCCCGGTGCAGGACTCGTGGCTGTGGCAAATGCATGCGGAGGTGGCGCTCGACGATCTCACGCACGAGCGGTTCTGGCAGCAGCTGTTGCGGTGGCTCGTGAGCTCGGTGCCGGATCGCGTATCGGTATCTGCCTCGCAGGACCGCGTGGCCATTGGGAGCTCTGTCACGTTGAGCGCCGAGGTCGCTGATTCGGCCTATCTGCGTGTCAATGGTGCTGATGTGGTTGCCACGGTGCAGACCCCGTCAGGGACAGCACGCGAGGTGGGCTTGGAGTGGACCGTCGAGACCGACGGCACGTACCAGGCGCAGCTCGCGATGGAAGAACGAGGGCTCCACTCGGTCCGCGTGCTGGCGCGCCAGGGAGGGACCTTGCTCGGCGAGAACTCGGGATTTGTCCACGTTGCTGATCCAGTTGACGAGTACTTCGATGCGGAGCTTCGCCGCGAGCTCCTGGAACGAATCGCCAGCGAGACTGGTGGCCGCTTTTACACTGCGGCGACGGTGGGGACGCTCCCAGACGATGTCCAATACACGGAGAGTGGAACCACGGTTCGCGAAGAGAACGATCTCTGGGACATGCCGATCATCTTTCTGTTTCTCGTTTGTCTGGTTGCCGCCGAGTGGGGCTACCGTCGAGTCCGAGGTCTCGCATGATCAGGGCGGCCATGGCGACGCTCGTCGGTTTGATGATGTTGGCTCCGGGGGTTTCTTCGGGGCAATCCTACGTCGTCGTGGTCACGGGTCTCGCGGGAGATCCTCAATATGCGGATACGCTCCATCGATGGGCCACGTCATTCATCGAAGCGGCACGTGAGAGCAGTGGTGTACCCGAATCGCACATCCTGTACTTGGCGGAGCCGAAGGGCCGGGATGCCCGCATCCGTGCCCGCTCGACAAAGGAAAACGTCACGCGTGAACTCCGTCTGCTGGCCGATCGGAGCGAGCCCGACGCCGAGATCATGATTGTGTTACTGGGACACGGCAGTTATCGGAATGATCAGTCGCGTTTCAATCTGCCCGGCCCCGACCTCACTGCGGAGGATTTCGCGGAGCTGCTCGCGCTCTTTCCAACGCAACAGATGGCCTTCGTAAACGCGGCGAGCGCCAGCGGCGAATTCATTCCGGTTCTATCTGGTGAACGGCGGGTGATCGTCACCGCCACTAAGTCGGGGTTCGAGCGAAACCAGACGCTGTTCGGTAGCTTCTTCACCGCGGCCTTTGCGCAGGGCGGCGCGGACGTCGACAAGAATCAGCACGTGTCGATCCTCGAGGCGTTCCAGTACGCCCGTAGCGAGGTCGCACGCGCGTACGAGCAGCAGAAGCGTCTCCTCACCGAGCATGCGCAACTGGATGACAACGGGGATGGACGGGGAAGCACCGAACCCGGTCCGGATGCTCCGGACGGAGCACTGGCACAGCTCGTCTATCTCGGTGACGTCACACCGGTGGCGACCGCCACCGATCCCCGTTTGGCAACCCTGTACAAAGAGAAGGAGGGAATCGAACGCCGCCTGGCGGTGTTGCGGGCCGAGAAGGACGGCATGGATGCGGCTACATACGAACAGCGACTGGAAGAGCTTCTGTTGGCTTTGGCGCAGACCTCCAGTCGCATTCGCGACCTCGAGCGAGAATCCCGAGAGCCATGAAGATCGCGTGGCCTTTGTTGCTGGTCGGCGCTGTGTCGCATCCGCTGTGGGCGGCACAACAGGACGAGGCGGTGGCTGCCCTCCGCTCCGGCCAATATGACCAGGCCATCGAGCTGTTCCAGGCAGAGGTGGCGCGCAGACCTGCGCCGGCGGCGGTACGGGGGCTGGTAGACGCGCTTTCCGAGGTCGGGCGGTACGAGGAGGCCGAGAGCGTGGCGGCGCGTCATGCGGATGCGCTGGCCCCCGAGCTGTGGAACGCCCTCGGTGAGGTGCAGCTCGCGCGGGGCAAGCTTCGAGAAGCGGAGGCCAGCTTTTCGAAGGCCATGCAAGATCGGGCATCGGACAGTCTCACGGCGAAGCTCAATCGCGCGATCATCTACCATCGTCGAGGTGCTGTCAGACGCGCGAACGCCGAATTCGATTCGTTCATCGACGCCTACAACGCTGGCACCCGGCTGACATCGGCCGATCTGACGGCCGTCGCCACGGCCGTTGCGTATCTCGGTAAAGTCAATTGGGGACTCACCCAGGACGCCTTACGGGCGTACGACGAGGCGGTTGCCGCCGATGCCGACAACCTCGGCGCGCGGGTCCGCGTAGGTGAGCTCTTCCTCGACGCTTACAACAGTACCGATGCCGTTGCGACATTCGAAGAGGTACTTGGCATCAATCCGCGACACCCGTTGGCGCTTCTCGGCAAGGCCCGGTCGCGCCGCTTCGACGGATCGGACGAGGCCCTCGACCTTACGAAGCTCAGTCTCGAGGCGAATCCCAATCTGGTTCCAGCCCGGACCTTCCTTGGTGCGCTCTATCTCGAGCTGGAGAACTACGGCGCTGCGGCGCGGGAAGCACGCCGAGCGTTGGACGTCGACTCCAATGCGCTCGAAGCGCTCTCGGTGTTAGCGGCCAGCCAGTTCTTCAGCGGCGAGCAGGTACAGTTCGAGGAGACTCGACGGCAAGTCCTTGCTCTCAACCCCCGCTACGCGGACCTCTACAATACATTAGCCGAGCTCAGCGCACGGATACGTCGCTATCGGGATGCGGTGTCCTTTGCTCGGCAGGCCGTGGCCCTCGACTCCACGTCTTGGCGCGGGTTTGCTCTGCTGGGACGGAACCAGCTCCGCCTCGGGGCCATGACTGATGGAGCGAAGAATCTCGAGACGGCCTTCGCGGGGGATCCGCACGATGTGTGGACAAAGAACACCCTCGATCTCCTGGACACGCTGCAGCACTATCCGGAGACGACGTCACCGCGATTCCGGTTCTTTATCGACGGGAGCGAATCTCAGCTCCTCGCCATCTACGCGCACGAGCTGGCCGAAGAGGCGTACGACCGGCTGAGCGCTCGCTACCAGTACCATCCGCCGATTCCGATACGTGTCGAGGTGTATTCGAGCCACGCCGACTTCTCGGTTCGGACCGTGGGACTGGTGGGCTTGGGAGCGCTGGGCGTGAGCTTCGGACCTGTGGTGGCGATGGACTCGCCCTCCGCGAGGGACAAGGGGCACTTCAATTGGGGCTCCACGCTGTGGCACGAGATCGCGCATACGTTCCATCTGGGGATGAGCGATCACCGGGTACCGCGGTGGATCACCGAAGGCCTTGCCGTTCTCGAGGAGCGACGCGCCCGGCCTGGGTGGGGTGATGACGTCAGTCCGGGTTTTCTGCTCGCGTATCTCCAGGATCGGCTGGTCCCGCTCGATGATCTGAATAGCGGTTTCACGCGACCCGCCTATCCGCAGCAGGTCATTTTTTCGTACTACCAGGCATCCCTGGTGTGTGAGCTGATCGAGCAGGAGCATGGGGTTGCCGCCATTCGAGCCTTGTTACACGGGTATGCGGAGGGGAAGACCACGGTCGAGCTGTTCCAGAGCGTTCTGGGCACCAGCCCAAGAGCGTTCGGTCGGGTCTTCGACACGTATCTCAAGAGACGCTTTGCGGAGCCGTTGGCGGCCCTGATGGTTGAGGTGCGGGAGAGGAGCGACGGTGGAGTATCACGCCAGGCGATGGCGCTCCGGGCGAAGGCGGACCGTAATGACTTCGTCGCCCACCTCGCCACGGGGCACAGCCTGTTTCGGGAGCGACAATACGCGGCAGCCGTACCCTATCTCGAGCGCGCAAAGGAGTTGTTTCCGGAGTATGCGGGCCCGGACAGTCCGTACTGGTATCTCGCGCAGATCGCCAAGGAGAGGGGCGACGTCCGGCGGGCAGCCGATGAGCTGTCGACCCTCACGGCGATCAACGAGCGGCATTATCAAGCAGTTATGGAACTCGCAGACCTGCGGGAGACGTTGAACGATAGGGTCGGTACAACGGCGGCTCTCGCAAATGCCTTGTACATGTATCCACTCGATATGGCACTTCACGAGCGCTTGGCGACTCTCTACGGCGATCGCGAGCAATGGCCGGACGCCGTGCGCGAGCGGAAAGCCGTGCTGGCCCTGAGGCCTGTGGACCAAGCGGAGGCGGCGTATCAGTTGGCGCTCGCTCATTTCAACGGTGGCGAGATAGACGATGCCCGTCGTGCGGTCCTTCGCGCCCTGGAGCAGGCCCCCAACTTCGAGAAGGCACAGGAGTTGCTCCTCTCCATCCACGCGGCCCGGCGTGGCACGAACCCGTAGAGGTCGAGGCAAACATGTATCGGATCGCCCTCGTCACGTTGTTGACGGTCGTGCTCACGACTCCCGTAGCCGGGCAGCGGCGCTCGCAAGAGTCGGACTACTCACAGTTCAATGTGCCGTACGATGGCCGCTTCACCTTCGTCAGATTGCGCTTCACCCCGCTAGAGGGATGGTCGGGCGGTGGCGGCTACTGGCGCGGTCGCGATCTGAAGTGGGATCACGACTATCCCCGTGCCGAGCGCAACTTCATGAAGATCCTGAGCGAGCTCACCGAACTCAGTCCGTACTTGGACGGGGGCAACATCCTGTCGGCAGACGATCCGCAGCTCTTCAAGTATCCGGTGGCCTACCTGTGCGAGCCTGGTTTCTGGACGGTCACGAAGAATGAAGCGGACAACCTGCGGACGTATCTGTTGAAGGGTGGGTTCCTGATCATCGACGACTTCGCGGGGCAACAGTGGTTCAACTTCGCCGAAAAGATGCAGCAGGTGCTCCCGGACGCACGTCTTGTGCGCCTCGAGCCATCTCATTCCATTTTCCACTCGTTCTTCGACATCGACTCGCTTGACCATCTGCATCCGAATTATGGTGTACAGGCCGAGTACTTCGGTATCTTTGAAGATAACGATCCCAACAAACGCCTGATGGTGATCGTCAATTACAACAACGACGTGGGCGACTACTGGGAGTGGTCCGACCAGGGGTTCATTCCCATCGAGCTCTCCAACGAGGCGTACAAGCTGGGCGTGAATTACGTGGTCTATGCGATGACGCATTAGACCGGCATTCTGACGATCCGCGCGTGCAACGCATCCAACCTGATGGCAGAGGAGCCGATTGGTGGGTCGATGAATGAGCATCCACCAACCAATGGAGCATCATGACCGACACAACCGTGGTTCTCGAATCCCGTGATGACATCGAGCTTGCCGAGCGACTCAAGAGTGGCCGGGATCGCATGCTCGCCGAAGTGCGTAAGCGGATCATTGGCCAGGACGCGGTCATCGATCAGGTGTTGTTGTCGCTCCTGGTCGGGGGCAACAGCCTCATCGTCGGGGTTCCTGGACTCGCCAAGACGTTGCTGATCCGAACGATCGCGCAGGTGCTCGATCTCAAGTTCTCGCGGATTCAGTTCACGCCTGATCTGATGCCGTCGGACATTACGGGGTCGGACCTGATTCAAGAGAATGCTGCCACCGGCCGCAGGGAAATGGTCTTCGTCCCCGGCCCGATCTTCGGGAATATCATTCTGGCGGACGAGATCAACCGAACCCCACCGAAGACCCAAGCGGCCCTCCTGGAGGCGATGGAGGAGCACCGGGTCACCGTACAGGGGAGGACCTACTCGTTGGACGAGCCGTTCTTCGTGTTCGCCACCCAGAACCCCATCGAGCTCGAAGGGACCTATCCGTTGCCGGAGGCGCAGCTCGACCGCTTCATGTTCAACATCATCATCGATTACATGCCCCCGGAGGACGAGCTTGAGGTGGTGCGGACGACCACGGCGGTCCTAGACCATCGGTTTCAGCCGACGCTGACGGGCAAAGACATTGTCGAGTTCCAGCAGCTCGTCCGAAAGGTGCCGGTCTCCGATTCTGTGCTCAAGTATGCAGTTGACCTGGTTCGAGCGACGCGGCCCGGAGGCAACGGGGCTCCGCCGGAGTTTGTGAAGCGCTGGGTCTCGTATGGAGCGAGCGTCCGGGCGGCGCAGTACCTCGTACTGGGTGCGAAGGCGAGGGCCCTCACCCTGGGCCGATATCATGTCCGGTTCGATGATATCCGAGACCTTGCGCATCCCGTCCTCCGACACCGAATTCTCAAGAACTTCCACGCCGAGTCCGAGCAAGTCTCGGCCGATATGCTGGTGGACGAGTTGTTGAAGGTGGTACCCGTGCCCGCATCGGGAATGTGAGGGGCTCTCGCTTCCTCGATCCAAACGTCCTCGCCAGGATCGACAATCTCGAACTCCTGGCGCGCACGGTCGTGGATGGTTTCATCAGCGGTCTCCACCGGTCGCGGTACCTCGGCTTTTCCATCGATTTCGCCGAACACCGAGCCTACATGCCCGGGGATGACATTCGGTGGATCGATTGGCGGGTCTTCGGGCGAACGGACCGTTTCTACGTCAAGCAGTTCGAGGCCGATACGAACGCCAATTTCAGCGTGCTACTCGACATCTCCCGGTCGATGAGCTACACGAGTGGCGCAGTCTCGAAGCTCGATTATGCTCGGTATCTGGCGGCCTGTCTCACCTACTTCTCTCGGCAGCAGCGGGATCGCGTCGGCATCGTGACCTTTGACCGCGACGTGGTCGTGCATGTGCCACCGTCTGCCAAACACCTCGACGTGGTCCTGCGCACACTCGATCAGCTCGAACCCGGCGGAGAGGGCGCACTTGAGGGCCCACTGCTCAAGATTGCTGAGGCGTTGGGACGGCGGAGCATCGTGGTACTCATCTCCGATTTCTACGATGATCCCGCTGTCGTGCTTCGAGCGCTCAATCGGCTACGCCACAAAGGCAACGATGTCATCGTCTTCCATATCCTCGATCCAGCGGAACTCGAGTTCCCCTTCGATGGTGCGACACACTTCGAGGATCTGGAAACCGGTGATCGCATTCCCGTCGTGGCGGAAGAGCTCCAGGATCAGTATCGCCGGCTGGTCACTCAGCACGTCCAGACCCTCGGCAGGCTGTTGGGGGAGAACCGGATCGACTACACCCAGGTGAATACGACGAAGCCGCTGGACTACGCGTTGTTCGACTACCTGAGCCGGCGACAACGGCTGAGCCGAGTGCGCTAGATGCCGATCTCGTTTCTCGCTCCGTTGTTTCTCGCGGGCCTTGCAGCCCTGGCCATTCCGATCCTCATCCATCTCACGGACCGGGAGCGGCGGGACGTGGTGGTCTTTCCGTCACTCATGTTCGTGCAGCGGATCCCCCATCAAACGGTGCGGCGGCAGCGCATCCGGAACTGGGTACTGTTCCTCCTTCGCTCCGCGGCCGTTGCCCTGCTCGTGCTGGCCTTTGCGAGGCCCCTCGTCGATCGCGTGGGTGCTGCTGGGGCGCTCCGTGGGGGGCGAGAGCTGGTCATCCTCCTCGATCGATCCTACAGCATGGCGTACGGCGATCGGTGGAGCCGGGCCCTGGCCGCCGCGGAGCGTGCCTTCGACGGCGTCCGGGACGAGGACCGCGCGACGCTGGTAGCCTTCTCCGATCGCGCGGAAGCCCTGACGCAGCGCACGGCCGACCCAACTCGGCTGCAGGCCGCGCTCAGTGGACTGCAAGTCGCCGATGCCGGGACACGTTATGCTCCGGCGTTTCAGCTCGCCGCCCAGCTCCTCGAGGGCTCGGATTTGCCGCGACGGGAGGTCGTCCTCATCAGCGATTTTCAGCGAACCGGGTTCGATCGAGATGATGCCGTCCGGTTGCCAGCCGGAACGCTGGTTTCGCCGGTGAATCTCGCCACGGACGGTGCGTCGAATCTCGCGGTGCTCGACGCGATGCTCGACCAGCGGTCGGTTGGCTCCCGGGATCAAGTCTCCGTGTCGGCGCGGCTGGTCAACACAGGTTCCGAAGAGCGTAGCGATGTGTCCGTCACGCTAACCATCGACGGCCAGCGAATTGCAGCGACATCCACGTCTCTCGGCGCTCACGCTGCCGCACTCGTTCGGTTCGACGCCGTGCCGCTTCCACGGCGCGCCGCCCTCGGGACGGTGTCGGCGAGTACGGACCTCCTGGAGCGGGACAATCGGTTCCATTTCGTGATCTCACCTCAGCAGTCGATCCCAGTCGTCATCGTTGAGCACCCGAGCGCGCGGTCGAGCGAGACACTGTACCTGGGACGGGCGCTGGGCATCGGCACCGATCCGCGGTTCGATGTCCTCCGGAGACAAGCGTCGCAGTTGCGAGCGGATGACCTCACTGGGCGGCCGGCCGTGATCATGAACGATGTGGCATTCCCCGGGGGCTCCATCGGTCGGCGGCTGCGTCAGCACGTGGAGGATGGCGGCCGACTGCTCGTGGTCCTGGCCAGGCGGAGCGCTGGGGAGTCGTGGAACCGGGCCGACGGACTATTGGCCGGTACCGTCGGCGACCCCGTCGATCGCTGGGGAGACGGCGGTGGCACCCTGGCGGTGGTGTCCTATGACCACCCGGTGTTCGAAGTGTTCAAGGCGCCTCGAAGCGGCGATTTTTCGACGGCCCGCTTCTTCCGATACCGTGCCTTCGAAGAAGCGGATAGCGCGACTGCGCTCGCGCGCTTCGACAACGGAGCGGTGGCGCTCTCCGAATCTCGTGTCGGGCGCGGAAGCGTCCTCGTGCTGACCACGGGGCTGGACAACCTGTGGAATACCTTGACGATCCAGCCGGTATTCCTACCGTTCGTTCACCAACTCGTCCGTTACCTGAGTCGATATGGTGCTCCCCGTCCCTGGGTGACGGCAGGCCATGTGTTGGATCTCAGGGCCTACATCACAGACGAACGAGATGCACCGCAGGATAACGCCGAGCGGGAGATCGTCGTCGAAGCCCCCTCGGGCGAGCGAACCCTGCAGACGGTCGGCGGGCGGGAGAGCTACCTCGAGGTGCGCGAGCAAGGATTCTACCACGTTCGCCCGCTCCGGGATCGAAGGGGCCTGCTGGCCACGATTGCGGTGAATCTCGATCCGGTGGAAGCAGATCTATCCGCGCTGGATCCCGATGAGCTTGTAGGCGCTGTCACGGCTGGCGGTGAGGAAACCGACCGGACCACCGCGGAACTCTTGCTCACGCCAGTGGAAAAGGAACGTCGGCAGGGTCTCTGGTGGTACTTGTTGGTGACCGTTCTGATCCTGCTCGTGGCCGAGTCTGCGCTGTCGAATCGAGTTCGCCCGATGCGGCGACGAAACGCATAGCCTGGGAGAGAAGATGACCGAGTCGGCGCGTTACCATCAGCTCCTCCGAATCGTGCGAAGGGTCAGGAATCGTTGGCGGCTGAAGATGGTATTGCGGGGACTGGCCATCGCGCTCGTCGGCGCGCTAGCCGTATTCGCCTTGTCTGCGTTCGGGATCGACAGGTTTCATTTCAACCCGACTGCCGTCCTCGTCTTCCGAATTGTCGCATACACGCTCCTGGTGGGGTTGCTCGTGCGATTCACGGTCCTGCCGTTACTCAAGCGCGTACCCGACGAAAGAGTCGCCATGTATCTCGAGGAGCATGAACCCTCCCTCGAGGGCGGTCTGGTGAGCGCCGTAGAGTTTGGCAGTGAGGAGGTGCCCGGTCAGCACTCGCAGGCGTTCATCGAGCACCTCGTGAGGTCTGCCGTCGATGGTTGTGCCGGCGTGGACGACGGTCGCGCTATCGATCGGAAGCCAATTGTCAGGTCGTCGGGACTCCTGGCGGGCGCGACGGCGATGGGGATGGCGATGTTGCTCTTCGGTCCCGCGTCACTCCAGCGGGGGACGCAAACGCTCTTGGCTCCCTGGGCGTCGGCCGAGGAGCGAAGTCCGTATGGCATCGACGTGCTGCCGGGTGACACCACCGTCGCTCGGGGATCGGATCTGCGCCTGTCCGCGCTCCTCAGGAACTTCGACTCGGACCGCGTCGAGTTGGCCGTCAAGCGGGGTGCGGCGACACAGTGGGACCGGTGGCCCATGACCGTCGACGAGCGCACCGCGGAGTACGCCTTCTTGCTGTTCGACCTGGACGAGCGAACCGAGTATTTCGTCGAAGCTGCTGGTGTACGGTCGGAAGTCTTCGAGATCGAGGTGGCCGATCTACCGCACGTTCAACAGATCGATCTCGAGTATCACTACCCCGCCTACACGAGACGCAAGCCGCAGCGAGAGGAAGACGGTGGTGACATCGCGGCTCTGCGAGGCACACGGGTAGTCCTGGAGGTCACGCCGACGATCTCGGTGGACTGGGCCGCGATCCTCATGGACGAACAGGACACGCTTCCCTTGGATGTCGCAGAGTCGGGAGCGCTGCTGGGGGAGTTCCGCGTGCAGCGGGATGGCTTCTATCGCATTCTCTTCACGACGGCCGCCGGGAAGATCGTACCCGGGTCATCCGACTACATCATCGATGTCCTGACCGACGAGGCACCCTCAGTCGCCATTACCGATCCCGGACGTGACCTCCGCGTGACGAACGTCGAGGAGGTCTTCGCTGAAATCGAGGCGGCGGACGACTACGGCGTCGGGAGACTGGAGCTCATCTACTCGGTCAACGGCGGTTCTGAGCAGACGGTCATACTCTTCGAAGGAACATCGATCCGCCAGCAAGTCACGGCTAGTCACACGTTCTTCTTGGAAGAACTCGATCTCCGGCCCGGCGATCTCGTGTCGTACTTCGCCCGGGCCAGAGACACTGATAAGGTCACAGGCCCGCACGAGGCGGTCACCGACATCTACTTCTTCAACGTCCGTCCGTTCGATCTCGAGTATCGCCAGGCCGATCAACAACCGGGTGCGGGAGGCGGCGCCGGCCTCAACAGCGCCCTTTCGGAGCGTCAACGACAGATCGTTGCGGCGACGTTCAATATCGTGAGGGATCGCACGGGCTACTCGGACAAGGAGTACAACGAGAATCTGGCGACCCTCGCGCTGGGACAAGGCAGGCTGCGCGAGGAGGTCCAGACGCTGCTTCGCCGGATACGCAATCGCGGCGTCATCTCGCTGGATACGTCGTTTGCCGAGATCGCGGCTGCTCTCGAGGAAGCCGTGGAAGCCATGCAGTCTGCCGAGCAGGAGCTTGGGGAGCGTGCACCTCAGGAGGCGCTCCCGCCGGAGCAGCGAGCCCTACAGCAGCTGCAGCGTGCGGAGGCGGTGTTCCGCCAGGTGCAGGTCAGTCGTGGCGAGGGTGGTGGCGGTGGGGGCGGGGCGAACCCCAATGCCGAGGATCTCGCCGATCTGTTCAACCTGGAGATGGACAAACTGCGCAATCAGTATGAACAGGTGCAGCGGGGGCAGCGGGAGGAGACGGACGCCGAGTTGGACGAGTTGATGCAGAAGCTGCGGGAGCTCGCCCGCCGGCAACAGCAGGAGAACGAGCGGATGCGGGCGCGGGCGGGCCAGCTGCAGCAGCAGGGGGGAGGTGGTGGCGGGACCAACCAACGTCGGCTCGCCGAAGAAGCCGAACAGGTGGCTCGTCGGCTGGAGCGACTGGCGAGAGAGCAGCGAAGACCGGACTTGGAACGCACGGCCCGGGAACTCCGGGAAGCAGCTGAGGAGATGCGTCGCGCCGCAACCAATACGAGTGACAACGGCGGCGTTGCGCGGGGACAATCGGCCCTGCAGCGCCTTCGGGAAGCCCGTCGCCTGTTGGACGAAAACCGAACGGCCGGTCTTCAGCAAGAACTCGACGACGCGCTGCGCCGCGCGGAGCGTTTGGCGGAGATGCAGGAGGACATCACCGAGCGGGTTGGCAATCTCGGCGAAGGAGAGCGGGGCGAGGCCGTGCGGCGCCTGGTGGAACGGAAGGAGCAGATGGCCGCGGAGGTGGCTGACCTGGAGCGTCAGCTGGACCGACTCTCCCAGGAGACGCGGCGTGAACAACCGGCGGCGTCTCGTGAACTCACTGAGGCGGCGCGGGGCATCCGTGACGACAAGCTTCGTGAGAAGATTCTCTACTCTCGCGGGGTCATACAGGGGCGCTCGCAGGAGTATGCCAAGAACTTCGAGGAGCAGATCGGTGAGGACCTCGACGCGTTGCAGGAGCGAGTCCGAGAAGCTCGGGGCGCGATGGGAGAGGCGTCCGAGCAAAGGCTCGCTGAGGGGTTGGATCGAACGCGGGAGCTCGTAAACGCTCTCGAGTCACTCGACGCTCGGATTCGAGAGCGGGTGGAGCAGGGTGAGCAACGGAATGGCCGAGCAGGGCAGGAAGACCAGCGAGGTCAGCAGGGACAGCAGGGACAGCAGGGACAGCAGGGACAGCAAGGACAAGGGCAACAGGGACAGGAAGGCCCGCAAGGCGGCGCAAGGGACGGCCGTCAAGGCCCAGGCGGCTCGGTGACGGCGGGTGGGCGTGGTGGATTCGGCCCGCGCGAAGCCCGACAGTTCCGGCGCGAGCTCCGCGAGCGGGTTGGTGAAGCCGAT
This sequence comes from Gemmatimonadota bacterium, assembly GCA_039591615.1. Classification (GTDB taxonomy): domain Bacteria; phylum Gemmatimonadota; class Gemmatimonadetes; order Gemmatimonadales; family GWC2-71-9; genus JBDHDH01. Next base: position 20,949 of record JBDHDH010000020.1, on the reverse strand, counting down.
GCCCTACGGCGGGAGCTCCAGGCCGAAGGGATCGACGTCGAAGACCTGGAGAGCATCATCGCGCGGCTGAGGGCCCTCGACGACCGGCTCGTGTATGGCGACTCCGGCGCCCTGGGCCGGCTCCGTACGGAGGTGATCCAAGGACTCAAGGAGTTCGAGTACGCGCTGAGACGGGAGCTGCTGGCGGGTGATGGCCAGAAGCGGATCCTGGGAGGCTCAGACGAAGTACCGGACGGCTACCGGGAACTCGTGGAGGAGTACTACAAGGCGCTGGCGGAGCAGCGGCGGCCGTAGCCGATACGGACCAGGCGGCACAGCAGCGCGGTGCAAGCTGGTATTACGCTTGGCCGCGCTGCGCACGTTTGGCAGGTGAGACATCGATTGCCAGGGCGATGACCAAGCCAACCACCGGCCACAAACTCCATTCGCCTGCGAACCAATGCTGCACCGCTGAATACCAGAGCAGGGTAGTCGGAAGGAATATGAGGCCGAGGATGGGCCACAGTGCGGTATCGAACATGTCGGTGAACCAGTGAGTGAACAGCCACAGCAGAACGACGACCAACCGTGGCGTCACAAGGGCTAACAAGGCAAGCACGCACGGCATGGCGATGTGCGTCCTCCGCTACCGATGGGCGCTGCTCAGGAGGCGGCCGGCAGCGACGTCGACGAACCATAGAAGATCGCCGGCAGGATGAACCAAGCTTGCGGGATAGTCGGCCGAGGGCTGCTCGCCTTCGAGGACCCGCTGCAACACCCGCGCCTTCGCCTCACCGGAAACAAGGAACAGCACGCAAGCGCTGCGATTGATCACCGGAAGCGTCATGGTAATTCGATTCGCCCCGAGTGTGGGCACCCAGTTTGCAGCAACCAGCCGCCCGCGTTCGCCGACCGCTTCGGTTCCCGGGAACAGCGAGGCGGTGTGACCGTCTTCTCCCATGCCCAGGAAGACGACATCGAGGCTGGGAACACCGCAGGTTCCAAGGCCAAAGAAATCACGCAGATCCTCTTCGTAGTGTGTCGCCGCGTCATCTGCACCGAGCTCTGCACGAATTCGGTGGACGTTGTCCATCGAGGGCGCGATCTGCGATAGGAGCCAGCGATTGGCGAGTCCGTAGTTGCTGTCGGGGTGGTCTGGCGGTACCGCACGCTCGTCTCCCCAGAAGAAATGGACATGATCCCAGGCCACCCGTTCCCTGCAGGCTGCGTGTGCGAGGCGGGCGAACAGGTACTTGGGCGTAGAGCCGCCCGAGAGCGCGACCGTAAACCGCCCTCGATCTGCGATAGCGCTGCCTGACCGGCGCACGAATTCCTCGGCAGCCGCAGCAGTCAGCGACTCGGCGTTCTGGAATTGCTGGACGATTCGTTGCCCATTCATAGCTGTGGTTGTCTTCCGGACAGGAATCGCTCGAAGAGCTGGACGTCTGCCGAACTCCCGATGGCGAGCGGGACCCGCTGGTGCAGGGACTCGGGGCGGATGTCCAGGATCCGATCCCGACCGGTGCTGGCACGCCCCCCGGCTTGCTCCGCGATGTGAGCGAGAGGTGCACATTCGTAGAGTAAACGCAGCTTACCATTCGGATTCCCTGCATCACGTGGATAAAAGTAGATCCCTCCGTCCAGCAGGCTCCGGTGCAGATCCGCAACGAGAGCCCCGGTGTAGCGCAGCGAATACGGTCCTCCCTCCTCCCCGCTTGGCGTGGTGACGTACGCCACAAATCGCTGAACCGGTTCTTCCCATTCACGAAGGTGGGCGAGATTCGCGCTGTAGTACGGGCCGCGGGACGGACACCGAATCTGGTCGTGCGAGAGCAAGAACTCCCCCACGTCATGATCGAGCGTGAATCCGTCGACGCCGGCACCGCGCGAACAAATGAGGATGGTGCTGGGGCCATACATGACGTACCCTGTTGCCGCGAGCTCGACAGCATCATGCAACTCCGACTCGGCATCTCGGCAGGGTCCCGGATGGGTCCGGTGCCAGAAGGCGAAGATCGTCCCCATGGCGCCGTTGATATCGGTGTTGGAAGAGCCGTCCAGCGGATCGACGCTCAGGAGGTACCTCGCTCGATCGCGACAAGAGATCGTATGAAGCTCTTCCATCTCCTCGGAGACGATGGCAGCCACCAACCCCGTCTCACGAATGGCGTTGATGACGATCTCATTGGAGTAGACGTCCAGCTTCTTTTGGGCATCACCGGTTGGGTTCTGGTCGCCGACGAGTCCGAGACGGCCCACGAGCGCGGCCCGGCGAATCTCACGGGCGAGCACCTTGGCTGCGAAGCTCATTTGGGTGAGCAGCGTTGCCAGCTCCCGCTCGGGAACCGAGCGTCCCACTGCCTGTCGCATGAGGTATGTGCTCAGCGCCTGGGCTGCTTGGGTCATCGATTTGTCTCCGTCGCGGGTTGATCGCGTCTCACACCTTGACGAAGCAAAGAGATCGAGGGCACTCTGAGAAGCCACGAACTCCAACCGTGTGACACATGGGTGACCGAGACAGATCTGTGACTGTCGGCGTCGATCTCGGCGGAACGAAGGTGGAGACTGCGCTGGTTGATGCGTCCGGGACGATCATTGTCTCGAGCCGCCGGAAAACGGGTGTGGATCGGGGCGCGGAAGGCATCGTGGACGACATCGCCGCCTGCATCCGTGACTGCTTGGGTGCCAACGTGACGCCGGGTGCTGTCGGGATCGGGGTCGCCGGTCAAGTCGACCCGGAGAGCGGCAACGTCTGGTACGCGCCGAATCTCGGTTGGCGAGACTTCCCTCTGCGGACCCGACTCCAGGATACCGTGGGACTGCCCACGTTCGTTGTGAACGACGTGCAGGCGGCGACCATTGGAGAATGGAAACATGGAGCTGGTCGGGGGATCTCCGACGTGGTGACGCTCTTCGTGGGAACGGGGGTCGGCGGCGGTGTCATCTCGGATGGTCGGCTCGTACGCGGCTGCGACGGAAGTGCAGGGGAATTGGGCCACCTGAAGGTCGCCGTCGAAGGACGCCGGTGCAGCTGCGATCGACGAGGGTGTCTCGAGGCCTATGCGGGTGGGTGGGCTATCGCGCGTCGCGCCCGGGAGGCCGTCGAGGCTGCGCCCGACCGGGCAGCCACGCTCATCGAGCTCGCCGGCGGGGATCACGGCGCCATCACCGCCGGAACGGTGGCGGATGCTTTCCATCGGGGAGATCCGATGGCCCAAGATCTTGTGAGCGAGGTCGCGAGGGCTCTGGGAACTGGGCTCGCCTCCATCGCCAATGCATTCAATCCATGCCTGATCATTCTGGGTGGTGGCGTGGTGGAGGGGATACGTGAGCTGACGGCCCTCGCTCGCCGCGAGGTGGAGATCCGTGCGCTGGACGTAGCCGTTAAATCGTTGCGGGTCGTGCCGGCCAGCCTTGGCCAGCACGCGGGAACCATCGGCGCCGCCGCCTGGGCCCACCAGGAACTGCACACGGCCTAGCGTCCGCCGCAGACGGGACCGTGCCACTGAAATCCGTCCCGATCCAACAGCGCATCTGCCTCCGGAGGTCCCCAGCTGCCCGAGACGTAGGGGTACACCTCCAGTGGCCGCTCGATGAGTGGAGCATAGAGTTGCCACGCAGCTTCCGTTTCGTCGGCGTGCACGAACAGCGTTTGATCGCCCTGCAGCACATCCAGCAGTAGCGTGTCGTAAGCATCGGGAATCGAGCCAAACGCTTCCTCGTACTGGAAGTCGAGCGGTAACGTCCGCAGCCGAAACGGCTCACCGGGTACCTTCAGGTCGATGCAGAGGGCGAACCCCTCGTCCGGTTGAAGCGTGAGGACGAGGACGTTGGGGCGCATCTCGCATCCCCCCAACGATTCGAACAGGCAGACCGGTGGATGCCTGAAGGTCACAACGATCTGCGTGACCCTGCGTTCCATCCGTTTGCCCGTACGGATGTAAAAGGGTACGCCTTGCCATCGCCACGTCTCGATGTTGAGACGCATGGCCACGTAGGTCTCGGTGCCAGACTGTGCGGCGACGCCGGGTTCCTCCAGGTAACGCGGGGCAACGTGGCCGTCGATCGTTCCTCCGCTGTACTGGCCGAATACCACATCTTGCGGCCGAATGTGCCCCACGGACCGAAGGAGTTTCACTTTTTCGTATCGCACCGCATCGGCGTCGAAGGCGACGGGGACCTCCATCCCGATCAGTGACACGAGTTGGGTGAGGTGGTTCTGGACCATGTCGCGCAGCGCGCCAGCTCGATCGTAGTACCCCGCTCGCCCCTCGACGCCCAGGCGTTCCGCCACGGTAATCTGAACGTTGGCCACCCGGTCGCGATTCCACAGCGACTCGAACATCGCGTTGGCGAACCGAAACACCAACAGATTCTGAACCGTTTCCTTCCCCAAGTAGTGATCGATGCGATAGAGCTGTGATTCGTGGAAGTGGGCGTGCGCGAGCGCGTTCAGCTCTCGAGCGGATTGCAGGTCCCTCCCGAACGGCTTCTCGATAACGAGACGGGTCCAGCCCGGGCTGCGATTGAGGCCGACCTGGCCGAGCCCCGAAATCGCGGAACGAAAAGCACGGGGTGGAAGGGCGAGATAAAAGACTCGATTTCCTGGCAGTCCGTGGTGCTCCTCGACCTCTTCGACCCGCGTCGCCAGCGCCCGGTACTGCTCGTCGCCATCCTGACCGATCCCCAGGTAGTGGAGGTTGCTGTCGCACCAGTCTCCGAGATCGTCATCCGAGAAGCCCGCGTCCATGAGTCCTTCCCGCGCCCACTGCCGAAAGCCCGCGTCGTCCAATTCGGTATCCCGAGACACCCCCAGAACGGCGTGGTCCTTGCCGGGGAGCTGGTCCCGCGCGAGGTGGTACAGCGCAGGGAGGAGCTTTCGACGGGCGAGGTCTCCCGTACCCCCCAAGATCACGAAGAGATGCGAGCCGACGTGGTCCGATGTCATCGTCAGTCCGCCTTCTTGACTGCGTGCCCGCCGAACTGATTTCGCATCGCTGACAAGAGGCGGTCGGCGTAGGATTCCTGGTCCCTCGAACGAAGCCGCTGTATCAACGCAAGCGAGATCACTGGGGCGGGCACGTCCAGATCGATGGCTTCGAACGCCGTCCAACGGCCCTCACCAGAGTCCGACACGTACGGAGCGATCTGATCGAGCGACTGATCCTCCTCGAGCGCCCGTGCCGTCAGGTCGAGGAGCCAGGATCGCACGACACTCCCGAAGCGCCAAATCTCCGCGATTTGATGCAAGTCCAGTTCGAACTCCTCCTTGTGCTTCATGATGGAAAAGCCTTCCGCGTAGGCCTGCATGAGACCGTACTCGATGCCATTGTGGACCATCTTGACGAAGTGACCAGCCCCGCTCGGCCCCACGTGTCCCCAACCGTGGTTCGGTCCCGGCGCGAGTGCTTCGAAGACAGGCTCGTGGCGCGTGACCGCCTCTTTCGGTCCGCCCACCATCATGCTGTACCCTTCTTCGAGTCCCCATACGCCTCCGCTGGTCCCGATATCTATGAAGTGAATCGCTCTGTCGTTCAGCGCTGAGCTCCGGCGTAGTGTATCCTTGTAATTGGAATTACCTCCATCCAAGATCGTGTCGCCCGCATGGAGCATCGGCCCCAGTGCTCCCAGGACTTGATCCACCGGATCGCCCGCGGGTACCATGAGCCAGATCGAGCGTGGTGCCTCGAGTTCGCTGACCAACGACTCCAGCGAATCGATCCCCTTTGCGCCCTTCGCTGCCACCTCTCGGACCGGTTCCGGGTATCGATCGTATGCCACCACACCGTGTCCGCCGTCGAGCAGTCGCTCCGCCATATTGGCCCCCATCTTCCCCAGGCCGATCATGCCGATCTGCATACAGTGACTCCTTGGGTTATCAGTCTAGGACGTCGATGAGTGTGGCGATGCCGGCCAACGGCTCTCGTCCCAGGTTTATCCGAAGCACTCGGCGCTTCCGCTGCTTGAGCGCACCGTAGTCGCCCTGGGCCTGCGCTCGGATCAAAGCCCCGAAGGTGAAGTCGGTCTCCGGAACCGCCACGTCGTGTACCGGCTCGTCCACCAGCTGGAGAAAGAGCCCGGAGTCGGGACCTCCTTTGTGGAGTTGCCCCGTTGAATGGAGAAACCGCGGTCCGTAACCAAGGGTAGTGGCGAGAGGCCGAGTGTTCGCGATGGCCCCGCGCAGCTGCTGAAGACGCGCGGTAGTCGCATCGTTCGGTGCAAGATACGCCTGAATCCCCACGTAATCACCTCCCCGTGCCGAGCCCATCCACTCCCGTACGAGCGCAGCAACCCGCTTCTCATCGTCGATTGATGCGATGTCTCGATCCGTCGCGACATCACCTCGTTTCTGGCTCATCGCTTTGCTGGCGAGGTCCTTTGCCAGTTGCACGTCGGGCTGGTTGAACGGATGGATACCGAGCACCGCACCCGCCCCGGCCACGGCCAGCTCCCAGCGGAACATCTCCTGACCCAGGTCGATCGTGTCGCGCAGCCGGATCCGTGCGACGGGGTGTCCAGCCTCCTCCAGCGCTCGAAGCGTGCGCTCGACGACGGCGGAAGCGTCCCGGTCCAGGGAGAACGCGACGAAGAATCGGTCCGCGCCGTACCCGTCGGGTGGGTAGACAGGCTCATCGGCCACGGGAACGATTCCCTTGCCATTCTTCCCCGTGCTCTCCGCGATGAGCTGCTCCAGCCAGGCCGGGAAAGCCTGAAGACCAGGGCTCGTGAAGAAGGTGACCTTGTCTCGACCCGCCAACGCTAGTTCCCCGAGCGCAGCGCCCAATTGCAGGCCAGGACTGGAGGTCTCCGGTACGCAGAACGAACTGGCTTCCCCCATCGTCCACGCTCGATCCAACAGGCCGTGGATATCTGCGCCGATCAACGCGGCCGGCACCAGCCCGAACACCGAGAGGGCGGAGTAGCGTCCCCCGACGTCGGGCGGAGCTCGGAAGACCCGCCGGAATCCGCGATCGTCGGCCAATCTCTGAAGCGGCGTGTTGGGGTCTGTGATCGCGACGAAGTGGCGCCCGGCGTTGCGCCCCATGCCATCCCAGAATGCCCGAAATAGCGAGAGCGTCTCCAGGGTCGTGCCTGACTTGCTTGAGACGACGACGAGAGTCCGCGCGTGGTCGAGTTGTCCTTGCACGGCTCGCACGGCGTCTGGATGTGTGGTGTCTAGCACGGTCAGGGACGGGGAGCCGTCGGCGCTTCCCAACGTCTTGGCGAAGACCTCTGGTGCGAGGCTCGACCCACCCATCCCCAAGAGCACCACGTGCTCGATACCCTCGGATCGGACTTCGTCTGCGAGATCACTCAAATCGTCGAGCTGATCATGCATCGCTTCCGGCAAGTCGAGCCATCCGAGACGACTCGTTAGCTCGCCCATGTTCTCCTCGGACCATGCCGCTGGGTCCTTGTCCCAGACGCGTCGGCCAAATTTGATTGTCCGCCACCGCTCCAGTCTTGCGCGCACGCTCGACTCGTACGCGCCGAGTTCATAGGTCGCGGTCGCGACCTGCTCGCCCTGCATGGTGCGGCGCTTCTCCTCGAGCGCTTTCATCAGGGTCTCAAAGGACGCCGCAAACTTCTCGACCCCCTCGCGTTGGAGCTGCTCGCTGACTTCGTCGAGGTCAATCCCGAGCTCGGTGAGTCTGGTAATCGTGGCGTCAGCCTCATTCAAGTTCTCTGACAGCGATGTCCGCGGCCGTCCGTGGTCACGGAACGCGCTCAAGGTGGCTGGCGGCATCGTGTTCACGGTGTCGGGGCCAATGAGCTCCTCCACGTACAACACGTCCCGGTAGGCTGGGTTCTTCGTGCCCGTGCTGGCCCAGAGAACGCGCTGGGGGCGGGCCCCTCGCTTCCTGAGCTCCGCGAACGCTGCGCCGTGAAACAGCTCCTGGTACCGTCGGTACGCGCGTTTGGCGTTCGCGACGGCGGCCTTGCCGTAGAGTGTCTTCGCGGCGGACTTCCCGGTCTTCTCGAGCGCATGGTCGACAGCGGTATCGACCCGACTCACGAAGAACGAGGCGACGGAAGCGATGTGCTGGGGGTTCGCCGCTCGCTCCAGCCCCCGCACGTATGCCGCCGCTACGGCCTCGTAGTGAGCGAGCGAGAACATGAGCGTGACGTTGACGTTGATGCCCTCGGCGATGAGTGTCTCGATGGCGGGGATCCCTTCCGCGGTGGCGGGCACTTTGATCATCAAGTTGGGACGCTCAACATCCTTCCAGAGCCTCCGAGCCTCCCCGACGGTTCCGTCGGTGTCGTGGGCTAGATCGGGTGAGACCTCCAGGCTCACGAATCCATCGGTCCCATCCGCGTCGTCATAGACCGACCTGAGGATGTCTGTAGCGAGTTGGATATCCTGGACTGCCAATGCTTCGTAGAGGCTCGTGACATCCGCATGCCGATCCTGAGCGACGAGCCGGCAAAGGGCCTCATCGTAATCGTCGCTTCCGGCGATGGCTTTCTCGAAGATCGTGGGATTGGCCGTGATTCCCCGAACCCCATCCTCCCGGATGAGCCGGTCTAGGTCGCCTCCCGTGAGCAAGCTGCGGCGAATGTAGTCGAGCCAGACCGACTGTCCGAGCTCTCTCAGTTTCTCGAGTGGATTCATCGTCCGTTCTTCTGGGTTGACCGTTCTGGATTTGCGCCCCGTGAATGTATCGCTCGGACCGGTGATGTGGGGGGCGACGTCGCTGCAAATCCTCGTGCAGAGACTATACACGGGTCGACGGGGGTGCCGCGAGGTGGTACGCGCCCCTCCCGCTAGGCGTCCTGCGGGGTGCTCGCTACCGGACGGTGAGTGACCAGTGTTTCTCGAGGTTTCCCGATGCTAGTGCTCCTGGATCACCACCCCGACGTCAGCCCGCCTGCACTGTCGAACGTTGGGGTCGCGGAACCGGTTTCCTCGCCGCTGCCTTGGAGACGATGTGCCCTTGATCCCGAGCACCGTCCGTGGTCCGGTCCGCTGCACCGAGATGTCTGGCGGTCTTGACGCAGCGATTCCGACGCAAGGACATGGGCGCAAGGGGAGCGTAGCGGTGATCGCTCTGTGTGCTATGAAGCTGCTGTCATCGGGGGCTGGGTAGGCTGGCGAACCCTTACGACGGTCCTCGCCCGCCCAGGTGACGTCTCTGGCGGGAACGGGGCGGCGTGGCCGAGCCAGGAATCGTGTGGTCCCGCTCGCCCTCCCAACGAGATCCCCGTCTGGCGACGGAGTGCCCAGCCACGCCGTGCTGAATGGCCACTGGGAAGCTACACCTGCGTCTCGCGTGTGGGGTGATGATTCGGTCTGTATCCCGTAGGGAACGTGTCGTGCTCTCGTAAAGAGCCTGTAAAAAACCCTCAGGGGCGTTTACGGTTGAAACGGGTAGCCCATCTCGTGAAAGATGCCACGTGTCGTGGGTATCGATGCGGCTGGGAAGCGTTAGCGTAGCATAAACCCGCCGACCTCACGTTTCGAGCCGATAGCCCACCTTGCGCACGGTAAGGATGTGGCGCGGTCGGGAAGGATTCTCCTCGAGTTTCCGCCGGAGTTCCGCAATGTGCATGTCTACCGTGCGCGTCATGACTGCTGCGCTGTAGTCCCACACTTCCTTGAGGAGCTCGAGACGAGAGGCCACGGCGCCACGGCGCTTCAGCAACGCTTGCAGGAGCTCGAACTCCTTGGGTGTGAGAGACACCTCCGTGCCGTCCCGGTGGACCGTGCGTGATGCGAGGTTCACCTCCAGGTGCTCGCCGATTTGCGCGATCGCCGTGTGTGTGCCGTTGCTGCCAACGCCTGCGCGTCGCAACAGCGCCTTGACCCGGGCCAGGAGCTCGAGGAGCCCGAAGGGCTTGGTAACGTAGTCGTCCGCACCGGTGGTGAACCCGAGCACCTTGTCCGCCTCCTCGCTGCGCGCCGTGAGGATCAACACGGGCACGTCGGAGCCGGACTCACGGAGGGAACGCAAGACCCGATACCCGTCCATTCCCGGGAGCATGAGATCGAGGATGATGAGGTCGGGCCCGAATCGCCGTGCTTCGGTAAGGCCCTTGGGTCCATCCTCCGCCACGCCCACCTGGTAGCCCTCTACCTCGAGGGCGGTCCTCAGCCCGAAGGCAAGGTCCGGGTTGTCTTCCACGACGAGTATCCGGCTCATGCTTGGGCCTCCCTCTGAGCCGCGAGGAACTCGCCGGTAATGACCGACATATCTTGTGGTCCTCGCCGCCGGGCACCGGGGATCTCGATGACGAATCGCGTGCCGCCCGTTCCGTCTTCTATCCAGGCGCGCCCGCCATGCATCGCCGTCAGCTCACGGACCACGGCAAGCCCAATCCCGCTTCCGCCGACCGCGGCGTTCACGTCACGCTGGAGCCGCCGGTAGGGTGCCCATACCCGCTCCCGTTCTTCTCTTGGGATGCCGGGGCCCTCGTCCTCGACAGAGATACGCACCTTGTCCTCAATCAGCTGGACCCGCAGCGTGACGGTCTGGCCGACCGGACCATACTTCACGGCGTTGTCCAGCAGATTGAGCACCACCTGGCCCAGGGCTCCTCCGTCCACCGAGACGATGATCCCCTCGTCGACTTCCGTTCGGAGATCGACCGTTTTGGCGTTCGCCAACGGCTTGAAGCCCTCCGTGATCTCGTCCATCAGGGGACCCAGATCGATCTCCTCGCGCGAGAGCCGGGCCGTTCCGCGACGCACGCGGGAGAAGTGCAGGACGTTCTCCACGAGGTGCGTGAGCCGTCTGGCCTCCTGATTGATGACCCTGGTGGAGCGCTCGCGCTCCTCGCTCGTTCGGAGCTTCCCGGCGTCGAGCAGCTCGGCGAACATGCGAATCTGTGCCAGCGGCGTTCGCAGCTCGTGCGACACGCCGGAAACGAAATCGTCACGCAGCCGCGCGAGTTCTCGCTCACGCCGAAGCTGAATGAGGGTCGCGGCGCCGACGCCAGCGGTGAGCAGCAGAAGTGCCATGAGCAGGGGGACACGTGAGCGGGGCAAGCCGCCGATCACCAATTGCTCCGCCGCATCGGGTCGGATCGCCGCTTGCGCTACCATGCCACCGAAGTGAGGGCCGAGTGTATCCGTGGACGCGAACCGTTCAGTGTACGAGACCGGCGACTGATACACGGGACGGCCGTCCTTCGTCTCTACCGTTATGTACAACAGGGAATCGTTCGGCTGATGCCCGATGATCGACGGTGGAAGCAGCGGCCGTTTGCTGCAGAAATCAGCAAAGATATGGCGTAGCCCTTCGAACTTGCTGTGAAACCCGTAGGCGGCTCGGGGATGACCGTCGCTTCCGAACAGGATCGAGTACGCGACGATGTCCGACCGCTCCGCCAGAGGACCTGCCAAGATGGTGAAGTTCCACTCTCGTTTCTCAACCGGCACCTCTTTCGCGAGAGTCGCGACGGTATCCCCCAACCAAGACAAGAACCACTTGGGAACGTCGTGTTCGGTGGTCATGAGGTGATGGTCTTCGAGGTCGAGGCGAAAGTAGAAGTGAATGTCGGCCGCCCTGGGACACGCCTCGCATCCCCAGGTCCTCGCCACCTCGGCCACGAACGCCGGCGACGGGAGTGCGTCCCCAGGATCGGGGGCGGGAATCTTCTCCACCACCGGCCAGAGTGCCCTCTGAGCGGCATGGTCCAGGGTCTCTCTTGCTCTGCGGGAGAACTCCCACACAGCCATCCCTGCGTAGTCGCGAAGCGTGCTCTCCGCTGTCGCGCGATGGGAGCGGGACGACTGCACGGCCTCATAGGCGAGCGCCGCCGATAGCGCCAGCGTAACGAGCAGCAGCGCTACCAACAGGGTCCCACGCGGACGAGCGGGGTGCCTCGGTTTCAGCAGTTGCATTCCGATTCACTCACTCTACTTCTCTTCGATAACGCGGCAATCCGTCACGCCGGCAGGCGGGAACGGGGCCGGCGCCCAGCGGGAGGCGCTTTCGAGAGTAACCCGGGCCGGAGATGACGGCAAGGCGTGGCGGTAGGAGGGGGGTACGAGAATTGTAAGGAAGCTGTAAGCCGTAATCTGAGACCGAGTTGCGGACTTCGAATGGGCTGTGAGGGAGGGTGTGGGATCACCCAACGAGCGGCGTTGAGATCCGGGGGGTGCATCGACACCGGTATCCGTCCGGTCCGCCTCCCACTCCCTCCCTGGTCATGCCCGGCTCGCGGCCCTAAATTCCCAGTCCTCAAGTGGTTATTCCAACCCATCAAACGCGAATCCGAATCCCTGGAGCTGCTCATGCACAGCAAGGCTGTCGAAGCCGGAATCAACGATCAGATCGGCAGGGAGTTCTATTCCGCCTACCTCTACCTCTCGATGTCTGCGTTCTTCGAGGCCCAGAACTTCCCGGGCTTCGCCCACTGGATGCGGCTGCAGTATCAGGAAGAGATCTCACACGCCGAGCGTCTGGTTGACTTCATTACGAACCGAGGTGGTCGCCTGGTGCTCCAGGCCCTCGACAAGCCGCCGCACGATTTCAAGGGCCCGCTCGCGGGCATGGAGCAGGCATTGGCCCACGAGCAGGAAGTGACCGAAGCCATTCACAGACTCTACGAGCTCGCGGTGAAGGAAAAAGACTACCCCACACAGCTCGAGCTCCAGTGGTTCATCACCGAGCAGGTCGAGGAGGAGCGTACGGTCAGCGACATCATTGCTCAGGTAAACATGGCCGGCGACAGCCCGCCTGGACTGCTCATGATCGATCGTCAGCTCGCCGCGCGGACAGGAGGAGGCTCGTAATCCACTGAGGCCGTGCTCCATCTTCCTCGATTCACACTCTCAGGATGTCATCATGCGCGCGTCACTCGTCTCCATCGGTATCATCACCCTCGCAATGACGTCGTCAGCAGTGGACGGAGTCGCTCAGTCGTCGGTGCGCCCTCAGGACGCGGCGTACGGCGACGCGTTGCTGAACGGGCTCACCTACCGCAACATCGGACCGGCACGCGGCGGCCGGGTGACCGCCGTAGCGGGGCACCGAGCCCACCCGTCCACGTTCTACATGGGTGCTGTCGGAGGTGGAGTCTGGAAGACGAGTGACTACGGGATCACCTGGAACAACATCTCGGACGGCTTCTTCCAGCAGACCGGTTCCATCGGAAGTATCCGCGTCTTCGACGCCGACCCCAGTATTCTGTATGTCGGGACCGGCTCCGACGGCATCCGGTCCAACGTCATCACGGGTCGCGGGATGTACAAGTCGATGGACGCCGGTGAGACGTGGGAATTCACCGGACTCCGCAACATGGGGCAGATAGGCGCTGTGCTGATTCACCCTGCCAATTCGGACTTGGTGTACGCTGCCGCGTTGGGAAGCCCGTTTGGCCCCACCCCAGATCGCGGCGTCTACCGCTCGACGAATGGTGGAGCTCGCTGGGAGAAGGTGCTGTTCGTCTCGGACTCCACTGGGGCGATCGACCTGGAATTCGCCCCCGATGACCCCAGGACGATCTACGCATCCATGTGGCGCGGTGAACGAAAACCGTGGACCATCATTTCCGGCGCGCGCGAAGGGGGGGCATACAGATCGACGGATGGCGGTGAAACCTGGCAGAAGCTCACGAGCGGGCTCCCAGGGGGCTTGATTGGAAAGAGTGACCTCGCGGTGTCACCGGCCGATCCCAACCGCGTGTATGCGCTCATCGAGGCGCCGGAGCCCGAGGACGGTCTGTACCGCTCCGACGACCGGGGTGAGACTTGGCGGCAGATTACGAGCTACAACCCGCTGCTCAACCGCCCCTTTTACTACACCAACGTTGATGCCGACCCGACGGACGCCGATGTCGTGTACGTGAACGACGAAGAGTTCTACAAGTCGACGGACGGAGGCGAGACGTGGAAGCGTCTTCGGACGCCCCACGGGGATAACCACGATATGTGGATCAACCCCGACAATCCGCAGCTCTTTATCCAGTCCAATGATGGAGGGGCCAACGTGACGCTGAACGGGGGCGACTCGTGGTCCAGCCAGCACAACCAACCGACGGCGGAACTGTATCAGGTGGATCTGGACGACCAGTTTCCGTATTGGGTCTACGCTGGCCAGCAAGACAACACCACCATTGCCGTCCCCAGTTTACCTCCCTATTTGCCGCCGTCGGGCACCGAAGGCTATTGGCGCGCCATCGGCGGATGTGAGACCGGACCGGCCGTCCCGCAGCCGGGAAATCCGGACGTCGTGTTCGCCAACTGCAAGGGTCGGTTTGGCCGCTATGACCGTCGGACAGGGCAGGAGCAGCAGTACTACGTGGGTGCTCAGAACCTGTACGGGCACAATCCGAAGGACCTCATGTATCGCTTCCACCGGACCGTACCCATCGAGGTTTCGCCCCACGACCCCAACACCGTGTACCACGGATCGCAGTTCGTGCACAGGACACGGGACGGCGGCAAGACGTGGGATCGGATCTCACCGGACCTCACGGCGTTCAAACCCCAGTATCAGGTGGTCTCCGGCACACCGATAACACGAGATATCACCGGGGAGGAGCACTACTCGACGCTCTACGTCGTCGAGGAATCACCCCTCGAGCCGGGGGTCATCTGGGTGGGAGCGAACGACGGTCCGGTCCACGTCACACGGAACGGGGGAGGGACGTGGACGGAAGTGACACCGAAGGATCTCCCACCCGACGGTCGCGTGAACCGCATCGACCCCTCGCCGCATCGTCCTGGGAAGGCATACATCGCGGTCTATCGTTTCCTGCTCAACGACTGGCGGCCATACGTCTATCGGACCAATGACTACGGCGAGACATGGACCCGCCTGACGACCGGGACGAATGGGATTCCGGCCGACTATCCGACTCGGGCGATCCGCGAAGATCCCGATCGCGAAGGCCTGCTCTATGCCGGCACTGAGTTTGGGATGTTCGTTTCGTTTGACGACGGTGCCAACTGGCAACCGTTTCAGCAAGATCTGCCGGTCGTGCCAATCACCGACATCAAGGTCGTGCGCAAGGATCTCGCCATCTCCACCATGGGCCGTGGGTTCTGGATCCTCGACGACGTCAGCCCGCTCCATCAGCTCGATCACCAGATTGCTTCATCGCCTGCTCACCTCTTCGCGCCGCGGGATGCCTACAGGATACGGTATCGGGTTGGGGGGTTCCGGGTCAGTGCACCCACCGATCCCGAGTATCCGGATCCCGGTGCGATGATCTACTACTATCTGGCCGAAGAGCCCGCGGGTGAGGTGACGCTGGAGATTCTGGATTCGCAAGGGAACGTCCTCAGGGCGTTCTCGAGCGACGGACCAGGTGAAACCCCCGAAGTCGAGCAAGGCATGCGGGCGCCGGTCCTGGTACGTGCCGGGACACCCGCGCTCGACAAGGCGGCTGGACTCCATCGGTTCATCTGGGACCTCCGGCATCCGGGCGCGTGGGACGAGGATGTGGACGATGCGGGCCGCCGGGGTCCGATGGCCGTGCCAGGGCGCTACGAGGCGCGTTTCAGTGTCGGTGATCAGCGCCTCACCCAGGGATTCCAGGTGAAGATGGATCCAAGGGTGACAGCGGCCGGGGTCAGCCTCGCCGATCTCCGAGAACAGTTGGACCTGAACCTCAAGATCCGCGATGCACTGACCGAGGCACAGATAGCGTTGGCACGCACGCGGCGAGGGCTCGAGCGCCTCGAGCAACAAGGTGGGTCACAGGAGGCGATCCATCGGCTCGCGAGAATCGAGTCGAAACTCGCAACGGCATCGGCGGACGGTATCCGGTACGCGCAGCCCATGCTCATTGCCCAGCTCCGGTACCTCTACGGCATGTCGACGACTGCCGACCAGAAGCCCGGTCGGGACGCTCAGCAGCGCTATGCGATGCTCCGGGAAGAGTTGGATGGGATACTGACGGCGCTGAGCGACGTCCCTGGGTTGGCTTCGGGGGGGCGCTAGACGAATCGGTGTCGGGTGTCGCACTCCGCTGGGACGCGACACCCCGACACAGGTATGCAGGACTCAGGGTGGAAGGCGCTCCCCCCCTCGCGGCCCAGGTTAGCCGATCGGAACCTCGCTCATCAGCGCGAGGAGGTTCTCCTCCGAGTCCCGCAGGAAGGCAAGCCAAAGCTCATACGCGTCCGTCCTGTGCGCGACGATGGGCTCCCTCTCGAAGTGAGCTCCACGCTCAAGTAGGGCCCGATGGGCCTGTTGAATGTCGCCAACCCGGTAGTAGATGATCGAAGCCGGGTGATCAAACTCGGGCTTTTCCGGCACTCCCAACATCACGCGCACGTCGCCGCACTGGAAGAACGCCATGTTCGATGCCTCGAAAAGGAATTGGAGCCCCAGCACGTCACGGTAAAAGGTGGTGGCCCGCTCCAAGTCGTGAGCAGTGACGTAGATTTGGCCAATCCCCTGGACATCGATGGCGGTCGTCTTGGTGCTCATGCAGACCTCCCCGAGAATCTGACGCTCTGGTAGTGGTTGACAGGTCGCGCCGCGGAAACAATACTTAGCTAAGCTAACTAAATTATGTCATGGGATCGAAGGGTCGTCAAGCCGTCAACGCGGAATGGGTGGCAGATCGCCTGCACTCGGCGGCGATCCATCTGCTGAGGCGATTGCGTGCTGAAGACGCAGCCTCCGGGATCAGCCCGTCCCGTCTGTCGGCGCTCTCGGTCATCGTGTTTGGGGGACCGGTGACGGTTGGCGAGCTGGCGGAGAGAGAGCAGGTGCAGCCCCCGACCATCTCTCGAATGGTTAGGGAACTCGAGCAACAGGGGATGGTTACCCGCTCCGCTGACCCCAACGATGCCCGAGTGCAGTGGCTCAGCGCCACGCCATTGGGCCGGCGGTTGTTGGAGCGCGGTCGGGCACGTCGTGTGGCGAAGCTCGCGCGAGACCTGCGAGAGCTCTCACCGGCCGAGCGTCGAACGCTGGCGCACGCCGTAGAGGTTCTCGAAGGGATTAGCCGCCCGAGGGAAGGGCATCAGAATGAGTAGCGTCACGACTCGACCCGCTCGCCCGCATGTAGGGCGTCGGGTTCTCATCGTAGGCATCGGACTGTCCGCGGGGGATGCTCAGCGTCTGCCACCGCTCTCCGGCCCAATGCTTGGCCAACAGCACGATCTGACCGGTGTGAGCCGCGTAGTGTGAGAGTGCGCGATTGAGGGCCTGGGGCACGGAATGCGCCTCGCCACGGATGGAGACGGTCCGCTGCAGATCGTTAGGCGAAAGGGAACCCAGAGTCTCGAAGAGAAGCGCCCAAGCGCGCTGCCAGCGGCCCAGGAGCTCTTCTCGCGTGTCTGTGGCCTCCATGACGAACTCGGTGTCGCGATGCCGATCGGGTTTCTCCCCGTCGGCCGTGAGAAAATCGCGCCAGCGAGACCGCAGATTGCCCGCCACATGCTTCACCAGCATGGCGATGCTGTTGGATTGCGAGTCGATGCACTGAAAGAACGCTTCGTCGCTCACCTGCGCTATCGCGACTTCGGCGAGGCGCTTCAGCCTCCCGAACTCCAGCTCGATATCTGTGAAATACTGCTTGGCGTCCATCCGACCCTCGAAGCCCTGGGGATGCCCTTCCCACACGACCATGAGCGCGGGGAACGGTGCACGAAATCGGTTCCCAATGAGCGGAAATGTACGCCTGATGACCGGGACCGAGCCAGTTCACGCAAGAACGCCGGTGATCCCACGGGCAGATCACCGGCGCCAGAGCGACGATCGGGGTGCGCGCCCGGTCCCCGTCCTATGGCGTCTCAGATCGGGTGGCGCAGAAGTAGCCCCTGGCAGCGGGCTCGCGAACGCCACTCGCCCACGTCCCATGAAACGCGTGCTCGGTCACCGAATGGACGGACAAGGCCATGAACCCACCGTCGAACCGCACGACATCCCGCCGATTCGCTTCGGAACCCAGTCGGAGCGTGATCTCCGTTCGTGTCGTGTCGTTTGGCTCCACGACGCGCCGCTCCAGTAGCGCGACGCCCGGACGAGTTGAATCCGACGATTCGAGGTCACCGAGGCGAACCGCACCCACGTCCTCCACAGCGAGGTCGGTTGTTCCGATCAGCGGCATGTGGGCATCCAACCGGTAGGTACCCCCGGGCTCCTCCATTCGGCGCATGGCGCTGTCGTTCAGAACGAGGACCAGGCGTCCGGCAGCGGACTCCCCCCGCTTCGGACCGTTCGTCGCGACGAGCGTGAGGCGAAAGGCCCCTTCCAGCGCCTCGGCGCGAACACCAGCGGCCAACTGCTGTTCGTCTACGGGTGCACAGGCGGCCGATTCCTGTCGTTCCACCCGATGGGCAGCGCACCCCCTGAGAATGAGCACCACGGTCACCAGCCCGAGAATGCGGAACACCGGAATCGGCTGCACCGATCGATTGGCGTGCGCGCTACGGGTGTACCACACGGATCACTTGTCCCCTGTTGTCGACTCCGTAGATCGGTCCTCGCCAGATGTCGTTGAGCATTACCACCTCCGGACCTGCCCGGTCCGGTGGCGAGGCGGCGGAGGAGCTTGGGATGGAGAAGCTGTCCGCTGCGTCCACGGACACCGCGTATCCCTGATCTTCCAACGACCGGACCGTCACCACGCTGAGAGGGTTCGCGCGCCCCGGCTCGAGGAAGCCCGTGAGCAACTCGTCGTCCAGCACCGCCTCCCGCCAGTGGCCGTCGGCCGTCCCAGGGCCACCGGTGTCTTCCACGGGGACTTTCGCACCAGTGTACGAGGCACCCCCCACGGTGTCGAACGCAGCGATGGCTGTTAAGCCGGTGAAGTGCGGGTCCGTTCCCCCCGAGAGAGACGGATCCGCGAGCAATCCCTCTGGGAGCCAGAGTGTACCCACGCCCAGCACGTGGCCCAACTCGTGGAGAATCACCGTTTCCAGGTTGCCATTGGATTCTAGCGCATTCAGGTCATCGGTGTCGAAACGCATTTGCCCGAGAATCGGGAGGTTGCTTGGCAGGCGCACGAAACAGGGGCCGGCAGTGCCAAGGACGCCGCCCGGGCCGTCGATGGCTTCCACGGAGACGAGGATGAGTAAGTCATCCACCGTGTCGCTGAGCGTGGGAGAGTTGGATCCGCACTGCCCGGGCTGCGCATCGAGCATGATGTCGGATAGGTCACCGATGACGATGGACCTCCACCGCGCCGAGGCATTGTCGAACGCCTGGCGTTGTGCGCTGGTTGCGCTGGTGAGGTATCGCAGTTCGATGTCGAAGCCCGAGACGGCGGTTGCAGCGAACGTGACCGGCGGTAGGGATCCTACTCGAGCCGACAACTCGTTGGGTCCGGGGGTTGCCCCCAACACCCAGCTCCCGGCGGTCGCCACCCCATCGGAACCTGTTGTAGCCGGCGACCCCGTCACCGAGCCGCCACCCGACGTCACCGAGAAGGTCACGGAGACTCCGGAGACTGGGGTGCCGGCGGCGTCAACCACCCGCACGGCGGGGCTCACCGGGACGGCCGCTCCGGCGGGAGCCGTTTGCCCGTCTCCCGAGACGGCAGTCACAGCGGCGGGTGACCCTTCGTTCGGGTTCGGCCCGGCAGGATCGCTTTTCGTGCACGCAACGATGGCGGTGCTGAGCACTGCGACCAGAAACAGGCGACACACGCCAGTCCTCCCGATTTCGTTCGAGAACATCCACCACCTGATGACAAGGTACCGGTTTACCGCCTCGCCCTAACATGGTGAATCTGAGCAACATAGGCGGTGACGGAACTCACACGCCCGCTGTGAGGCGATGTATCGAAGCTCCTGCGAAATTGCGGGGTTGGCGACGCATTACGGCCGCCGGTGCACGGGCGTACTTTTCGGAGGTCGGTAGATCTCAACGTTGTCGAGTCTAGCTGAATACGGGAGAGAATCATGGCGTCAGACATCCGTGGGCGATTCGTGTGGTACGAACTGCTAACGTCCGATCCCAAAGCTGCGGAGGACTACTACACCAAGGTGGTAGGGTGGGGGACGACCCTGTTCGAGGGTGCGGGGACTCCCTATACGATGTGGATGAACGGCGATACGCCCGTTGGTGGGGTGATGCTGTTGCCGGAACAAGCGAAGGCGGCCGGCGCGCCGCCGCATTGGATAGGCTATGTTGGCACGCCCGACGTGGACGCGACGGCGAGAGACGCCGCAGACGCCGGGGCCACGATCCTCGTGGCACCCCAGGACATCCCCTCGGTAGGCCGCTTTGCGGTCCTGCAAGATCCCCAAGGCGCCGTCTTCTCGCTATATGCACCGGCGGGAGAGCACCCGGGACACGAGGGTCCGCCCATGAGCGGCGAGTTTTCCTGGCACGAGCTGGCTACGACGGATCACGAGGCAGCCTTCGCCTTCTACGCGAAGCTATTCGGCTGGAAGAAGACTGAGTCCATGGACATGGGTGAGATGGGTGTTTACCAGATGTTCGGGAGAGGTGAGCAGACGCTCGGCGGGATGTTCAACAAGAGCGCCGAGATACCTGGACCGCCGTTTTGGCTGTACTACACGAGGGTTCCGGACGTGAGCAAGGCGGTGGAGAACGTGACTGGCCTGGGTGGCCAGATACTGAACGGCCCGATGGAGGTTCCCGGCGGCGACATGATCGTTCAGTGCCTCGACCCCCAAGGTGCCGCCTTCGCTCTGCACGCCAGCGCCTAGACCGGCCCCACGATGTGACCGGCCCTCGGTTCCGCTGACGAAACCGAGGGCCGGACTATTTGGTGCCGTCCCGTAAGAAGTCGAACCGGCGCTGCCACGCTCGGTGGATCACGCCTGAGCAGCCCTCGAGGTTGCTCACCCGTCGAATCGGGTTCGGGCCCCGCGCCGCCCACGTGTCGCTGGAACATGGTGGGAATGGCTTCACGGTCCGATGCTGTGGCAGCGTTGCCCTGCACATGTCTGCAATCGGTGAGTCAGGAAGCGGTAGGAGGTTCGTGCGGTGGCGACATCCCGGGCGCCCCGCCGCATGTCGGCTCAGCGTACCGGCTCGGCCCATCTCTCGCCGCCGAACCCGGAAGGGGACCGGGACGTGCAGGACCGGC
>JBDHDH010000019.1:0-43127 GCA_039591615.1 Gemmatimonadota bacterium | reverse complement strand
CACGCTCAACGACGTGGCGATGATGGGCGCGCGGCCGCGCTATCTGTCCGCCGGGTTCGTGCTCGAGGAAGGGCTCCCCTTCGATCTGCTGGACCGGATCGTCGGGGCCATGGCAACTGCCGCCAAAGATGCCGGGGTGCCGCTCGTTGCCGGCGATACCAAGGTGGTGGAGCGCGGCAAGGCCGACGGCGTGTTCATCAACACCACGGGGATCGGCGAGTTGGACCCGGATTTCGCACCCGCCCCGGAGCGCGCGCAGGTCGGCGACGCGGTGATTGTGAGCGGACCGATCGGCCGGCATGGGATCGCCGTCATGGCGGTGCGAGAGGGGCTCGAGTTGGAGGTAGAGATCGAGAGCGACTCCGCCAACCTCTGCCCACTGGTCGAGCGGGCGCGCGAACAGGTCGGCGGCGCGGTGCGGGTGCTGCGCGATCCCACCCGCGGCGGGATGGCCAGCGCGCTCAACGAGATCGCGGCCGCGGCCAACGTGGGGATCGAACTCGACGAGGAGCGCCTCCCGATCCCCGGTCCCGTGCAGGCGGCCTGCGAGATCCTGGGTTTCGACCCCCTCTACGTGGCCAACGAGGGCATCCTGCTGGCCTTCGTGGAGGCGTCGCGGGCTCGGGAGGCCGTGGCGGCGCTGCGGTCGCATCCCCTGGGCGAGGAGGCCAGCATCGTCGGCACCGTCGTGGCCGAACACCCCGGCATTGTGGCGCTCAAGACCGGGATCGGCGGCATGCGGGTCGTGGACATGCTGCCTGGGGATCAACTGCCCAGGATCTGTTAGCCGGTCCTTGCTCCGGCGACCCGCAGCGCCGCGTGTACATCTGTCGCCAGATACATCCTCCAATGAACCCCGCTGACGGCACCCAAGGCCCGTAATCCAGGCCCACCGTGACGTCCGCTTCGCGCACCCCATCAAGCCCGGGCGCGGCGCGGCCCTCGCGGCCTGGCAGCAGACCAGTCGGTCAGCCCGTCAAAGATCGAAGTACAGACCGAGACTGACGAACGTGGTGTGGAGACCGACGAACTGCCCTTGCGGGGTGGGACCGGTGAGGACATCCAGCGCCAGCCGCGCGGTTCGCTGCCCCACGGTGCTGAGGCGCAGGCCGGCCTGGGCGTTGACTCGTGGATCCCATGCGGCATCCTGGTCCATGCGGAGGTCGAGGGCGGCGTAGAGATCCACGCCGGGCAAGACCTGGGGCCCGTCGGCCTGCGCGCCTGCCTGGAACCCAAACCGCTTTCCGTCCCTGAGTTGGACGTTGAAGGCGTACCCTCCGCCCCCGTACACCCCGAGCCACGAAAGCACCTGCAGATAGACAAGCAGCTCCCCGGAGTCCCGGGCGAAGTCGAGGCGCTCGACTTCGAACCGCTCGATATACTCGTCACCCAGGTGCGCGCTCCAATGGAGGTACCTCATTCGGATCCAGCTGCGCCCCCGGTGCCAGACCAACGGCGCGGCAAACACCCAATCGGTGCTGATGAGATCTCGATCGTTCAACCGAAGCACGAACCGGGCGAACACGCCCATCTGAACGCCGATGACAACGGCATGCTGCGACGAGTTTCCGGCTAGGCGCAAGACTGGGACTGTCGCGCCCAAGCCGACGTGGCTTTCTGCACCCTCCTCGAACGAGCTGGGACCGTCTGTCACGAACAGCACCTGGCCGGTGATCGTCGGTTCCCGCGGGTCGGCGTAGAGCTGGGGGATGTGAGATCGCGGCGGCAGGATGCGGACCCCGTCTTGCCCGACGACCACGTCCGGGAGAAAGCTCAGGCAGACGAGCGTGAAAGCGATGTTGTAGACGCAGGTCGCGACGCGCAGCGGAGAGTGCCAGCAGGTCCGCCCTCTGCGCTCCGGTAGCCGACCCGCCTGCTCGGCGCGGGCTGGCCACACGAACCACGCTCGGATTCGATCTTGGGTCCACACAACGCGGGCTCCGTTCATGCATCGGGTCGAGATGTGACCGACCTAGCTTGAGGCAGCGAGGTGCTTACTCCCTCGCGTTTCAACGCGGACCGCGCAACGTCGAACTCGCCTCGGCCTTCGTAGGGTGAACGCCGGAACAGACGATCACTCAGTCGCAGGTTTCCGGTCGGCATCGCGAACCGCGCGCTCCGCACTCTCGATGCCCTTGTACACAGAGCTGATCACTTCGCGCAGCGTGCCGAGCCGCGCGTGAAAGCTGCCCGGCCGCTTGATCACGAACTCCATTTGATCGACCGTGTCCGCCAAGCCTCGAAACCCGCTGCCGTCGAGTACCCTACTGACTTCTTGCGATGCACGACGACATTGCCGAAGGAAGTGCCCCCGGGTGCCCACCTGCGTGGCAGCCTGCTCCAAGAGACCGTGCACGCGATCCCACTTTCGCTTGGCCTCTTCGAGGGCCTCGAGCTTCAGGACGGCGGTGGTGCTAAGTCGCTGAGCCATGTCGGTTCCGGGCTGAGGGAAGAACGGGGGGACGAGTCACCGTGCATGGGCCGAAACACCGGCAATGGGAATCGGGACGTGCGCTCCCTCGCAGGCGACCCTCGCCCGATCGCGAAAGAAGCCACTCTCTCAACCCCGGGCCATTCGCGGCTCGGAGAACGCGTCCTCGCTGGGCACCTCACCCATCTCCCATGGCAGCTCGCCGATATCGCATGGCGTTGAACAGCAGCGGCCACGTCGCGATCGTCTGCCCGCGGTAGTTGGGCGGAAAACCGAACAACACGACGGATCCTCTGCCAACCGGCACTTCGACGAGCGCGGGCTTTCCGGCGATGTGCTCGAGCCCGAGAGCCCAACCCGATAGCAGGGGATCGTGCATGCCATAGCGGGCCACCACGCGGACACCGTCGCGACTCGTCTCGAACGCCCTGCTGCTCTCCCAGTACCACGCGGCCGTTTGGGCCGGCATGCCCCCGGTGATGGCACTTTCCGGCTCGAGGCTGACTTTCAGGATGGAGCCGGGAATATAGAACTCTTGCGGGGCAAGATCGGCCACGGTGCTCTCGATCCCGAGGTCGAACGCCTCGACAGCGAAATCGGTTGCCTCCCCAATGGCGATCACCCGACCGCCCGCCTCCACGAACCGCCGAACGGCCTGCACGCCCGACGAGCCTAACCCGCCCGCGTACGCGGCCGGCATCTGTTCGGCTGCCCAACCGTACACGATGTCCCCAGCCGGCTGGTCCTCGAATAGCAACACATCGTACCGCGCCTCGAGCGGCGCCTTGCGCACGTCGGCGTCATGCAACGTGTCGTACGCGATCCCGTGTTGGTCGAAGACCCAGCGAGTCCACCCTTCGGACATGGGCTCCCGCCACGACTTGTAGACGCCGATCCGCGGCGCAGCGCGTCCCACGAGCTCCGAAGGGGCTCGATATCGTACGGTTGGCACCGCGACCGGGGCCGAGAGCCGCACCGGCGGAGCCTCAGCCAGGGGGACAGCCTCGATCCCCATCAGGAGCGGGAGGGTGTGAGCGGTGACATCGTACGGCGGCAGCGGCGGGCCACCGGGATACAGTCGCAGGTCCGGATACTTCTGACGAGTGAGGAGCGTCTGGGCAAAGGACGCGTAGGGCTGGTTCATGCGAACCACGTGGGTGCCGGCCGCGTAGCGGTGACCACCCGCCGTGAAGGGCTGACGCGCCGTGTGCACTTCGACATCACCGATTCGGAGTATCCGCAGTACCGCGTCGAGTCCCGTCTTTCCTGTGGATCCCTCTCGAAGAACCCACGCGGCCGGCCATTCCGCCCACCCGGCGACCGCGCTCTCGTTGATCTCGTAGAAGTTCTCGAGCCAGAAGCGGCGGTTCCTCGCAGCGTGAGTCAGCAGGGCCATGACACCGGACTGCATGTAGTCCACGATGTTGGCGAGGTGCCACTCACCACCGGGCCACACCGCCGGGAAGTTCCAGCCTCTCGTTGCCGCGTCGAACCCCCGGTTGGCGCCGAGCGCTTCCGGGGCAAGTGTGATAGGCGTCGCGAGCCGGATGGAGGCCGTCTCGGTGAGTATCCGGGCTCCGCCGTGGTAGTGCTGGTAGGCGCGAGCAGGCGTGAACGCATCGTACACGGCGTGGATGGCCACGCCGGTCTTCCCCTGCTTGAGGAGTTCGGCGGCCATATAAGCCCCGAGCTGGTTCACCGCCCCCGTGAGCCGCGGATCGATGTTCGGCTCCCAGGGATCGATGAACGGCGGCATGATGATCCGGGCGCCGTTCTGCCGAGTTTGATGGATATCGTGGACAATCTGCGGGTGCCAAGCATTGTGAGCCTCGGTCACGGTGAGCTCGGTCTCGATCTGCGTGAAGGCGTACCAGTCCCGATTGTTGTCATGCCCGACGTAGTAGTGGTAGAGCATCGGGAGCGAGGCGGCTTCGAACTCGGTCCCCACGAGCGGGCGGTACCAGTCCACGATCATCCGCAGACCATCCGGATTCAATGACGGGATGTCGAGGAGAATCACGTTGTCGAGAATCTCTCGGACGCTTTGGTCGCCGGACGTGGCAAGGTGGTGGATGAGCCGCGCAGCCATCTGTGGGCCACCCACCTCGGTCGCGTGGATCCCATGCGTGACCAACACGACCGTTCTCCCCTCATCCAGCAGCCGTGACAGCTCCTGGTCGCTCGGCACGCGCCGGGGATCAGCGAGCTTCATCTGAATGTCGTGCAGCTCGTCGAGGCGGGCATGATTCTCGACACTCGTGATCGTGAGCATGATGAAGGGCTGGCCGAGGGTCGTTTGGCCAAGCGTATCGAGCGTCACGCGGGGGCTTCGGCCGGCCAGGAGCTCGTACCAGCTCACCAGCTGACCCCAGTCGGCTAGCTTCCGGTCCTCGCCGATCTCGAACCCGAAGTGGTCGCGGAAACTGGGAATGCGTTGCGCACCGAGCTTGGGCGCAACCAGTGACAAGACAGTCAGGGCGCTGATCAGCGTACGCATGGTCCAGGTCTCCCTCGGGAGCGTCTTGGGCAACATCATGCTCGATCTAAAGATTACACTTGGCGCGCACCGTACCGACGGAGTGAGGTCTCGTGCACGGGATGCACGCGTCGCTCGGACCGCCTCTGATTCCCGCTAGAAGCCGTGTCGAACCGACCGATGAGCGCCTCCAAAGAGAGCGAAGACGAGGCCCCGTCGCATCGCAGCCCCCTCAACAGTGATCGGTTCCCTTCAATCAGGGCTCGGGCCGGGGTGTATCCGGCCCGTTGGGCGGCAACATGGGATACGTGACCACGGGTTGCCGACCAGTGAGTGAATAGAGGAATGCAACGATCTCGTCGACCTCGTCGTCATTGAGCGCGGCGCCGAGCTGCGACGTCCCCATCACTGCCACCGCCTGCCGGAGGTCCCACGCTCTTCCGGAGTGGAAGTAGGGTGCGGTGAGCACCACATTCCTCAGGCCCGGGACCTTGAAGACATACTCGGAGTCTGCGGTCCGAGTGACGTTGAAGCGGCCTTTATCTTCACGTGGCAAGAGGTCGGCGCCCGGCACCTCCACGACCCCGAACGGAGCGTACCGCCCACCACCCACGTTGACGCCATGGTGACACTGCACGCACCCTTTCTCCAGAAAGACCCGCAGCCCGTTTTTCTCTTCGGTTGTCATGGCATCTTCATTACCGCGGAGGTAGCGGTCGAATGGCGCGTCGGGCGTGATGAGTGTCGCCTCGAACAACGCAATCAGCCGGCGGACATGCTCGAAAGTGATGGGGTCGTCCTGCCCGGGGAACGCCTCACGGAATCGGGCGACATAGCCCGGGATCGCCTTCAGTCGCTTCACGATGTCGCCGGGACTGCTCCCCATCTCGATGGGGTTCAGGAGCGGCCCCGCAGCCTGCGTTTCGAGATCGCTGGCTCGGCCGTCCCAGAACTGAGCGGTGTTGAACACGGCGTTGAACACCGTTGGCGCGTTCCGGCTACCGCGCTGCCACCGATGGCCGATGGATGTCTCCAGCGGATCGATTCCAGCCATCCCCACGCTGTGGCACGTATTGCAACTGATGGTATGACTCTTCGACAAGCGCGGCTCGAAGTACAGCATCTTGCCGAGTTCCACCCGCGCGGGAGTGGCCTCGAGGCCCTCGACGGCGGGCGGCTCGTGAGGAATCGGCCTGAATGCAAACCGCGCCTGCTCCACCAGCGTCTGCTGGGCAGCCGCGGTGCTCACGCCGATCATTGTCAGCACGATTCCTCCGAGGGCTGCACGTCTGGTCATGACCAACTTCCTCCCTTTCTGGGCAGAGAGCCGCGCCGCTCTCTTCGGCGCTCGGACGAGACGAGCGGGTTCAAGCGGGTAGATTCCAACCGACGAACTGTGGCCTCGCAACCGTGAAAGCAACGTGAAAATATCAAGGAGCGACGGCCAAGCAGACTCCCGAATACAGCCAGTCACGCCCACCTTGAGCTATCGATCTGCCCGTGGGAGCCTGAGATACACAATGTAGTCCAAACCCGGTGGTTCCAGCTCGAGATCTCGGAGCACGGCGAGAACCTGTGCCCGGTGGTGGGTCGAGTGATTGAGAACGTGGGCGATGATCTGTATGAGCGTATTCTCGTACGTCTGCCCAGTGGTGTTCCGATAGGTCACGACGCGCCAGCAGTCCGATGGCGCGAGGGAATCGAGCAGGGCCTTCCACTTGGAGCGGGCCTGACCGAGTAAGGCACGCAGCTTGGAAGGCTCACGAGTACCCCAGACGGGGACCGCCACGTCCTCCGAGCTCTCGACGCGTCCCAGCCACAGGAGTTCCGTCGCGACCAAGTGACCAAACAGGTGGCACGCCTCCTGGAGACCGGCCTCGTAAGCTGCGGTGCGCCGGACACCTGGCTGCTGCTCGAGAAAGGTCAACAGCGTGTCGTTCGCCCACCAGTCGTGACGGAAGCGCTCCGAGAAATGGTGCCGGAGGAGGTCGGCCTCGTTGGGGGTCAGGGGCGTCTCACTCATGGCAGCGTGATCCTAGTTGTCCTTCGGCTCGACGGGCTCGATCTCCGAGAAGAGTCGTCCGACCTCTCCAGCGGGTGGACGCTCGCGACAGGTGGCGCGCATCATCCATCCGTCGGGTGGCGCCATAGATATAACCCCGAATGCCACGAACCCATGCGCTTGACGCCACCCGTCTCCTCCGCCTCACCAAGTGCCACGATGCGGCCGACCGGGTGACTCATCTCGCCCAAAGTAATCCCGCGACGCGACGAATGGGGAGATGGCCGGAGCGCCCGGTGACGGAGGAGTTGGGGGCGCCACAGCACCAAGGAGTGCGGTGATGCCGAACGTCACGCCTGGCCACCAGCGTGCATTCTGGCCCCCACGAGCACGCCAACCGCTCCGAGCAGGGAGTTGAGCAACGCGACCCACACGGGCTGGATGGCGTTCATCATGGCCTCGAACATCGGCACGTCCTCGGGACGAGGGCCGCCGGTCGCCGCTGCACCTGCACCGGTCAGGACGGGAATGGCAAAGAGAATACCGAGCGCGACGACCACCGCGACAAGCCACTTGGGACCGCGAGGATCTCGGGCGATCAGCGCGCAGACGAATCCGCCGGCGATCGCGGCGCCAAGCCCGACGACCACCGTCACGACGATCCACAGCCCCGACACATCCCAGCTACCGGGCTAACGAACCGCTGGCTCCGAACAGGGCATACGCAACCCACATCAGAACGAACACCACTGCGAACATCACTACGTATCCTCCAACGACGCTCCCGACGATTCGGCCCATCGTTCGCTCCTTTCCGTATTGGTCTACCGACAGCTCCGGGTGTCCATCGACGCCCTCTGGGAGAACGTCCTCTGATGATGCAGCACATGACGTCGGGCAGCCAGAGGCGGCGGGCGAGAATCGGAGGCCGCGCGGTGCGGGTGAGCCAAGCACTTGCGCCCCGGCACCAGGCGGTGGAGATTTGTTTTCAGGCCGGTGAGCCTCGACGTCCCGCCTGCCATCACTCCCGTTACCCACTGTCCCGAAGGGCGCAAAGAGACGCAACACCCTTGGCGCCGGCAACGCCTTCAATTGGTGCGGAGCGAGCATTGTTAGGTGTACTGCAGCTGACAGACCGGAGCGCCGGGTTCATCCGACGGCGCGAAGCCAGTTATCTCCCATCGTCCGACGACGTCTACGTGGCGCCGCGGATGGTCCGCCAGTTCGGGTTGCGCACGGGCGATGAGATTCTCGGGGAAGTAGGGAGGTCGCCAGGACGCGGCAAGAGCCCGCCACTCAAGACGCTCACCTCCGTGAATGGACGCTCCCCCAGCGCGATCCAGGCTCGACCGGACTTCGCGCGGCGGAGCGCGATCCACCCGAATACCCAACTGGTCATGGAGTGCGGCCTCGTTCGATTCGGCCAGCCCGATTTCACCAATCGGATCATCGACCTGTTCTGCCCCTTCGGCCTGGGACAGCGCGCGCTGATCGTTGCGCCCGCGAAGGCCGGAAAGACGATGGTGCTCGAGGCAATCGCCCAGGGCGCAGTGGAGAACTACCCCGACACGTCCCTGTTCATTCTCCTGGTGGATGAGCGCCCGGAGGAAGTCACGGAGATGGAATCGTGCGGCTACGGTGAGGTGGTTGCCTCGAGCTTCGACTTTCCACCCGACCGGCACGTGGCCGTTGCCAGCCTCACCCTGGAACGCGCCCGCCGCCACGCGGAACTGGGCGACGATGTGATCATCATTCTCGATTCCATCACGCGCCTGGCACGGGCCTACAACGCCGTCAAGCGGGGAACCGGCAAAACGCTCTCGGGTGGCTTGGACGCTTCGTCGTTAGAAGAGCCCAAGCGTTTTCTCGGCAGCGCACGCGCCATCGATCCGGCCCAGGGAGGTGGATCCCTGACGATCATCGGCACGGCGCTCATCGATACGGGCTCGCGCATGGATCAGGTCATCTTCGAGGAGTTCAAGGGAACTGGAAACAGCGAGCTCGTGCTCAGCCGTGAGCTGGCCGAACGCCGTATCTATCCGGCGATCGACCTGACCGCCTCGGCGACCCGACGCGAAGAGTTGCTGCTGTCCGACGAGACACTTCGAATGACTCGGCTGCTCCGTCAGCGGCTTCCACAAGACTCACCGGTCGAGGCGATGAAGGAGGTCCTGGCGCTGCTCCACGGAACGGATTCCAACGCCGAGTTCATCAGCGGGATGCTGCAGAGCGGATAACGCCCACCACGCAGAGCCCCCAAAGCACGAGCGCCTACGGTTCCGCCGTGCTGAACCGCTCCAAGTCCTCGAGCGCCGTCTGATACTCCTCGAGAGAGGCCGTCCCACCATCGAGGGGCTCGCCGTTGAACACGACGATAGAGGAGAAGGGCAGAGGAAGGCGGTACCGCACCGGCCACTTGAGCACGATGCCGGGCCGGCCCCGTGCGATCATGGGTACCACCAGCGCGTTCGTCGCGCTGGCGATTTCGGCGATCCCGGGCTTGATCCGACGGTAGGGGCCGCCAGCGTCGGGAAAGAGGCCGATGCTGCAGTTCCTCGTTCGAATCAGCTCGATGATCTGGTCCCGCGGGCGCACAGGGGACTTCCTCCGATAGATCCACAGATGGTACCCAAACCATGCCCCCGCGCGCTGGTACATGCGAGACAATAGCCCATCGTGCCCGATCGCCGTGGGCCTCAGCTCGGGCGGCGTGTCGCGAAACGCCAACATGGTGAGTGGCTCGTAGGCATGCCACGAGTAGTAAATGATCGGCCGATGGCTCTCACTCGCGTGCTGGAGCAGTCTTTCGGCTGGCGGGCTCCAGCGGATGTGCGCGGTGCGCCAGGCCGGATAGATCCAGAAAGCCAGAGCTGTGTTCGAAGCAAAGGTGAGCGGGTGTAATACCCGGTGATGCCACACGGCCCTGTGGGGCACCCCCGCGAATGATACGCGACCGCGTGGTGCTGCGTCGGAGCTCCGAGAACCGTTCACCCCATCGTCAGCATCACCTTCCCGGTCAGGGGCTACCATATCGAGTTCAGTTACAGCACGCGCGCGAGGAAGCGAGTGAGTCGTGCCCACGCGTCCTGCGCCGGCGGCTCGCGGCGTTCTCGGGCTTCGTCGACTCGGAGCCAGAAACCGTGGTTCACGGCGTCGTATATGTGGATGTCGTTGTCGACACCGATGGAGTCGAGCGCCGCGGCGAACCGCTCGACCTGCTCGGGCGGGATTCCCTGATCCATCCCCGCAAAGGTCCCGTACACCGCATGATCCAAACGCGCCAGCTCCGCGGGATCCTCGACGAGTGATCCGTAGAAGATCGCCGTCGCATCGTGGTGCTCTCCGCCCAACGCATAACTGAGGGCAATGCCGCCGCCAAAGCACCATCCCATGACGCCGACCTTCCCTGTCACGTCCGCGCGTGCCCGCAAGAACCGCTGTGCCGCATCCAGGTTCGCGATGACCGCGTCCATGTCGCCACGTGTCTCGCGCACCAGGGCCATGTTCTCATCGCGATTGCTCCCCGCCCGGCCGCGATACAGATCAGCCGCCAGAGCCACATAGCCCTGCTCCGCGAACGCATCGGCTACCTGGCGCACGCGGTCGACCAATCCGTTCCACTCGTGAATGAGGATGAGTGCTGGAAAAGGGCCTTCCCCCTGCGGGACGGCAAGGTAGCCTCCCGTTGCCGCATCCCCGGTCACGTACGCGACGGTCTCACCCTGGGGCGGTGGCGCCTCACCGAGAATGGCTGCCGGGATCGAGGAAGTGACAGGCCCGCGGTCGGTGGCCGGCTGCTGATCCTGGCCGCACGCCAGGGACAGTGCGACGCCGCCAAGGGCGAGGGAACGAAGCCAGCCGGTCATGGGCATCCTCCTCCAGTTTGCCTTCCGCCATTCCGGGATATTGGGAGTCGGAAAAGGTATCAGTGAAGGAGGGGGTGAGCGAACAGAAGGAACCCGCGGTCCGCGGTCAATCGACCTGGAGATCCGCTTCGGGGATCACGCCGGCATTGGCCTCCACCACCTTGAGTAACGCCTTCCGCACGGAGCGGAGCTCGTCCACCGTGAGGTGATTTGCGAAGTGCGCCTCGATCCACGGGATGAATTTCGCTTTGATTCGCTCGTGGAGGCGGCGGCCCTCCGCGGTGAGCGCCACCAGCGTGACCCGCCGGTCATTGGCGGAGGGTTCCCGCCGCACCAGCCCCGCCTCCTCCAGGCGGTCCGCCATCTTGGTCATTCCCGCCCTCGTGATCACGAGCCGCCCGGCGAGCTCGGCCATGGGCACCTGGCCCTCGCCCATCGCCAGCTGTCCCAGCAGGGCCTTCTCGCCGAACGACACCCCGAACTCCCTCCGCAGGTACTCGTCCGCCGCCTGCAGGAGGTGGGCCGCGCTCCGCATGAGCCCGGTCCACGCCAGCATCTGTTCTCGCGCTCGGCTCATGAAACCCTGCGGTCCCGCTTGCCGTAT
This sequence comes from Gemmatimonadota bacterium, assembly GCA_039591615.1. Taxonomy (GTDB): domain Bacteria; phylum Gemmatimonadota; class Gemmatimonadetes; order Gemmatimonadales; family GWC2-71-9; genus JBDHDH01. The sequence goes on along the minus strand of JBDHDH010000019.1, from coordinate 31,748 downwards.
ATCGTAAAATGAGACATAGTAAGCCAGTGTACTATAAATCAGTATACTAACAGGAGATTCCCATGACAGCTGCAACCGTCGATTCCCCATACACCACCGCCGCCGTCCCTCGCCTGAGTGTCGGCCAAGCCGTGGGACTGCAGATCCTCCCCGGCGTGCCGGCGCTCGTGGTGTTCCTGGCAGCGGCTGCGTTGTTCGCCAACAGGGGCCTCCCAGTCATCCTGGCGCTCTACGTGGCCATCCTCGTGGGCGAAGTTCCCGCGACCTGGGCCGTGATGGTCTGGCAGGCCAAGCGCGAAGGGCGCAGCGACCTGGCCTCGCTCTTCCCATGGCGGCGGCGTTTGCCCCGCTGGCAGTATCTCGCCATAGGCCTGCCGCTGGCAATAGTGAGCCTCCTCATCATGGGCTCGCTGCAAACGACCGTGGCCGAGAGTCTGCGGACGTCGTTATTCGCTTGGGTGCCGCAGTGGGCAGTGCTCGACATGGCCGGCGGGTTCGAGGGGATCTCCCGCAACACGCTGCTCACCATCTGGATCTTGGGCCTCGTGTCGGCGACGCTCCTCGGGGGGGCCACACAGGAGCTCTTTGCTCGCGGCTTTCTGCTCCCGCGCACGGCCCATCTCGGCCACGGCGCGCCCGTTTTGAACGCCGCAGCGTTCGCGGTGCTACATCTCGTGAGCCCGTGGAGCTGGCCGGTGTTCTTCTTGGTGAGTCTCCCCTGGGCCTTCGCCGTCTTCCGCACCCGCTCCATCCAGCTGGGACTGGTCGGGCATGTCGGGATGCTGGTGATCATGTGGCTCGGGATGACGGCAATGCTGTTCAGGACCTGACGGAAGGGAGACGGTGCCGCGGGACCACTCGCCGGCTCACTGCCGAGGATAACCTTGCTCATGGAAAGGACAGTGCGCCGGCTGGGGCCGCGCCGGCGTGGCGGATCGAGAGTCTAGTGCGAGCGAGGCGCTTCGTCGGTTCGGCCGTCGGAGTACGATCCGATGATCTTCGCCACGCGTCCCTCTGCATCGTGCTCGAACCGAATGCGGAACGCCTTGTTCGACTCCAACCCAAACAGCGATTCCGTTAGCGGGATGAGCCGAGTGGCAGAGGTAGCACCGGCGCGCGAGTAGATGAGGTGCCCATGCTCTAGCGCGATCCGTCGCGGGCCGTACTGCCCCACATACGCTCGAAGCTGCGTGGTCGTGAGCTCTACCGGAGAGCCGGCGGCCTCGATGCCGTCTCGCAGCCAATCGAGCCGCGCCTCGAGGTCGACAGCCTCATCGGGATCCAAGCTGGACGCCCGTTGGTAGTCGGCGAGCGCATCTTCATAGGCGCCAAGGTTGGTCCTTGCCTCCGCCAGGTCGATCCATGCCGAAGCCGACGGGAAGTCCGCGGCGCGGCGCTCGAGGACCGCCAGGCCGACTTCGGTCTGGCCTTCGTTCAACAGGAAATTCCCGAGGTTTCCCAGCTCGGTCGCCCCCACGTCCTCCGGGAACTTGGCATGCCACCCGGCGTACCGCTGCCACCCGTCGTCGACCTGCCCATCCACGAAGGCGCGGCGCAGCTCGATCCGGGCGATGCGTTGCGGATTGTCCCATCTCCAGTGATCGAGCCACCTGATCGACCAATGCGTGTCCTGAAACGCCAGCGAGACCAGCTCCTCGGCAATCGCGAGCCCACTGTTGCTGTTGGTGAAATAGACCAGGCCGTCGCCGCGCTCCGGGTAGGCAATGACGAAACAGCGGAAGTTCCCGTTGTCTCCCCAATGCCAGATCGCGGTATGCTCGTCCCCGGCTTGCAGCCCCCACCCGAGTCCCCAATGCAGGTTGGGGTTGGGCTCCTTTGTCCCCCACCGACCGACCTGGACCGCCGGATGCAGCATCTCACTCGCAAGGTCAGACGGCAGCCCCTCCCCCGCGAGCACCGCACTCACGAACCTCGCGTAGTCGCCAGCGGTGGTATGCAGGCTTGCTGCCGCGTTCCCCTCCCCGGTGGGGTGCCGCTTGGTCTGCGCGCGCGCGAGGAGGTCGTGCGGCGCAGCCGTCGTGGAGTCGTACGCCGGCTGCCAGACGAAGCTGGAGCGACGCATGCCCAAGGGCTCGAAGACTTCGCGAGCGACCAGCTCGTTCAGAGACACTCCGGTGCGGCGCTGCACCATGCTGGCCAGGAAAACAAAGCCCTCCCCCGAGTAGCCCCACGCGGTTCCCGGATCACGGTCGAGCTCGAGCGGGGTCCCGCCCCAGTTGGGAAGACCCGTCGTGTGGGTGAGCACCATGCGTGCGGTGATCCGTCGTGCTCGCTCGTCGTGCGCGAGACGTTCGTAGCCCTCCGCATCCCAAAGCGGCGCATCGAGGTCCAACTCTCCACGCGCGACCAATCTCAGCACCGCGTACGCAACGACCGGCTTGCTCAACGACGCTGCCTCGAAGATCGTCATCGGCGTGACGGGCACTCCCGTCGCCGCGTCTCGAACGCCGAACGCTTCCGTCCACGCGACGTGACCGTCCTCGATCCACGCCACCGACATCCCGGGGATCTCGGCCGCCTCCATCAGCCGCGGGGCCTCAGTTTCGAGACGCTGCACCGTCTGCGCGACCGCTGACGACACCGGCTGCACCAGCATCGCCAGCAACAGCGTCACAAACCGCCTGGTGCGGTGCTTCCCCATGATTCCCCCATGTTTCGGAGACACCATCCCCTCACGCCAAGCGAGCACGCTGACCGAGGAGCATCGCTCCAGCGTGTGGCTGTTCACTGCGTCGTTGACACTCGTATCATCCCTACGGTGACCCCGACTCGGCGAAGCGTCGCTCGACGTCCGCGACGAGGGCATCCAACTCGGCACGAGCTCGGTACACCCCGTCGACCGCGACGGCACGAATGCGAGACGTGTTCCGAATATTCTCCAGCGGGCTCGCTTCGAGCAACACGAAATCGGCGAGCTTTCCGGCCGCGACCGCACCCAGGGAATCGGCATCGAGATACCGGGCGGGGTTCCGTGTGGCCGCCCGCAGCGCCTCGAGCGGGGTGAGTCCGGCCCGCTCGACCAGCAAAGCCAGCTCGTCGCGCACGCTGAAGCCGGGGTAGATCTCGCGGGTGCCCAGGTCGGTGCCGGTGAGCAGGCCCACTCCGTGCTCATGGAACGCCGCCACCACGGCGGCGAACGCCGTATCGCCCTGCTTCCTGAGCGCCACCACCCGAGGATCAAGCTCAAACGGCTCGACGGGGAAGTTCTCGTCCCAATGCGCCTGCAACTGCCCGCTCACATATCTCCGCCGATGATCGGGGTGCTCCTCGAGCTCCGCCAGCCGGCTGTTCACCGCGTAGGCCACCAGCGTCGGGTTGAACCACGCGTTGTGCTCGACGAAATGCCCGGCCAACGTGTCGGCACCGTGCGATGCATACCCCCGAATCGCTCGCAGTTGCTCCCTCGGATCGCTGACGCTCCCCGCCAGTTTCCCCTCGAAGATTGTGGCGATGTGCTCGACGCTCGCGAGCCCCGCATCGATGGCCTCGGCGGGCCAGACGTCCATTGGGACATGTCCCACCAGACGTATCCCAAGTCGTTTGGCTTCCTCGGCAACGGCAAAGAAGACATCCCGCGGCAATCCGTTATGGACCTTGATGTGATCGACACCCGCTTCAGCGAGTTCGGCCACCGCCGCCCGACCCTCACCGGGCGTCTCGAGGATATAGCGGTCGGTGAGATCCTTTTGCCCGTCGACCCATCGGCCGGCGCGCACGATCCGCGGGCCAACCAGCTCACCGCTGGCGATGGCAGCTCGGAACCCGTCCACGACCGCGAGATCTCCACCCATGTCCCGGACACCCGTCACCCCGTTGGCGATCATGAGGGGCAACGTCTCTGCACCAGCGTGGGTCAGATGCACGTGCATGTCCCACAGACCGGGGATCACGTACCCGCCGGCGCCGTCGATCACAGCCGCTCCCCACGGCACGTCCACAGCGCCCCGGGGACCAACGGCTACGATGCGGTTGCCTTCCACGACGATCGCCGCGTCGGGGACGGCCGTCCCGGACTCGACGTCCACCAAGGTGACGTTGGTCAGCACCCAGCGGTCGTCGCAAGCGGAGACTGCGAGAACGAGGGCCGCGAGGGCAGCGTGGATGGGTTGCATCACCCTCCTCAGGTCATCGCGTACCGGGCCGTTGACTAGTTTGATGCTCGACCTATGGGGATCGTTGCGGCGGCAGCATGAGCACGGCCTTCAGGCAACAGCTGAGGGCCGTTACCACGCAGTTGCGGGGCAAGTGCGCCCGAGTCAACGGGACGCTCGACCCTCCGGTGCCTCGATGAACTCTTCACGTGCCACAATGATCGAGGCAAACGGCCCACCCGCATGCTCGAAGGTACACGTGTGCTCACAGCCGGGCGGCGGTGAGCCCAACTGCTCCGACGAAGCGTATGGGATGTAGAACATGAGGTGCGGCTTGAACCGTCCCGCGTTCGTTCCGAGCAACTGCCCGCCAGACAGCATGTAGGACATTGCAAGCCCCTGCGGGGCGCGCAGTCTCCCCGTGCCGATGTCGCGCTCGATGGTCTGCTCGATTTCGCCGATCGATTGGCCCGCCATAGCCAACTCGGTCCGGCGCAGATAGTCGCCCATGATCGTGCGGGCGGCCTCCGCGTTGTAGCAGATGGGAGCGCGAAGCTTCGGATTGAAGAAGTCCTGGTGCGGTCCGATGGGGCTGCTCCACGACCGCTCCACGAGACACGTGAACCCGTTGGTACCCGAGCGCACTTTGCGATAGCCGTCGGCACGGAGGGCCAGCACGGTGGCGTCGGTGGACACGTACTCGGGCGCAGCGCTCCGGGCAAGCATGATCTCGAACATCTCGTCCATCAGGTACGCGTCGATGGACTGCATCCGCGTTCCCATCCCCTGGCCGGCGGCCGACGACGCGACCAGGCCGAGCATGACAGCGCAGGCAACAGTGGGTTTCATCGGTGCTCCGGATGTTGGGGGGTAAGAAGGCGGGGGCAGCCCAGCCGCACCCGCCTTCACCACTCTCGGGCTCGTTTTCACTCAGCTGAAGATGCCTGCGAGACGATCCAAGCAGCTTGTCCAGCCCTCCTCGTGACTCGACTTCGCTTCGGCGCTGGGGAAAAGCTCGTGGGTCAGCACCACTTCGGTCGCTTCGCCGAGATTCTTGAACTCCACAGTGACGAGCGTCTCGCCCACTCGGTAGTCGTCTTCCTCCCAGTCCCAGGTGTAGACCAGGCGGTGTGGGCGATCGATCTCCCGGTAGACGCCGAACGCCGTGTGCCACTGTCCCTCGGCGCCGGTCATGCGGATCCGATACCGGCCACCAACGGCAAGGTCGACCTCGACATCCGCGACCGTCGCGCCCTCGGGACACGACCATCGCTCGAGCTGCTCGGGCTCGGTCCACGCGCGGAAGACCACATCGGGGTCCGCGTTGATCACGCGGGCCACTCGGAGTGACGTACTGGTCTCGGTGCTCATACGCTCACATCTCCTTCTTCTTCGGGGATGCATCTCGCTCGAGGTAGCGAGACAAGGAGTCCAGCTGCTCTTCCCAGAATGTCCGATAGCGCTCGACCCAATCGGCGGCGTCGCGCATCGGCGCGGCGTCGAGCTCGCACCGGCTGACGCGCCCGTCGCGGGCGCGCTGGACGAGTCCGGCGCGTTCGAGCACGCGGAGGTGCTTCGAGATCGCTGGGCGCGACACGTCGAACGGACGCGCCAGCTCCCCGACGGTGGCTTCGCCTCTCGCCAGCCGGGTGAGAAGAGCGCGCCGTATCGGGTCAGCCAAGGCGGCAAAGGTCAGGTCGAGTCGATCACGATTGGTAACCATCTGGTTACCAGTATACACAGACCTCCGTGCGCGTCAAGCACGGACCACCGCGCAGGTGGGCCCGGTGCTCGCCAGCGGCAGGCGATCTCATCGCCGAGATTCCCTATTCCCGGAGTTGATTGCGTTGCGGTTGCCCGCGTCGGGGAGCTGAGGGTCGAGCCGCGTGCTGAGAGGACCAGCATCTGGTCGCGTCGTGATCTCACGATAACCGTCTGGTCACGACCGGGGTGCCAACGCGTTCGCGGTCCTCGGGTAGTCGAAGTCTCGATGACGCCGCCGGCTCGGGCGCCCGTTGAGGGTCCGCTCCCTCTATCCCCCTGCCACTAACCGTTCGAACCTGGGGTGCCCCCGGAGGAATGCGTAAGTGGGGTCGATACGGAGCCAATCCGGCGAGAGGAAATACGGCGTCGCCAGCAGCGCCTCGAGCTGATCGAGCGCTTTCTCGGCGTCGCCGAGTATCGCGTAGACACGGGCCAGCTCATGCTGATTGTAGGCACCGGAGTACGCGTCCTGGGTAATGGGGAGGAGCGCCACCGAACGCTCGCCGGCGCGCACCGCCTCGTCCCGTCGCCCGGCGTAGGCCAGCGCGACGGAATAGAGCGCGAGGAGATAGTTGTCGTCGGGTATGCCTTTGAGCCGCTCCTCGTAGACAATGCGCGCCGAGTCCCCATAGGCGCGCGCTCTGGCGGAGTCACCTCGCAGCGCATGGGTGGCCGCGAGTGCCAGACCCCAGGCCCCTCGGTCGCCGTCGAATGCCCCCGGCGCGAGGCGTAGCAGCAGGCGTTGCTGCTCGTCGTCCAGTACCCAGAAGAGATCCCACGTGCCGGCGACGAAGGCCACCAGCCGCGTGGGCTCGACCTCCCGCGGTGCCGCCCGAAGCACCGCTCGGGCAGCGGCGAGATCGCCCTGGGCCAGGTAGCTCATCGCCTTGTTCTCGAGCAGCGAGACACTGGTTGGTGCGAGGCCCAACGCCTGATCGATCGCCGCCAGGGCCTCCGGATATCGGCCGAGCCACAGCAACGCCAGGGCCGCCGCCCCGTGCGCGACGCTCGACCGAGGATCCAGCGCTTGCGCCCGCCTGAGCAGCTCGAGTGCCGATTCCCACCGGCCCAGGCTCCGTTCCACCCTGGCACTTCCCACCAGCAACTCGATGTGATTCGGGGCAACGCCGATGCCTTGGGCATACTGTTCACGCGCCCGCAGGTGGTCGAAGAGCACGTTCTCGTAGTAGGCGCCGAGCGCAAGGTGGGATTCCGGGGCATCGGGCGCGAGCGCCTCGGTGTGTTCGGCCGCTCGTCGCGCCCCCTCCGCTGATTCGGGGGTGGGGCTGCCGTAGTAGATGGACGCCTGCACCTGCGCCAGTCGTGCCCAGGCCAGAGCGAAGACGGAGTCGAGTGCCACCGCCTGCTCGTACAGTCGCACCGCCGCCCGGTACCCTGCCGGGCCGGACTGGCGCGCTTCCTCGCCCTTGAGGTAGGCATCGTAGGCGGCAAGACTCTCGGTGGGTCGGGCCGCCATCTCCTGCTGTTCGGTGGCACCCAGCGCCACGTTCAGTGCGCCCGCTACGCGTACCGCGATATCCGCCTGCACGCGGAAGACGTCGGTGAGGGCCGCATCGAACGACTGCTGCCACGTGACGTCACCCGTTTCGACGTCGATGAGCTCCGGCACCACCTGTACCCGGCTCGTCGACGCCGCACCCTTTGCCCAACGGACCGTGGCGGTGAGCAGGTAGTCCGCGCCGAGCTCCCGTCCGACTTCGGGCAGCGGCATCGTGCTCCCCTGGTATTGGGCGGAGCTCGAGCGGGCGATCACGGCGAATCCCGGCAGCGCCAGGAGCTTGCCGCGTATCTCGTCGGCAATCCCTTCCGCGAAGTAGTCGTCCTCCGGTGCGCCGCGGTTCTCGAAGGGCAAGACGGCGAGTCGGACCACGTCCCCCGCTGGACTCGCCGCCGTCCTGCGCATCGCCAGCACCGTGGCCACCGCCGCCCAGAACACCAGCGCCATCACCCCGCCCCCGATCGCATTCCGCCACGTGAACCAGCGCCGCAGCCCCCGTACTTCTCGTCCGGCGAGCCGCCGGGCCTCCGCACGCCGCGTCACCGCCAGCACCGGCACGCCAATCGCCGCCAGCCCCACGGCCAGCACGAAGACCCATGGCGGCAACCCCAGCTGCCGCATGACCGCGTAGATCACCGCCAACACGCCGGCTGCGGTCACCCCGAACAACGCCGCCACCCGGGAGAGTACCGATCCCGTCACCGGCTCCCCCCTCGCCCCGCTCCGCACCTCGTCCAGCACGTCTCCCAGCGCCTGTATCAGCGCGCCCGCCGTCTGATAGCGGTCCGCCGGGTTCTTTGCCATCGCCTTCGCCACGACCCGCTCCACCGACACCGGCAGTCCGCCGCGTGAAAGCCGCAGCGGTCGCGCCTCCTCCGTCAGACTCCGCGCCAGAATCGCCTGGGGTGTCGGGCCGGTGAACGGCGCCTCCCCCGCCAGCATCTCGTACAGCACGCCACCCACGGCGTACACGTCCGCCCGCACATCCACCTCCCGTGCGCCCGTCGCCTGCTCCGGGCTCATGTATTGCGGCGTGCCCACCGCGATCCCCGTACCCGTGAGCGCCTCCCCGCTCTCGACCGCCCGGGCGATCCCGAAGTCCGAGACCAGCGCGTGCCCCGTGCTCAACAGGATGTTCCCGGGCTTCACGTCGCGGTGGATGATACCGCGCCCGTGGGCGTACGCCAGCGCCTCCGCCACCTCCCGCGCCAGCCGGATCGCTTCTTCCGCCGGCAGCTGCGTCTCCCGGTGCAGCCGCTCCCGCAGCGACTCCCCCTCCACTAACGGCATCACATAGTAGAGAACGCCGTCCTCCTCCCCCGAGTCGTGCACCGGCAAGATATGGGGATGGCTCAGCTGCGCGGCGATGTCGATCTCTCTGAGGAACCGCTCCGCCCCGACCGTCGCCGCCAGGTCCTTCCGCATCACCTTCACCGCCACCATCCGACGATGCTTGAGATCCTCCGCCAGGTACACGGTCGCCATCCCACCCTCCCCCAGCACACGCTCGACTCGGTAGCGATTTGCGAGGGCCTTCCGAACGCGGGTGACTTCCACGCCCCCCGTCGCTTCCGAGCGCGGCGGCACCCCCGGATCGGTGGGTGTCGATCGGCCGCAGCGCATGCAAAACTGCGCTTCTTCCGGCAGCGGCGTCTGGCACGCCGGACATTCACGAACCGCGTGTGTCATCAAGCCTCGACAAAATTGTGATGGTGGGCTGGCAACGACGTTGAAATGTCCCCGGCCCCACACGGGCGCGCAAGACATGTCGGAGTGCGTGTCACATACCTCAACGCCGTCGCGCGTAGGCGACCGTAATAACCAGGAGGGCCAGCGGAAAGAGGGGAACCACCGCCACCACCGGAATCACATCCTTCCAGGGCAGGATACTGTCCTGCGCCACTTGGACTCGTAAGGACGGGCTCACCACAGGTGCGAATGATTCGTTCTCTGAAACCAAGGTGACAAACGACGCGAACGCCCCCTCGAACAACACGTGAAGCCTCCAGGGGAGCTGCACCGACTCGCCGGGCTGGAGCGGCGACAGGAATTGGGTACGCTGCGGCGACCAATCCTCGGGGTCCACGTGCTTCCCAGCGGCCAACGCCGCGATGCTCAGGTGGGCCGTCATCGGCGGCGTCGCGATGGCCCCGTTGTTCCGCAGCACGGTGTTGAACTCCACCCACTCTCCCGCCGTCAGCGCCGCCGATTCCCTGCTGATCTCAACGGTCACCGCGCCGCTGGTGGGCGAGCCTTGCGCCCGAGCGGCGGAGGCCACTCCGAATACGACCAACCCGCCGAGCACTACCAGACAAACCACGCAAAGCCCCAGCAGTGCACGGAGCTTCTCGTCGCTCGAGTTCATTCCTCGACCCCTCCTTGGAGCGAGAGCCGGCTATTGAGAACACGTGGCCCGAGGCCAACGGCCAGAACCAGGGCGATGATGGGCGACAGCAGCAGCCGCGCCCGATCGGTCCAGGCCCCGCCTTCGATGACCTCCGCCTGGTAGCTGGCAACGGCGGTAATCGGATTCGCCACGATGAGCCAATGCACGCCCGGCAAGTCCTTGACACTGCCTGGTAACTGGGTCGGCGCGGCCAGGAGGAGCATGACCACAAACGCGATCCCAAAGCTGACCACATTCGTGGGCGACAGGCCGCTGACCAGCACACCCACGCCGGCGCTCAGCCCAACGAGAAGCGTGCCCGGAATAATGAGCAGCAGCAGCGACGCCATTACCACGCCCGTCCCTTTCCCCACAAGCGCGATGTAGGGAATGGCAATGGGGATCATGCCCAGCCAGAGCGAGAGAATCGCCAGCAGTTTCCCGATGGCGAGCTGCCCTCTGGGAACCGGTGTCAACAACAGGCTCTCCAGCGAGCGCTGGTCCCGCTCGCCGCTGAACGAATCGGCGCCCAACAGCAGCACAGCGAAAATGCCCACCAGCACGGTCACCTGAATCGTGAGACCGATCATTCTGCGCTGCGACAGCACGTTGATCTCCGGGTCCGCAGCCAGCAACACGATATAGACAGTGAGAAAGAGGCTGAAGGCAAAGAGCAGGAGCGGACCCCGCCACCCCAACCATAACCGGCGCACTTCCGTGGTGAACACCACCTGCCAACCGGCTTGTCCTTTCCCCTTGCTCATACTTGAGTCTCCTCGATCATCGACAGGAACGCATCGGTGAGGCCCGCACTCTCCCGACTGAACGCGTGAATCGTCACGCCCGCCTGAATCAGCTGCTGCAGCACGGCATTCATGGCAGCATCATCGAGCCTCCCCTGAACGGCAACGATGAGCTCGTTCTGGTGGTCGGCATGGCGCTCGACCGTTACGGCCGGCATCGACGACAAAACCGAGAGCGCATGGGGCACGGCCTCCGCCGCGGTTTGAATGCGGCACGTATCCGGCACCGCCACCTGACGCTTGATCTCGGCGACAGACCCCTCGGCGACGACACGGCCACGATTGAGAATCAACACCCGCTGACACATGGCCTCGACGACCTCCAGCAAGTGGCTGCTGAGAATGACCGCCACCTGGTTCACCTCCGCCGCTTCCCGGATCGCTTGGAGCATCTCCCGCTGCCCCTTGGGATCGAACCCCAAGGTGGGCTCATCCAGGAACAACACTTTGGGATCGTTGATCAGCGACCGGGCCGTCGCCAGACGCTGCTTCATTCCCCTGCTGTAGGTGGCGATGCGCACCCGAGCCGCGTGTTCCAGCCCAAACAGCCGCAGCAGATCCGCCGCCTTCGCCTCGGCCGTCGTCTTGGGTTGTCCGTACAGTCGCCCCATGTAGGTGAGATACTCGGCGCCGCTCATGACCATGGGAAAGCCGTTGCTCTCGGGCAAAACGCCGATCAACGCGCGTATCTCCTCCGGCCGAGAGTCTGGAACATCCATCACCGTGAAATGGCCCCGGCTGGCTCGGAGGACGGTGCTCAGCACCCGGATCGCCGTTGTCTTGCCGGCCCCGTTCGGGCCCAACAAACCAATGATCTCGCCGGCGCGCACCTCGAAGCTGAGTCCGGTCAACGCCTCGAGTTGCCGATACGATTTGGCAATCTCATTGGCCCTCAGCACGACGTGATTGCCCGACGTCTCGCCATTTACCATGAGTTCGCTCCCCAATAGCCGTGAGCTGGCTCCTATATACCTAGATCGATGCGAGAAGAGCTAGAGCGGGAGTCTCAGCACCGCCTCGAGCTCCGCCTGGCGGCCATCCACGATCCCACCTGGCGTCGGAGCACTGCAAGGATGACAACCCACGCCCAGCGCCGCAATGGGGTGAGGCAAGATTCGAGATGGCGGGCCTCGACCGGCGGGGCCGTGGCACTCCCCCATCCCTACTCCTGCCACACACCGTATCCCAACGCACGGAGCTCCGCCGCAACATGGCGTTCCATGCGGTGGGCGTCGGCGTAGGTGAACGGACTGCCGTCCGGGTAGAGGTCGGGCCGGAGTCGGACACCGAAGTCCCGGACGTAGCGATTGGCCTTGTAGTCCCGCTTGTGGTTCCGGAATCGCTCCTCCGGCGTGAGCCCCGTCATCCCGACGTAGACGCACGGCTTGCCACGACGATACCGGGGGTTCCGCTCAGCGAACCTGTTCCGCCCGAGCACCCGCGGGTCGAGCTCGACGACGTAGACGTGGTAGTGGGACGCCGCCGTTCGGGTCATGCCCCGACCGTTACCGTCGCGGGCACGGCGCCTCGTAGCGATCCGCCAGCACCAAGTCCGACGCCTTCGAGGGCGCGCTTGGCTTTCCCCTTGACCCGGGCCCACATCATTCGCGAGCGGCCGGCGGGATCCGTGCCGACCCCCCTGAGAAAGTGAAACGTACAGGACGGGCTGCGGGCCAGCAGCGCTCGTGCTGCCGAAAGCGTGTAGGCATACGTGATCTCGCGATACATGGCGGGATCCCTGACGCGCGCCTGTGAGACGCCCAGACGTCTGACTCAACAGCTCGAGGGTCCGTCCTGGTATATTCCCTCAGCGCGTCGATGTCGCTTGCAAGGAGTGACCAATGCTGGGCGTCACGTTGGCTCCACCACAGCACCACAAACACTTGACCGTCTATCCGCTGCTGGACACGAACGCGGAGGAGCTCAGCTATGTTCTCATGGCCGACGCCCTCGACTCGGGTACCCTCGAAATCACTGAGGTGGGATCGGGCACCGTGCCGGAGCTCGTTGCGGACAACCAAGGAGACGTCGACGTCCTCATCGTAGACGGTGAGCAGCTCATTGGTGCAAAGCAGAACCGGATGACCAACCGGTCCATCGTCATCCCCGCGCGGACCAAGGTCAACATCCCGGTGTCGTGCATGGAGGCCGGCCGCTGGCGTTTCACGAGCCGCGCCTTCACCTCTTCGCCGCATTACTCGCCCAGCGCGGTGCGTCGGCACGCCCGCGTCGTGGAAGCAACGGCCGCATCGAGGAACGCCGTCCCTCACAGAGTGTTGGCCCAAGCGCAGGGGCATGTCTGGAGCGAGATCGCACGTTACTCGACCACGATGGGCACCCCGACGCCCACGGGCGCCCTGGACGAAGTTTTCGAGCAGAAGTCCGCCGATCTCGAGACGTGGGCGAAGGCCTTTCCGCTGGAGAAAGGTCAGGTCGGCCTCATCGCCTTCGTGGGGGAACGGCCGCTGGGGCTCGATTTCATCGGCAGTGCGCGCCTGTATGCCCGCCTGCACGAGCGGGTGGTGAGCGCCTATATCATGGACGCGCTCGCGGCGCCCGGTAGCGACGAGAGCGGCACGGCCGATGAGACGGCCGCCCTCGCGTTCATCGAGCGGGCAGCCGCGGCGCCGCGGGCCGCTGCCCCCACGGTGGGGCGCGGCAGCTACCGAGTTCTCGCGGAGGATGTCTTGGGAGGTGAGCTCGAGGACCAGTCGCGGCTGGTGCACCTGAGCTCCTTCCCAACATAGCCGGCCTCGAGACATGCGGGGTGCGGGGCGACGAGCGGCGGCGGCGTGGAAACGGCCCCCTCCCCGGCCACTCACGCCTCGAAGGTTACCGACCCCGAAGGCATATACTCGCGCACCTGCTCCATGTCCCCCTGCTCTAGGCCGTGCGTGGGATAGATGTTCCCCTCTGTCGAGTAGACCTCGTAGTAGGTGCCGTCGGTAAACAAGAGGAACAACTGGCTCTGAGGAGTGCCGCCACGCTCTTTGACCAGCACATGGGCGATGGTTTTGCCAACGATCTGCTCCAACCCGCGCTTCATGGTGATATCCCGAGGAGGAGAGTGAAGAATCGGTTCACCGCTCTCATTCCTAGCTCTGAATGCCTCTCACTCTAACGGGAGACCGCACCCGGCCACAACTACCCTCTCGGCTGCCGTTTCCGCGAGGGGGTAGCGGCCTACCTCGGACCGGCAGCCCCCCAAGAGCGCGAGGGTAGTGGCATCAGTGAAACGCCACGAAGAGCCCGACGATGAGGCGTCCACCGTACGCTCGGCCGGCCGGTATCATGGCCGTGCGAATCGGATCGGCACCAGGCAAAAGACGCACCGGGGCTCCCTGGACGAGCTCTCCCCGGGCTGCGACCCGGAGTTTGGGCCCGCTCGACGAACTCTCCAGACACGCGGCCTACGGCGTCACGGTCGTGGTTTCCCCCGCCATGATCGTCACGCGTTGGACGTCGTCTCCGATCTTCACGTCGTACGTCCCTGCCGGGAGCGGCGTCGGTGTGTCGAGCTTGTTGTATCCGAGCTGACGCCCAGCCTCGTCCAGAACATAGTAATAGTCGGCGTCACCCGGCCCGACGTGCAACGTGCCGGTTTGGACCTCGGTCAGCTCGTCAGCCACGACGTCGAGGGGTACCTCCTGATTGGTCACCCGCACCCGGTACGAGCCCGGTAAGTAGGCCGTGTGCCGACCGAGTCTCTCGTACCCCAACTGGGTTCCGGCGGTATCGAGGACATAGAAGTAGTCATCGGTGGTGCCCACCGCAGTTACGTCACCCGAGCGCACCATGGTTTCGCGGCCTGCTGCAACCCGCACCGCTGATGTGCTCTTGTTGAGTCTCACCGTGAAGTCGCCGGGGAGAAAGCTCAGGGGCCGACCGAGCCGGTTGTAAGCCAGCTGCGCTCCCGCGGGATCCAGCACGTAGTAGTACTCCTCCGTGGTGCCCGTGACCACTAAGGTTCCAGAGACGAACTCGCTCGTGTCCCCGGGCACGACCGTCACCGGAGCGGTCACGTCGTTCAACTTCGCCACGTAGCTCCCTGGGAACAGGGAGATCGCCCGCCCCAGTCTCTCGTAGGCCAGCTGTGTGCCAGCGGTATCGAGCACGTAGTAGTACTCGTCGGTACTGCCGGTGAGCAGAAGCTCGCCGGCGGTGCAGACGGTCACACCGCCGCTGCGAATCGTGACGGCGTGGTGGGAGTCGTTCAACCTCGCACGATAGGTTCCCGGTTCCAGAGCCAACACACCGTTGGCGCGCTCGTAACCGACCTGGGTTCCCTCTCGATCATCCGCGTAGAAGTACGCGTCGGTGTTCGAAAGCACCCTGAGGCCGGTCTCCTGAGCTTCCTCCAGTCGGCAAATCTCGTCGGGAGGTGCCTCCGAACAGGACACCAACCCACAGACGAGTCCCACAAAGGCCATCACCTCGCGCAATCGCCGCTCAATCATGGATCTGCCTCCCGATGCTACCGGTCTGAAGCCCGGCGCTCGCCACCCCCTGTTTGGCTGCTGGACGTCATGACGATCACCGACCGCCTCTTTGACGTGCCCGAGCCTTTCGCGCATGACCGGTGTCCGACTGTGGGGGTTGGGTCTTCAAGATGCGGCCCCAGGACGGAGGTGGCCAGTGATGGCAAAGCGCATCGAAATGGGGCCGACTCACATCCGAATTCTACGAGCTCATCGCCGACCGACGGAGCAGCGCCGCGAGTTCCGAAGGACGTGCACGTGATGGACGCGCAATGGAGACACTCAGGAGCCGGCCTCCGAGTCACACAACGGGAGGAGTGACCTGAAACCCCGGGGCGATTCACCCGGGTAGGCCGAGCTCGCGCCAGAGCTCCTCGAGCCGCTCGACCACGTGCCGGGCCTCGGGATGCTCGAGGTCGTAGGTGCAGGACCTGACCTCGCGGATGTCGGCGTCGGCCGGCTCGGCGCCCGGGCCGGTAGGCAGCCGCCGCACCGCATACCAGACCTCCTGCCCGTCGTAGGCGCTGGGGCAGGTCCCCGTGAATGGTCGAGCCGTCAGCACATCCCAGCCCTGGTCGATCACCGCTGCCAGGCGCGATGCCGCGCCCGCTGCGACCGTGCCTTCCGCCGGCGCAGGCCGCTCCGTGCCCGTCGCCTCCCAGGTGCCGTCGTCGCGCACGACGACGCTGAGTTGGCACAACGCCGCTTCCCCCTCGGCGTCCAGGCAGAGCCCACCCTGGCGGCCCAGTACGAACTCGACGCTCGTATCTGGCGCCGCGGCGCGCCCGTCGGCCGCGTTCGCACACGCGGCGAGCAACAGGGCGACCGCGGGAACCGTCCCGACGCGACGCGGCCGCTCCCTTCGCACCAGCCGCTTCAAGGGCCAATCCCCTTTCGCCAACCCCTCACCTCTCGACGCCGCCGTTGCTGCTATTATTGCTGCTATTTGCTGTTATTGCTGCTATTAATGAAACCAATGCCCTGCTTCGCCCGCCGGCGCTGCCATCGGCAGAGCCCCAGCGTCCCCACACCTCAGCCCGATGTTCCCGCGTGGGGCGATGATTGACTGCCATCAGGGAATAATTGATTCCCACTTGACCGGAACCGCCACAGCTTCCCGCCGGTTGCGCTTGATGCGATCGCGCCGCCGCCAGGGCGGCCCCCGTGTTGTTCACTTCGGAACCGCTTTCGGCAAAGGCCCTCATGCGACTCTTGGGCATCTACGACAAAGCACTCGCCCCCATCATGGCCCGGCTGACCAAATCCGGGATAAAGATCGCGGGGAGCAGACTCCTGGAGGTCACGGCCTGGGTACTGGTCACATCATGGTGGGTGGCGCTGGCGGTCTGGGTGTGGGTCGGTTTCAGCCCGTGGGCCGCGATGCCGTAACCCGAGCTCAGTAAGACGGGGGGCAGCGCCGAGCGCCCCCACACCTCAGCCCGATATCTCGTTGCAGAGCAGTTGTTGATTGCCGTCAGGGCATGGTTGACCGCTAATTGAGCGGAACCGTGACATCTTCCTGTTCGTTGCACTTGATGGGATCGCGCCGCTGCCAAGGCGGCTCCCGTGACGTTCATTTTGGAACCGCTTTCGGCGAGGGCTCTCATGCACCTCTTGGGCACCTACAACACGGCATTCACCTCCATCGTGGCCCGGCTGACCAATGCGGGAATACAGTCTCTGCGAACCAGGTTCCTGGAGATCACCGCCTGGGTGCTGGTCACGGCCTGGGGGGTGGGGTTGGCGGTCTGGCTGTGGGTCAGATTCAGCCCGTGGGCCACGATCCCGTAACCTGAACCCCGCCGGATCCGGGGCAGCGCCACCGGCGCGGTCCCCACGCACCCGCGAAAGACCTCCACCCCCCTCGACTTCGTCGTCTCCAAGGAAAGCAACTCGCGGTTTCGCGGGCATTGGAGCGCCCAGGACTCGTCTAGCGGGGCTCCACCCCGCCCGGGTCGCTCCGTTTCACCAATAGCTAGCGATACATCACGGCGCGGAGCCTGCGAACGAGCCACGCGATGGCGATTACGTGCGTAACGACGGCAGCCGCGAGATAGCCCCACCACATACCGCCGGCAGCATCGGCCTCCCAATACGCGCGGAACACCCAGTAGGGTGGATAGACGCCGAAGAGGTACTGCCAGGGGTCCCGCACGAAGTACGCGGCCACAGGAATGAACGAGAACGCGCTCAAGATCTTGGCCATGGCGAACGCCGTAACCTTGTCGTCGGCGGTCGCCGGCACGAACAGCGCCATCGTCACGCCGGACAACGACGCGACGATTGCCATCGCCGCCAGTGGCCAGAGGGGTGGAACCGCGACGCCAGCGATGAGCACCACCGCCGGCACCGCCAGACTCCCGAGTGCCATAGGCGAGGCCACGCGATAGCCGAGGTACGTGCGCAGAGGGAGTGGAGAGACCAGGAGCGCCCGGAACGTCCGATCCTCCTTCTCCTCCAGCAGCAGGAATCCGGTGAGGAGCCCCGCCAGGCTCGTTGCCGTGACCGCCAAGAAGCTCCCGATCAATGGGTAATACGATGAGAGATCGAAGCCAGTCGATCGGACCAACGCACGCGTGCTTGACGGAAGCCCATACCGCACCACCACCGCCAACAGGATCATGTAGACGGCCAATCCGATGAGAAACCGGTCGCGCACCACCAGCTTGGCGTCCTTACCGAGCAAGCGACGGACGGCCACCGATGCGGGCGTACTCACGCTCGCCTCCGCACAATGTGCTTGGTGAACTCACTCCGCGCGAGCGCGAATCCCGCCACGATGATCAACCCGCTGTAGCCGATGGCATAGATCCACTCCCACGTCGCGATGGAGCGAAAGGCCGCCGTCAAGATCAAGAGCGGGGCGTACGTGGGGATCACATACCACAAGGGACTCGGCCAAATATTGAGGACGTCGAACATCGGAAGCCCCGGGATGATACCGACGACCACGGCGCCGGGCATCAACCAATCGGTGACGGAGCGATACCGTACGATCTGAATCAGTCCGGTCAAACAGTACATCATGCCCACGGTGGCCGCACCTGCCGCCAGGAGCCACGGGTTGAATCCCACGACGCCGAAACCGATTGCCACCAGGATCGCCGTTTCCACCATCGCGAAGCCGGTGAGGGTGATCATCTTGGACGAGAGGTACACCGGCACCGAGAGCGGTGACACGATGATGGCGTCGAGCGTCTGCTCGCTCTTCTCGAACAGCACCATCCCGGCAACGAAGACGTACGTGGTGTTGCCCATTCCCAGCAGGATCAAGATGGGAAGAGCGGCACGAAGCGCGTTCTCATCGAGAAGGAGCCGGGCGGCTACTCCGAGCACAATGGCCAACCCGATGCCGATGTGATACAGGCGGCTCCGAGCTTGCACCATCCCGTCCACGCGAAGGGTGCTCACCAGGTGGCTCACGATAGCGACCTTCCCGTGACCTGAATGAAGACCGACTCCAGCGTCGTCTCTTGGCTGTGGATCGATTCGATGGGGTGCTCACGAATCAACGCCAAGAACTCTCGGTTCGTACCGAGTCCGTCCAGCGGGAATTCACGGATGCGGGACTCACCCTCCGACGCAATCTCGACACGGACGGATCGCGTGCCGTACTGTCGTTTGAGAGCCAGTGGCGAGTCGACGACCTCCAGTTCGCCGTCGGCAATGAACGCCACACGATCACACAGCTCGTCGGCCGTCACCATGTCGTGCGTGGTTAGAAACGTGGTCGTTCCCTCTTGCTGTCGCTGTTCGACGATTTGCCTGATGCGCCGCGCGTTGATCGGATCCAGACCGGTGGTGGGCTCATCGAGGAACCACAGCTTGGGGCGATGGATCATGCTTCGCGCGAAGTTCAACCGGTTCTTCATGCCCTTGGAGAACTCGGCGACCCTCATGTCGGCAGCGTCCTCTAGCCCGACCATGGTCAACAGGTGCAGCGGGTCTTCCACACTGTTCCGATAGAGCGACCGGAAGTACTCCAGGTTCTCCCGGGCTGTGAGCTTGAGGTAATGGTTGGGAAACTCGAACGACACACCGATGTGCTCGTAGTAATCCGAACGCCACGTCTTCAGCTCGCGGCCCATCACCTCGATACGGCCCTCGTACTCTCTGAGCAGGCCGATCAGCACGTTCTGGGTGGTCGTCTTACCGGCGCCACTCGGGCCCAAGAAGCCGAAGACCTCGCCCGCCTCGATGTGGAACCGCAGCCCTCGCACCGCAGGGCTGTCCGACCGCGGATACGTGAACGTGAGGTTATCAACAGTGATCATGACGTGGCTCTCGTCGCGGTATGGAGTTTCGCTGCTTCGCACCTCGGCTCGCCGGTCGGGCGGCAAACCAACGCCGAAAGCGAGAGGATCACCCTGGATCCCCCCGCTTTCTAAGCTTGTTGTCGTGAATCAATTTCCGCTAGGCAGACGGCTGGTTTGTGGGTATGCGAATGCCCGGCGGGTTATCGGATGGAGTAGGCGTCTGCCGCGAGGGTGCTTACGGAACGCGGTACCGCCGCGCATGTTTCCCCCGCGGTACGTACACTCCCCTCAGGTTCTCAGCACTAGGAGACATTCACGACCCGAGAATCTCGTCCGTCCGGAGTACGCAAACCAACCTGACCACTATAGGGGAGGCAACATGAAGACCGCCACAACCCTCGCAGTCCTGGTCGGTGCGCTCCTGCCGGCGGCCGCCCTGGCCCAAGAAGGGCCAATCAGCCGGTCGTACACGCTGACCGTGAGAGCTGCGGACATCACGGCTTTCGAGGAGGCGTACCTGCGTCACGTCGACTGGCACCGGCAGCAGAATGACTCCTGGACGTGGACCATGTGGTCCAGCGATACCGGCGACTTGGGTCGGTACATCGTCATCAGCGGCGGTCACACGTGGACGGACTTCGATTCACCACCTGTCGACGAAGCAGCGGATGGCGCGGATGCGCTGGCCAGGTTCGGGGGGTACCTCACGTCAGTCTCCAGTGGTCTCGCCCGAATCATGGCGGACGTGAGCCGCCCCGCAGCCGATCCAGTGCCGATGGTACACGTGATCGAGTATGAGCTCAAGGCAGGCAAGGAGGGTGACTTCCTCCAGGTCGTCGGGAAGTTCAAGGAAGCCGCAGACCAGGCAAGCTGGCCACTGCATTATCTCTGGGTGGACATGGTGAGCAGCGGGGGTGGGGCCGACTACGCGTTGGTGCTCCAGCACGAGAGCTGGGCATCGTTCGCGCCACAGGAAATGAGTCCCACCGCCGTGCTCGAGAACGCCTTCGGCAGACAGGAAGCCCAGTCGCTCCTCGACATGTTCACGGGAACAATCGAGACCTCGAGCGAGCGCGTCTGGACGCTCCGGCCCGATCTCACGTACACGCCCGGGAACTGACGCCGTGGCGCTCGCGGCATGCTCGGAGTACGTGCCAGCGCATTGATCCATGCTAGACACAGGAGCGGCCTTCGGCGCCGCTCCTGCTGTCTGCACGCTGACCGCGCGCCACTGGGTTACGCTGTGGAGTTGTACGCTGAAAACAAGACAGAGTCTTTCGCGTGGAGGACAGCAGTGAGGTAGCACTCGTGCGAGACAGAGCCGGTAGTGCCATCACCATGCGGCTTGGGCAAACCCTCAGAGCGACCAGAGTTCAGTAACCCATGAAGCCCCAGGGAACCCTGCTACTCACCTGCAAAGACGTATCGTCGATGCGGGAATTATTATTTCTCCGAACGACGTGCACGCAGAGCTTGGCGAGATCGTAAGTGGGAAGAAGCCCGGCCGCACCTCTCCCGAAGAAATCATCGTGTTTGACGCCACCGGCACGGCCTTGCAGGACGCGGCCGCCGCCGCCGCCGCGTACGAGAAGGCAATCGCCGGCGGGAAAGGGGTGATCTTCGACTTCTTCGCTCGGTAGCCGGCTCCGGGGCGCGCCGGCGATGGCTACCGCAGACGACGGCCCGAAGACCCTTTCCACTTCATCCCTCCCCCATCGAACCGCCTACAAGTAGCCACCAGGAGCACGACCGGGTCTCGACTGACGAACAATATGTGACTATATAGTCACATATGGCGATGTCAGCGGCGCAGGCCGAAGACCTGGTCCCAGTGTGGAAGGCACTCGCGGACCCGACCCGCCGGCAGATTCTCGATCTGCTGCGAGACGGTCCGATGACGACCGGTGATCTGGCAGACCGGTTCGAGCTGACCCGGTTCGGCGTCATGAAGCACCTCGGCGTGCTGGTCGAGGCGGGACTCGTGACCGTGAAGCGGGCGGGTCGCGTTCGCTGGAACCACCTCAATCCGATGCCGATCCACGAGATCTACCGGCGGTGGATCAAACCGTACGAGACCGCCGCGGCGGATCGGCTGCTGCGTCTCAAGCGACACGCGGAATCCAAGGAGCAAGCCGATGGCTGACACAGTGAAATTCCGGGTCCTCAAGATTCAGCTCGAACTCGAGATCGCGGCCGGCCCGGCGGTCGTGTGGGACTCGCTGACCAACGGGATCGGCGAGTGGTGGCCGGCCAAGTTCTACGTGGGGACCGCCCCCAAGCGGTTCACGCTGGAAGGGCACGTGGGCGGCAGAGTGTTCGAGGACTGGGGCGACGACGAGGGTGCGCTGTTCGGCACCGTCACCGCGTTCGAGCAGAACAAGCTCCTGCAGTGGGCGGGCGACCTGTCCGCGGAGTACGGCGGCCCCGCGCGTTCGGTGACCACGTTTCGACTCAAGCCGGGGCGGGGGAACCTGGGCGGCCAAGACCGGCGCCGTCTTCTACGCGCTATGGGGCGTGCTGCACGTCGTTGGCGCGGGCATGCAGCTCATGGTCCTCGGGAGTCACGGAGGGAGCGGGCTGGCGAGCATGATCTCGACGGCACGGCCGTTCGACGCGACCACTCAGGTGCCGGACGTCGCGGCGGCCTTCATGGGTATGGGGTCGTTCAACATCCTCTGGATCGGGCTGCTCGTGACCGTCGTCGCCGTCACGATGAACTGGAGCAACTCGCGGCTCGGCTACTGGCTGAATCTCGCGGTCGTTGGCGCCACCGACGCGGGGCTCGTGTGGGCGCTCCTGGCGCCGGGATACATGGCCTGGTCGGACGGTATGATCGGCCTCGTGCTGTTCGCGTTCGCTCTGGTGTTCTCCAGCATCGCACGCGTCCCGGTGTGGTCGCTCAGGTCAAGCGTTCAGCCATCCTGACGGAGGTCGGTCACGACGTGGGGGTGGGTGAGACGAGGGTCGCCCACTGGCATCCACCTGATTGAACCAATCCTCGAGTTCGTTAGCGATCTGCTCGCCCAGTCGATCGTGGAACAGCTTCGAAGGCTTGGCCGTCACCGGCATCGCCGGCCGATGGAAGGTCGGCCGGCAGAATCCCGCCTATCCCGCCCATCCAACCTACGGCCTCTCACCCACGAGCGCCGAGAGACGCTTTCGTACCTCCGTCACCTGGGGCTGCAGCTCAGGGTCGGCGTCCTTCCACAACTCGACGAACTCGTGGTAGTACTGCGCAGCTCGCTCTCGGTCACCCCGGGCTTCGTACAGCTCGCCCAACCGCCGGTACGCGATCGGCAGCTGGGTGTCGATGGAGGGAATCCCGAAGTTGCTCTCTTGGTACGCTTCCCAGTAATGCACGGACGAATCCGCATTGCCGGCGATATCATGGGCCCGGGCCATGGTCACGAAGCCACACGGCTGACAGCCCCACCCATCGACCCCGGCTCGCATCCGCGAGAGCCCACGCTCCACGCCGCCCGAACGCAGCGCAACCCAACCACCCGCCCGCTCGTGCGCTCGCCCGAATTCCAGATTCAACTCCGGTTGCCCGGAGGCCTCCATGTCGCGTAGCAGCGAACGCGCCCGGTCGAGATCCACCAAGGCGTAGTATTCGATGAGCGCCTCGTACCACCGATCGGCCACGGGAAGGGTGGCCATGGCCTCGGATGACGCCGCGCGGTCCAGTCGCTGGGACGATGCGCCGGGCCGGCCCAGCGCCACGTTCCGGCTGCTGTTCCACCACGCCAACAGTCGTTGCTGCGCCGAATACTGCGTCCCGCGCAGCACATGAGCCGCGAGCGCGTCGTTCAGGTACCCGTTCCCTTCCCCGAACCGGCCCCGCATCGCCGCCGTGAACGCCAGATGCTCCGTAGCCTGGGCTTCCCAGGAGAGATTCCCCCGCTGGCTGGCACGAACGTTGGCGAAGTGCTGCTCGGCGCCGGCGAAATCCCTCTGCGCCAGCGCCAGCATGCCCCTGGCTTCCTCGGCATCGGGATTCCCTGGAAACCGCGCTTCCATGGCATCCAACGTCTGCGCGGCTTCCGCGAACTGCCCCAGGTTCTTCTGCTCGAACGCGAGATTACTGAACCCCAACGACCATGTGGAATCGAGACGCAGCGCGCGTTCGTAGAACTGCCGGGCACGCTCATCGTCCCCTAGCTCGCTGTACAGGACTCCCGAGTTGTTCAGCGCCCGATGATCTTCGGGGTACCGCTCGAGGATCGTGCGATACGCGGCGAGCGCCTCGTCCCGCCGGCCTGTCACGTTGCTGTGATACTGCGCGATCGCGTATCCCCGCTCCTGCTCGGTGAGCCGATCGCGCAACTCGTACGCCTTGATGACAGCCTCCCTCGCCCGGGCGCGCTGCTCGAAGTTGTTGGCGAGCACGGTGCCGATCTTGCGATACGCCATGGCAAACGTCGAGTCGGCCGCCACCGCCTCCTCCAGCAGCGCCAGCGCCCGGTCGGCGTCACCGGCGATCTCGGCCTGGGTCGCCTGCGTGTACAGACGGAGCGCCCGCAGCGAACCGGTGGTCACCAGCTCCAACGGCAGCGTCCGCCGGATGGAGCGGAGGGACTCACCGATGCGCTCGCGGAGTTTCCCGGATAATTCATCCACGGCTTGGATCAGCTCGCCGACGTTCCCCGCCGACGCCTGCTGGGCCGTGAGCACTTCTCCCGTGGCGGAGACGAGTCGTGCGGAGACGAGATATCCCTCACCCAGCGGTACGACTTCGCCTGCGATGATGGCCTTGATGCTCTCGCGCTCGGCGATCTCCCGGGCTACCTCTCCAGTGGTTTTCGCGTCGGGCGGGAGCTGCATCCGCGCCTTGCTCTCCGCGAGCCGCGCGGGATCGGCGATGCGGACCACTGGAGACTCGCTGAGGCTCACGCGGAGCAGCTCGGTGACCGTCGAACCGAGGGTCGAGTCCGCGGTACGGTTCTCGAACTCGGAGAGAATGAGCATCTCGCGCTGACCCAAGGCGCCAGTGGCCATGAGGGTCGCGGCGGGACCGATGCCAAGCGCGCGCGTAGTCATGTAGCCCCCGGCGACCACCGCGAGCCCGGCGAAGGCCAGGCCGCCCCCACCGATGGCTTTGCCCCAGGTGAAGTACTTCCGGAGCCCGACCGGGGTCGCCGTCGCGAGCCCCCTGGTCCGGGCCACGCCGCGTCTTCGTTCGTGATGTCCCGTCGTGAGGATGATCGGCAGACCGATGGCGAGGAGCGCGATCGCCCCGACAAACACCCAGTCGGGAAGCCCGAGCGCGATCATCAGCCCGTACACAATCACCAGCGTCACCGCCGCGGCCAATCCGAACAGCGCGGCCACCTTCACGGGGTGGTGTTCGGCAATCTCGGTCACGGCGGACGGGACGGGAGTGGTACCGGTGGGTGTCATCCCCCCGCTGGGTGTCGCCATGCTCTCCAGCGGCGCCATGAGCTCCTCGGCGGTCTGCCAGCGGTCGGCCGCCTTCTTTTCGAGACAGCGGAGCACGAAGGCGTTGAGCGCGGCCGGCACGGCGCCGCGATGCGTGATCACCGGGTCGGGCTGCTGGGTGACTTGCGCCGAGAGGATGGCTTGGGGGTTGCCACCCGTGAACGGCGGACGTCCGCACAACATTTCGTACGCCAGCGCGCCCAGGGCGTAGATGTCCGCCCGATGATCGACGTTGGGGTCGCCGGCCGCTTGTTCCGGCGCCATGTAAGCCGGTGTGCCGAGGGCCATCCCCAACGATGTGAGGGACTGGCCGCCTGTCGAGGTGCTCACCGCTTTCGCTACCCCGAAATCGGTGACGACCGCATGTTTGCCCGAGAGTAGGACGTTGTCCGGCTTGATGTCCCGATGCACCACGCCGTGCTCGTGCGCATAGGAGAGGGCGTCCGCGACCTCTTTGAGGATCCACAGGACGTCGCGCACGGGAAGCTCGCCTTCCCGGCTGAGCTTCACCCTGAGCGATTCGCCCTCGATGAACGGCATGACGTAATACAGGAGATCGCCCGAAGAGCCGGCCGTGAGCAATGGGACGATGTGGGGGTGTTGAAGCGACGCCGCCAGTTTGATCTCCCGCTGGAAGCGCTCCACGTTGACGCCGGCGCCCATCTCCGGAGGAAGAACCTTGATGACCACTCGGCGGTCGAGCTCGACGTCCTCCGCCAAGAACACACGGCTCATTCCTCCGCCACCGAGCTCTCCCTCGATGCGATAGCTGTTTCCTAGGGCCCGTTGAAGACGCTCCTGGAAATCGGACAAAGACAGCTCCGGTGCCTGACCCGGGGGTCTGGGTGTGCGAACGTCGTACAATACGGTGGGAGCAGGGAGGTTGGAAGGCCGGAACGCGTGGACCGCTTGACCGGCGCGTCAACGAGTCTCGCGACGAAGGCCGCGTAGGCACGTGCAACCCCGTCGCCGATACACTATCCTTCGCGGGTGGCGGATCAATCGAGTCGGGATGAAGTTCTCGCGCGCGTCGATGAGCTCGGGGAAGAGTCAGTCGAGTTCGCCCGCGAGCTCCTGCGCATCCCAACCGTCAATCCTCCGGGGCGCCACTACCGCGCTTGTTCCGAGCATATCGGACGACGCTTGAGAGACCTCGGCTTCGAGGTCGAGTTTCATCCGGCTGAAGGACTTCACGAACACACCGACGAACACCCCCGAATCAACGTCATCGGCCGTCGCCGGGGACGCCGCTCCCGGCCCTGCCTCCACTTGAACGGTCACGTTGATGTCGTTCCACCAGGCGACGGTTGGACCGTCGACCCCTTCGCCGGGCTCGTGCGGGATGGAGCGCTCTACGGAAGGGGAAGCGCGGACATGAAGGCCGGATTGGCATCCGCCATCTACGCGGCGGAGGCAGTCCGCCGGAGCGGACTCGAACTTCAGGGAAGCCTCGAGATCAGTGCCACCGTCGATGAAGAGAGCGGTGGCTTGGCGGGTGTCGCCCATCTGTGCAAATCGGGCAGAGTGTCATCTTCGAATACCGATTTCGTGATCATTCCAGAGCCTTTCGGAGTCGACCGAGTCTGCATCGGACATCGGGGGGTCTACTGGTTCAAGGTGAGCACGAGAGGGCGGACGGCTCATGGAAGCATGCCCTTTTTGGGCGTCAACGCCATCGACGGACTTTCGTCTCTGCTCGAGGCCATGCGGCGAGAGCTCATTCCCGGAATGAACGCACGCAGGACACAGATGCCAATCGTCCCTCCTGGTGCCCAGCGGCCGACCCTGAACGTCAACTCCATCAAAGGGGGACAGCTCGAAAGCGGCGCCCCGTCCCCGTGCGTGCCCGACTCCTGCGCAGCCATCTTCGATCGGAGGTTCCTGTTCGAAGAAAACCTTCAGGCAGTCAAGGAGGAGATTCGAGTGCTCATCGAGAAAGTCCAGGAAGGCAGCTCACTGGATTACCAACTGGAAGATCTGATGGTGGCTCATCCCGTCGTGACCTCACGCGAGTCCCAGCTGGTGGCGAGTCTGGAGGAAAACGTGAGGTTGCTTCTAGGCCGCCGGCCGCAGATCGTGGCGAGCCCGGGAACGTACGATCACAAGCACTTCCGGCACATCGGTGGGATCCAGCAATGCGTCGCCTACGGTCCAGGCCAGCTGGAGCAGGCCCATCAACCCGACGAGCACTGTTCGATCGAGGAGCTGCTGACCGCGACGAGGGTGCTGGCCCTGGCAATCCTCGATCTGACATCGACCGCATGAAGAAACGCAGCGAGTGAAAACACCCAAGACTTACCGGAGCCCGACATGTCCAGTCATCACCCACTTTTCCACCTGAGCCGCCGGAATACCGTCGTCATCGGCGCCGGCTCGGGCATCGGCCGAAGTGCCGCCGTCGGCCTCTCGCAGGTGGGAGCCTTCGTCCACTGCGCCGACATCGACACCGAGTCCGCTCAGAGTACAGCGACGTCGATTGTCGCCGAAGGGGGCCGTGCCGAGGCATCGCAACTCGACATTCGCCATGCGGAGCAGCTCGAAGCAGCGTTCTCGAGAATCCGATCGGAACGGGGCAGCCTCGATGTCGTCGTCGCCACGCCCGGAGTCAATGTGCGCAAGCCTCTTCTGAAGTACACCGAGGAAGAGTTCGACCGGGTCGTCGGTCTCAATCTCAAAGGATGCTTCAACGTGCTTCGAGCGGCAGGAAGCATCATGTTGGAGCAGCGCTCGGGGAGTATCATTCTCTTTTCCTCTATCCGGTCGGTGACGGTCGAACCCGGCCAAGCCGTCTACGCCGCGACAAAGGCTGGCATCGTGCAAATGGTCCGAACGATGGCAGCCGAGTTGGGGCCGGCGGGGGTTCGGGTGAACGCGATCGCCCCGGGCGTCGTGGATACTCCCTTGACCCGGCCCATCAGCGCGGACCAGAACTGGCACGACGCCTACGCCACGAAGAGCGCCCTGGGCCGTTGGGCCGGCGCCGAAGAAATGGCCGGGCCGACCGTCTTCCTGGCCTCCGACGCCGCGAGCTACGTGACGGGAGCCGTGCTGTTCGTCGATGGCGGCTGGACAGCCGTCGACGGACGCTTCCAGCCTCCAGGGATGGACTAGCGGGAACGTAACCGACGTTTCGTGAGCTGCGGAGATTATCACACGCCGAGCCGGGGACATCGGACATGCCTATTCTCGAAGCAGCCATAACGACGCTCCTGCTGGCGGGACTCGCGGCGCAACAGGAACACGTCTTCTTTCCAACCGAGGGTGGAGGAGTTGTCCACGCCACCGTGTATGGACACGGCGCACCAGGGTGAGCGTTTGATGAACGAGATCTTACGATTTCTTTCCAGTCCATGAGCGAAGGGAGAGAACCGATCCGTCTCGCCCCCCTAGGTCTGGCGATCTCGTCCCCGAAGGTCTCGTCGAACCTACGGGAGAGCTCGGCGGTGGCAGGCATCGGCGATCTCCGGTTCTATTCGCCGACACCTACACGCAGCTACGCTCGGCCGGAGGCGTATCGAACGAAACGGAGGATTGACACGACGCAAGGTCGCTCGCACAATTGAGCCGCCGCGCCCTCGCGGAGTGCCCGCCACCCTCCCCAACAGCCGAGGTGTCGATGAATCGGCTCACGCTGCACGCGACCGCCGCTCTGGTCCTGATGCTCGCCTGGGCCCTCGGGCCCCATGCCGCGATCTCTCATTCGCCGGACACCTTTCCCAAGATCATCTTCAACGACAATCGCGAGCCGGCGGGAACGCTGACCGGTGGCGTGTTGCGGTTGCAGCTCGAGATCGTGGAAGGGCACTGGCATCTCCTGGGCGACGACCAACCCGCCGGACGGGTGCTGGCCTTCGCGGAACGAGGACAGGCGCCGTCCATCCCCGGTCCGCTCATCCGGGTTCCCGTGGGCACGGACCTGCTCGTGACGGTCAGCAACCCCTTGGATACGGCAGCGATCATCCACGGTCTCGGCCCACGGCGGGACGGCGTGTTACGGCCGCTCCACTTGCCAGCAGGTTCCACACGAGATGTGCGATTCACGGCTGATGTTGCGGGCACCTATTTCTATTGGGGCGCCATCGGCGACGTCCCGCTGAACCGGCGTCACTTCGAGGACAGCCAGCTGTCGGGAGCGCTCGTCATCGATGACCCCGCGGCCCCGACCGATGACCGGATTCTGATGATCGGGATGTGGTTCGACGGCCGGCTGCCGGACGGCGAGCCGGATTTCGGCAGAGAGTTTCTCGCCATCAACGGCCGGCCATGGCCGTTCACCGAACGGCTCACGTACGACATGGGCGATTCCGTCCGGTGGCGGCTCATCAACCCCTCCTCAGACACCCACGCCATGCACCTGCACGGGTTCTATTTCCGTGTGGACGCCCGCGGCGACTTGGCGCGCGACACGCTGTATTGGCCCCAGGAGCGCCGCATGGCCGTGACCGAGCGCTTGTCGCCCGGCACGACGATGGCCATGGTGTGGTCACCCGACCGGCCCGGCGGTTGGATCTTCCACTGTCACATGAGCGTGCATGTGATTCCCAGCCCCAGTACGGCGCAACGGCTCACCGAGGAGGAGCGTTTTCTGCCGATGTTCCGCGACGGACACCCGCATCACGATCCGCAACGGCACGCGGAGGAGGGCATGGGCGGCCTCATGATGGGGATGTACATCCGTCCGCCGGAGGGGTGGGTGCCGAACGAGCCCAAACGCCGGGAGATGCGTCTGTTCATTCAGTCGGATACGGCGGTAGGCGGCTTGAGTGGAAGGCAGTTCGCATACGTGCTTCAGGAAGGCGACGTGGAGCCCGCTCGCGATTCCGTGCGCCTTCCGGGCTCGACACTCGTCCTCCGGAAGGGGGAGCCAACCAGCATTCGGGTAATCAACCGCACGGACGAGCCCAGCCAAGTCCACTGGCACGGGCTCGAGATCGAAAGCTACTTCGACGGCGTCGCGGGCTTCGGAGGGTATCCGAGCCGGCTCACACCCGCCATCGAGCCCGGGGACTCATTCGAGATCCGGATCACGCCCCCCCGGGCCGGCAGCTTCATGTACCACACGCACGTCAACGATCTGCGACAGCAAGGCTCGGGACTGTACGGCGCGTTCGTCGTGCTCGACGAGAACGAGGAGTGGGACCCGGAGACCGACCGCGTCGTCCTCTTCGGGGAGTCACCCTTCCGAGACGACGAGATCCCCGTGTTGAACGGCGCCAACCCGCCCGAACCGATCACCCTCGAGGTCGGGACCACATACCGCTTCCGTTTCATGAATATCACGCTCAATAGGCCAAACACGCGCCTTCGTCTGCTGCGAAACGGCTTCCCGGTGGTCTGGACGCCCATCGCGAAGGACGGCTTCGATCTGCCACTGGTGCAGCGAAGGCCAGGGCGCGCGGACCGAACGATTGCCGTGGGTGAGACGTACGACTACCGCTACACCCCTGGGCGCCCGGGCGAGCTACACCTCGAGCTTCGGACGGGCGCCGGCCGGCTGTTGGTGAGTCAGGTGGTGAACGTGAAGGGCGGTGAACAGTGAACAGGGATCCTCCCTATCGCCTGCCTGAGCTTCTGATGAGCCCCGGGAACGGCGAAGTATCTCGACTCGCAGCTCGGTGATTGGTAGCTTCCTCCGTCTTGCTCGGATAGATCGAGGATTCGTGGGGCCCAACAGGCGATTCTCACCATGACAAGACGTTACACCGACCGTGAGGTGCGTCTCATCATTCAGCGGGCACTGGAGTCAACCGCTGGCGAGACGAGCCCCGATCTCGATAGTCCTGGCCTTTCGCTCGAGCAAGTCAAGGGTATAGCGGCGGAAGTGGGAATCGATCCCGGGCGGATCGAGCTGGCCGCAGCCAATCTGCTGGAACCCTCGATTGCACCCGCAAATCCCTACGCCGGGATCCCCACCACGGTGCAGTTCCAAACGACCCTGCCTGGGATGGAAGCAGGCGAGGTCTCGCGACACGACATGGTGGCACTGATCCGCAGTACGCTGGGACGCCAAGGGATCGTGACCAACGAATCCGGTTCACTCGAATGGAAAGCGCGGGACGCGTTCGGAGGGCGCTACGTGTCGCTGGCTCCCGCACGGGAGGGCGCTCAGCTTCGCGTGCTGGGAAATTACCGCGATGGGCTGACCGGATTCGTGGCGGTCGTAGGAATGACGGTTTTTGCCACGGCTGCGGCTATCCTCAGCGGAGCAGATCTCGGTCCGGCGATCACCCTCCTGGCAGCTGCTACCGCCGCCTTCCTGCCACCTCGTTTCGCCTACCGGTGGTGGCGCAAGAAGGAGGACGCGAGGATGGCCGACCTGCACGGGAGACTCGTCGCATTACTCAGCGCTTCCGCCACGTCCGATGCCGCCGAAAATCGGGAACTCCCGCCTGACGAAACACCCGCAGATCAACCTCTCTGAGTCTTGCCGGCGAAGCTGGGAAGACCTCAAGACGAGAATCTCGGTCTCACTCCGGCTGGTTGGGACTGAACATATCCACAGCGACCTTCCATTCCCCGCCTTCACGTATCCAGACAACCAGGTATTTGGACGCCATCGGCCCCTCCGGCGTATTGATCGTCGCCGTGCCAAAATCGTACGCCATGTCACCGGATGCCGACACATGTGCCTCAGTTGGTTCCCACGAGGCATCCAAACCGAACAACGCTTCCCACTGAGCCCGCATTGCCTCACGGCCGACGATCGGTTCGGCATTCGGTGGGAACTGACGTCCGTCGGTAGCGTGGAGGTTCACGATCCACTCGAGGTCTTGCTCCTGAAACTTCGCGGACCACTCGCGCTCGAGCGCCATGATGGCCGCGGCTTCCGCAGCCTGGTCTACCGCCTGCGGGCCGCCTTGGCAGCCAACCAGCGCCACCGCGGCGACCGCGAGCCATGTGCTTCTCAGTTGGATCTGCATGAGAATTCCTTTCGACTCAGGAGAGGAAGAGAACGTGGTGCCCGACGGTATCGTTTTCCCGGGTGCACCAA
>JBDHDH010000018.1:0-43981 GCA_039591615.1 Gemmatimonadota bacterium | reverse complement strand
CGGGTTGATCTCATCGTCAAGATGCAAGCGCTCCCGGCCCCGTTGGCTGCGGTGACGGTGGAAGGTGAAGAGATCTACGCCGCCGGGAAGCTCCGAGAGTTCTACGAACGCGCACAGACGGGCTTTGGCCATTTCGTCACCCGCTCGCAGATCGAGGAACGGAGCGCGCGGGTTGCCTCTGATCTCCTCTACGGAATTCCGGGTCTACAGGTGACTCCTTCCGCGTTCGGAGGCAACACGGTGCGGCTCTCCAGGGTCACGACGGGTTGCCGATCGCCCGTGGTGTTCGTAGATGGCGTGAAGATTTATGGAGCCGACCTGGACGGCGCGTTGAATCCCGAGGACATCGCGGGGATCGAAGTATATACTCGGGCCTCCAACGTGCCTCAGGTCTTCAATCTCCAAGGGGCCGCTGCCTGCGGCGTGATTGCGATTTGGACCAGGTAGATGGGGTCTCACCAACTCCATGTGGAGCGACCGGGCCTGCCGGGGCCGACCTCCTCGCCAAGGGACCTGCCGGTGAGGAAACCAGCGATGTGGGACAGGTGCGCATGCGTACCGGCATGAAGGCCCCCGCGGTCTTTCAGACCATGGCGCTCCTGGTAGCCAGCCTGGTTCCCCAGAGTTCGGCGGTGGCCCAAGTGGATGGTGGTTCCGTCCTCTTCGGAACAGTATATGCCGAAAGTGGTCGCCCCCTCGCCGGAGCCGAGGTCAGGTTGGATGGGGCCGTTGTCGACCGCGCGAACCGGGCCGGCGGCTTCCGCTTGAGGGATCTGGGTGTGGGCCAGCACCTGTTGATGCTTTCCGCCGACGGTTTTGCGTCCCGCACGTTTCGCTTCAACGTGCCGGAGGACAGCCCACTGGAAATCGATCTCGGCGCCGTCTTGCTGAAGCCGGCTCGTAGCTCGATCGCGGTCCTGGGAACGGTGACCGATTCACGCACCGGTGAACCCATTCCTGCGGCCGTCCTGAGTCTCGATGGATCCTTCAATGTCGCAACCAACATCTCTGGTCGCTTCCAGATCACCGAAGTCACTCCCGGTGTCCATCTCCTGCAGATCAAGCGCATCGGATTCAAGCGAGCGATGGTGAATCTCGATCTGCCCGCCAATCAGCGCGCCGTCGAACTGGACATCACGCTCGAACCGGTGCCGGTGGAGCTACCGGAGATCGTGGTGGAGGGTGAGCGTACCCTCTACGCTTATGGCCGGCTCCGGGACTTCTATGAGCGACGCCGCAAGGGATTCGGTCATTTCATCACGCGATGGGACATCGAGAAGCAACAGCCTCGCGTCGTCTCAGACCTGCTCTACGCGGTTCCCGGTTTGCGCATCACGCCCGGCCCACTCGGGCTCAACAACATCGAGTTGGCGGATCCGAGTTTCAGCTGTCGGAACCCGCTCCTCTTCCTCGACGGCACCCTCATTCGAGGCGGCAACCCGGACGAGATTCTGAACATTCCGGATGTCGAAGGAATGGAGATCTACACCAGGGTTGCTGAAGTTCCGCCGCAGTTCAGCGTGCAGAGCGGTGCAGCCTGCGGAGTGATCGCCGTTTGGACCCGCTGACGTCGCAGCTCCCTCACGCCGTTTCCTGGTCAGCTGTCTGACAATCCGTGATCTTTGCTTTATCCTGGGCGCTCGTCGCGGGGTTCCTCGAGTGTGGTTATTGGGTTCGGCTCTTGCAGGTCTGGAACGATCTCTGGCGGGACGATGGCCGGCCCCACTGGCGGTTCGGGTGCGGTTCTCGGAGTCGCAACCGATTGTGCCACGACGGCGAACTTCCCGAACCACGAGGTCGCAAGCGGCTCGAGTAGCCCACGCTCGATCACGAAAACCAGCATGGCACAAGTGACGATGCTGAAGAAGATGGCCGGGTACACGGTTCCTTGAATGATCGTCCCGCTCGCAAGCCCAGCCTGGGCCGGCAATGCCGCTAGTACCGCGGACGCCAGTCCCTTTGGCACCAACGCGGACATGCGTGCGGCGTCCCGTCGCGACACCGTTGGGTGGACGAGTAACCGCACCATGGGAGTGCGTATGAAGTACGCGGCCATGGCGAGACCCAGGCCAATGGCCACCAACCGCCAGTCCGCAAAGGACATCGAGACTCCCAGGAACACGAAAAAGAAGGTTTTTACCAGGAAGACCGCTTCTCCAAAAAACGCCCGCTCGTGCTCCGCGAATGCCGAGAGGCGGAAGCTAAAGACCTTTCCGAACAGCCGCTCGGGGATGTTGGGGAAGTTGGCGACGGCCACACCGAATGCGAGGGTCGCAATGGCGCCGCTGTAACCCGAGAGCTCGGCCACACCGAACAGAATGAATACGTAGGCCAGCGTAGTGAAAATCGTGTTCGGTACCCGCCTGACCTTGTCCAAGATCGCCGACCACACCAGCGCGCCCGCGATGCCGATTAGTCCAGCGACCACAAAGGAAAGAAGGATCTCAACAACGAGCGACCCGCCGTCCACGGCGGCTAGCTCGCCGACGGTTCCCGCTGACAACGCCCTGATGAGCCCGAGAGCAATGACAATCACCAGCACATCGGTCAGAGCGGACTCGAGGAACAGGACCGTGCTCGGCCTCGCTTCCATGGCCAGCGCCCTGATGAGCGGTACCACGACGGCGGACGACGTCCCTCCGAGTATCGTCCCCACGAGCAATCCCGTCAGGAAGTCGAGGGGGAGGAGCAGATCGGCCAGGTGTGCAACGACCAGCGTCGTCGTGGCGAACGTCGCGAGGGAGAGGGCGAGCGTTTCCCCCGCAGCCGAACCGAGCTGCTTGATGTTCAGGTGAATCCCGCCTTCGAACAGAATGATGATGAGCGCCAAGGTGGTGAAGACCGGGCCGACCTTGCCGAAATCTGCTGGTTCGACGATCCCGAAAACGGGCCCAAGCAGAATCCCGGCGAACATCAGAATCAGCACATCGGGTACCTTGGTCCGCTGGAAGAAGTCAGCCAGGACGTGGCCGACGAACACCAACAGGCCTATGGCTAGGATGGTAAGTGCCATACCACCAACTTAGGAGCGGCCGTGTCTGGCGACCAGCGTGAGACAAGTCGGTAGGGGGGATCTCGGGCAGTCGTCTCCTGCCACACATCCCCGTTGATGGTACGGCCGGGCCGTGACGTGGTTGGACAACTCGGGTTCGGAGTAGGCGGTGCCCCCGTCAATTCCCTCGGTTGGCGGGCGGCTCTGGTGTCACGCCTCCCGGCTCTAATTCACTCATGTCCTTTGGGGCTTTGAGCTCCCCAGTACGGGCTTTCCGCGCTCGCAAGAAGCTCGCCGCGCTCGCCACCACCAGGCCGACCAGGAACGGGGCCAGCGCGATCAGGGCGACACTGGCGCTGGCCCTCCAGAAGAGGAGATCGATGGGTACGGCGTTGAGATTCTGAAGTGCGAAAACGAGGACCAGTGCAGTCAACAGCACTGCCCCGATGTAACGGAAACGATTCACGGCTCACCTCTGTCTCCACAGTGCCGGGTAGCCCGTCGAGGAACCCGATCCGCTTGGTGGCTCTCAGCCTCCGTCCTCGAAGCGCCCCTCGAGATGCTTCGCTAGGAATCGCTCCGCCACTTCGTAGAACTTCAATCGGTTCTCTGGCTTGGCGAAGCCGTGGCCCTCGTCCGGAAAGAGCAGGTACTCGTAATCGATCCCCTTTTCACGCATGGCGGCCACGATCTGCTCCGACTCGGCCTGCTTGACCCGTGGATCGTTCGCACCCTGCGCAATGAGCATGGGGATCTTGATTCGGTCGACGCGGGACAGGGGCGACCGAGAAGTGAGAAAGTCGGCGTCGCGCTCTGGGTCGCCCACCCGTTCCCGGAGCATCGACAGATACGCAGACCAGTAGGGCGGGATCGATTTGATGAAGGTGATGAGGTTGCTGGGACCAACGATGTCGACGGCGCACTTGAACAAGTCGGGCGTGAACGTGGCGCCCACGAGAGCCGCGTATCCCCCGTAAGATCCGCCATAGATGGCGATGCGGCTCGCGTCCGCGATGCCTTGGTCGACGATCCAACGCACCGCGTCCACGAGGTCGTGGTGCATGCTAGCACCCCACTCTCGGTTCCCAGCGTTCAGGAATTCCTTCCCGTAGCCGGTGGACCCCCGGAAGTTCACCTGCAGCACTGCGTAGCCGCGATTAGCGAGCCACTGCACCTCGGGATCGTACCCCCAAGCATCTCGATGCCACGGGCCGCCATGGACGTTGAGTATCACCGGGAGATTCGAGCGTCCCAAGCCCCGGGGTATCGTGAGATACCCGTGGATAATGAGCCCGTCCCGGGCAGCGAACGAGATGGGTTCCATCGGAGCAAGCTCGTACTCGGCGAGATGTGGCCTGGTATGGAACAGAAATCGTCCCGCGTTCCGCGATCGGTCGAAGACATAGTAACAGGCCGGCCCCATGTCCTGGTCGAAGACCACCATCCAGGCGTCATCGGTATCGGTGCGATTCGTGACAGCGAAGTCACCGCGATGGAGCTTGCGCACGGCGGTGACGTTGTCACGCACCGACTCATCGAGGACGTGCCATTCGCGTCTCGCCTTGACAAACGAGATCATCTGCGGCTCGTACGTATCCGCGTGCACCAAGACACCGCTGACGTCATATTGGTGATCTCCCGCGATGACCTCGCTGGTCCCGGTTCGGGGATCCCACTTCACCAGTCTGGCC
Source organism: Gemmatimonadota bacterium (assembly GCA_039591615.1). Classification (GTDB taxonomy): domain Bacteria; phylum Gemmatimonadota; class Gemmatimonadetes; order Gemmatimonadales; family GWC2-71-9; genus JBDHDH01. The sequence continues at coordinate 39,298 of JBDHDH010000018.1, read as the reverse complement.
GCATTCACGCCGCGAGAATCTCGTAGGTACATGTAACGTCCGTCGCGAGTGAACGTCACCGGGCCGCTCGTCAGTGCGTCTTCCGAGTCCCATCGGACCGCGGCCCGCCAATCGTCGGAGTTGCTTTCGCGGATCAGTAGGTCGGACCCTCCGTCGGTCCGGCTGGCTACCGCCGCTCGCACACGGAGATCCGCATCGGGGACCCAGTGCAGAATCTCTCCGGAATTCCGGGCAACCAGCGTGAGCTCGTCGGTCCGTAAGTCGAGGTGATAGACATCGTGTGCCCGGGGATCCTCCTTGTTCATGCCGATGAGGAGTTCGTGCGGACAGTGTTTGTCATGTTGGATGATCTGGACCTGGACGCCCTCGAACGGCGTCAGGACCTCCTCCGCGCCCGATGTGGGATCGACGCGGTATAACCACCAGTTCTCGTCCCCACCCTTGTCTTGCAAGTAGAGGATGTGTCGGTTGTCGTGCGCCCAGGCGTAGACCCGCACACCGCGATCACGATCGTGCGTCACGGGCTGGGAGCCAGGCCCATCGGTCGGACCTACCCACACATTGAGGACGCCATCGACCGGTGCCAGGTAGGACAGCCTCGCGCCGTCGGGAGAGAGCTGGGGTGCAGCTCTCTCGGGATTGCCAAAGAGGACCGAACGTGGAATGAGTCGTGGTAAACCCATGAATAACCGGTGCGTGTTGGGGTTCCGTATCGTTGGTCGTGCGTATGGCTGAGATCAGTTTACCGGTCAGGTGGGGGTGTCCACCAGCCGCTCGCGCCGCCGGCGAGTGAAGTATAGCCGATACACAATGGCGTTCAGTACGAGGACCAGCACACCGAGGACAATGCGGATGCTGCTGGTGAGTCCCGACGGATAAATGACCGGGATCAAGTAGTGCTCGATGAATCCACCTTCGTAGCCAACACCGCCGGCTCGACGGCGGAACTCGTTTTCCAACGGCGTCAGCGGACAGATCCAATCCATGAACTCGATGATGGCTCCCCACGCAGCAGCAGGCAGGTGAACCCAGACCAGCCACCGCCACCGCCACGCGAGGAAGCCGCCGGCGACCACGAAGACGATGAAGAGAAAGTGTACGCCGACTAGCAGATCGGCGGTGAGTCGGAAGAGCACTAGGCGGTAGGCCGTCGCACGGGAGGGCCGTTCGTCGATGCGTGCGAGCTCACCATCGTCATTCTTCCGACATTCCCGACATGCGACGAAGGTCGGTTTTGCGATGCCCGCGGGTGGGTGGTTCCGTCGGTCCGGCGGTGCGCCCCTGCGCTGGTTCGCCGCCGAAGACCGCCGAGGCCGCGAGATCCCCGGTGACGTTCGTGGCCGTGCGGAACATGTCAGGAATGCGGTCGACCCCCAGAAGCACCGCCATGCCGTCCAGGGGAAGTCCCACATGACCGAGAGCGGGGGCGAGAGTCAGAACGGAGGCGGACGGCACCCCGGTGACGGTGAGGGAGACGATAAACGTGGCGAGTACGGCGCTAACCGTGCCTGCCGGGGGTAATGGGACCTGGTACAGCCATCCGAGGAAGACGATGGACGCACCTTGGAACAGAGCGCTCCCGGAGCGATTCAGTGCGGCACCGAGGGGAACGACGAAGCTCGACACCGATCGGGGCAGGTCGAGCTCATCCGCGGCCTCGAGCATGGCCGGGATCGTTGCCGCCGAGCTCGTGGTCGAGAAGGCGATCACTTGTGCGCCCACGCATCCGCGCAGGAATCGGAAGGGCCGCATCTTTCCGAGAACCGCGACGAGTGGCACATAGACCAGGTTGACGAACACACCCAACGCTAGCACCACGGCGACCACAAACACGGCGAGGCTCTGGAGCATTGCCCAACCCGAGCGCGCCGTCACAGGCGCTGCCAGTGCAAACACGCCCAGCGGTGCGACCCAGAGGATCCAATGCACGAGTCTGATGAGTGCAGCTGCGATGGGATTGGCGAGGTCGGTGAGGCGCTGCCGCTGCTCGGCCGGGAGGGCGGCCGTCGCAGCGGCGAAGAATACCGTGAACACGATGAATGGAAGGAGCGCATCCTCCGCAGCCGATTGAAACGGATTACTGGGGATGAGACCCAGCAGGAAGTCGAGGGCGCCAGGGAGGCGGGGCGCCTCGACCGCGCCGGCGGCTTCGGCTGCCGTCCCGGCGGCATCACCGGCAAGGGGGAGGAACAAGGTCATCAGGCCCATGCCCATGAGGATGGCGACGATCGTCGTGCTCCAGAAGAAGAGCAGCGTCAGGCCTCCGAGACGGCCGAGCTGTTTCAGGTTGCTCATCCCCGCGACGCCGACGAACAACGTGGCGGCGACGAGAGGGAATACAACCATCCGCAGGAGGTTGACGAACGCCGTCCCGATGGGTGCCAGACCCTCCGCCACGCCCAGCAGGAGTGGCGAGCCGGTGAGCGCGGCGAGCAGCCCGAGGAGGAGGCCCCCCACCAGTCCCAGTGCGATGGCGACGTGTAATCTCATGGGCTAACTTCTGCCGGGTTCCACGGGAGGTCTGGTTGACACACGCACAAACGAGGACGCCGCGCTGGGCGCTGGTACTCGGTGCGTCGAGCGGCTTCGGCGAGGCGGTAGCGCAGGCACTCGCTCGAGCCGGCTACGACATAGCCGGTGTGCATCTCGATCGCAAGGTCGGCCTGAAGCGTGTCGAAGAGATCGTCACGGACATGGAGCGCCTTGGCCGTCAGGTCCGCTTCTTCAACGTCAACGCGGCGGCGGAGGATAAGCGCAAGGAAGTGCTCGACGCGCTCGGCGCCGAACTCCAGCGGAACGGCGGAACTGTAGCCGTCCTCATGCATTCCCTCGCCTTCGGAACCCTCAAACCCTACATTGCCGACGACGCTCTCACCAAGGCGAACATCGAGATGACCCTCGATGTCATGGCACACTCGCTCGTGTATTGGGCTCAGGATCTGGTGATGCGGAACCTCATGGGTGAAGGCGGTCGAGTTTTTTCAATGACGTCCTCCGGATCGACGCGCGTCATTAGGTCATATGGCGCGGTCTCGGCGGCGAAGTCTGCGCTGGAATCGCACACGCGTCAGCTGGCGGTTGAACTGGCCCCCCATGGCATCACCGTCAATGCGTTACGCGGTGGGGTCACCGACACGCCGGCGGCCAGACGCATCCCCGCGAGCGACATGCTGTTCCAGCATGCCAAGAGACGAAATCCGCACGGCCGGCTCACGACTCCCGACGACGTCGCACGTGCCGTAGTCGCCCTGTGCGATCCCAGAACGGATTGGATTACGGGAAATGTGATCAACGTTGACGGAGGAGAAGAGGTCGCTGGCTGAGTCAGACCCCTGACGCCGCGGCCCACGCCCGCTGCTTCCGAAGCTGGGCGAATTCTTCTTCCAGCTCCTCGAGGCGCCGTCGGACCTCTGCCTCCGCCGACTCCGTGGCGGCAAAGGGAACCCCCTGCTGATTGAAGAGCGTCTCCACCAAGGCATCGGTGTAGCCCACCACGGCGTGCGCGATCCCTTTGTCCAAGATGCCGTTGAGCCGCAGGACGGTTGCCATGATCTGGCGCTCACCCAGGCGACCCATTACCTGGGCGAGGGCGCGAATGAGGAGCTCGCGAAAGTACTGGATTTCTTCGACCACCTCGCCGGCAGCCAGTCCTCGGGCGGCCGCCGTGCGACCGTAGGCGTCGCACGCGCTGAACCAGATGTCCGAGACGCTGCGACGCAGAGGTCCGGTCATCTCGACCAGGACATCGGCGAGGAGGGCAAGGTGCCGATCGACCGTCGGGCGGTCGATGTGCGGTGCTTGGGCCATGCGCTCGCCGATCCAGCGAGACCAATGGGCGACGAGTTCATCGCGGTTGGAAGCAATAGCCTGCCCGACCTCGGAAAGGGTCGGGTTGGACGGATGCATGACTAGACCCATCCGATGAGCCCCGTGTTTGGGTGACTAGGGCAAAGGAAGTTACCGCGGCTAGGCGCGGAGGTCAAAGCAAACATCATGGCCACTGTACGGAATATCGCTTTCGAACTCGAGGGCGCCGACGCCGCCCCCCTCAGGGGTGAGGTGCGAACGGGCACCGCTCGGGAGGGCGGCCCCGCGGTAGTCATTTGCCATGGCTTCAAGGGCTTCAAAGACTGGGGCTTCTTTCCGCATCTCGCGACGCGACTCGCCCGTGCCGGCATGACGGCTGTGTCCTTCAACTTCTCGGGAAGCGGAATCGGAGCCGACGGAGAGTCCTTTTCCGAACCAGAGCGATTCGGACACGCAACGTTCTCGAACGACCTGGCGGACCTGGGCCGCGTCATCGCCGCCCTCGTAAGCGGGGCTTTGGCCGAGAACCTCGCCCCGCCCCGAACGCTCGGCCTGTTCGGTCATTCCCGGGGCGGCGCCGCGGCCATTCTCTTTGCCGCCGACCACCGCAACTGCGGGTGCCTGGTCACTTGGGCTGCCATTGCGGATACCATGCGCTGGGACTCCGGCACGATCCAACGGTGGCGCGCCGACGGGAAGCTGGACGTCGTGAATACGAGAACCGGTGACGTGCTCCCGCTGTACACTGATGTACTCGATGATCTCGAAGCCCATGGAAGCGGCCAACTCAACATCGAGCGCGCGGCCCGAGCACTTGCGGTACCATGGTTGATCGTCCATGGCGACGCAGACGAGTCCGTGCCCGTTACCGATGCTATTCGGCTGCACAAGGCTGCGGAGAACGCGGTTACTGAGTTGATTGTGATCGAAGGTGGATCGCATACCTTCGGGGCTCGCCACCCGTGGGGCGGGAGCACTCCGCCACTAAATGAAGCGATGGATCTCAGCGTCGCGTGGTTTTCACGCCACCTGTTGTGACAAGACGACACGGCCGGACGGCGCGTTTCCGAGCCGTCCGGCCGATCGTTTACAACCCGGCTGCGTAGAGCGCTTCGACCGTACCCTGGTTCCGGCCGGCTCGTACGCTCGCCAATGGTCGACGGTAGCGCAGCAGAACGCCTGCCGCCGCTACGGTCGCCAGAGCGAGGAGTCCGACTCCGAAGCTGCGAATAAGCGCCTCCATGGGGAGAGTGGTGGGTTCCCAACGTCGCCCATCACCTGCACCGCAAGATAGCAGGCAGCGCAAGTCCCGTGCCCATGCTATCCTACCCTTCAATCAACAGGAGTTTCCTCCGGCTCCGTCACCGAGGAGTAGACACCAGGACCGAATGCCAACCTCCGATTTCGTTGTAATCCGCGATCGCCTTGCTCGCAGAACGCCACGGCGTATTGCTAAACCCACTGCCGTCCAGGCGGCGGTCGCGCTCATCCTCACTCCGGCAGTACTGCGCGACGAGCTGGCGCTGTTGCTGATCAAACGCGCAGAGCGGGGTGGAGATCCATGGTCGGGGCAGATGGCACTCCCCGGAGGGCGGCGGGATCCTCAGGACCGGGAGCTGCTCGCAACCGCCCGGCGCGAGACTGAAGAGGAGACGGGTATTGCGCTGTCCGCCGACGTCCTGCTCGGCGAACTCGACGACTTGCATCCTCGAACCCGCATCCTTCCTCCCATCGTTGTTCGACCGTTCGTCTTCGGCCTCCCCTCGCGACCGCCGGTGCAGGCCAGCGAAGAGGTGGCCCTCCACATTTGGGTACCCATCCAGGAGCTCAAGGCCTCCCAGACCCACGTCGAGGTAGACATTCGAGGTCAGCGGCGGCACCAACCATCCTTCCTCATCGGCCACCACGTTGTCTGGGGTATGACTCACCGTATCCTCAAGCCATTCCTAGCGTTAGCTGGTTAGTATCTGTCGGAGTATTGCGTTTCGCTCAGAGATCACTCATAATTTAGGTGAACCTCATTTCGGGAAGGCGCGCGTGATCGCAGACACCCATGGTGAAGCCTACAGTAGGTCGAGAGAGGATTACCTCAAAGCCATCTTCTGGCTGGAGTCCAGCGGGGGGGCCGCGCAGACGAGCGCCATCGCGGAGTTGCTGGACATCGCACCCCCATCGGTGAGCGGGATGGTCAAACGCCTCTCGGAGTCCGGGCTGCTCGAGCATGTCCCGTATCGTGGCGTGCAGCTGACCCGCACGGGCCGCCGCGCCGCGCTCCGCATGGTGCGGAGACACCGGATTCTCGAGACCTACCTGACGTCGAAGCTCGGGTACGATTGGGATTCGGTGCACGATGAGGCGGAGCGGCTCGAGCACGCAGTATCCGATGAGCTCATCGAACGGATGGCGATTGCGCTCGGGAATCCCAGGTACGATCCCCACGGCGCCCCCATCCCGACCGCCGATGGCAAGATCGAGAAGCCGGATCTCATGCCTCTGACGGAGATCCCGCTTGCGGCCACGGCCGAGCTTCGGATGGTGAGCGACAAGAACCCCGAGCTACTTCGCTACATCGCGTCTCTCGGGCTTCGTCCTGGGGTAGGGTTCGAGGTGGTTGCCCGCCAGCCATTTCGTGGGCCGGTCACAATCCGGTTTCTCGACTCCCATCACGCAGATCAAGTGATCGGTAACGAGTTGGCCGAATCGCTTCACTGCGAGGTAGTGGAAAAGGAGGTAGGATAATGAGCGCCGACTCGAAACTCTCTCGGCGTGACCTCATAAGGCGTGGCGTTGCAGGTGCCGCCGGTCTCGCGCTGACATCCAACGCCGCTCGCGCGACGGATCAGCTCACGACGAACGCCGACCGCGCGCGATCGCATTCCTTCATGGGTGGCACCGTTGGTGACGTCACCAATGGCTCCATCGACCCCGCTGCGTTTCTGGAGTCCTTCGAATCCGGCAAGGTCAGCCGTCTCGCGAGCGGTCAGACGCTACGCGAGTTTGAGATTCAAGCCATCGAAAGAGACATCGAAGTCGCACCCGGCGTGTTCTACCCCGCCTGGACCTATAACGGGCAAGTACCAGGACCGACACTTCGCGTGACCGAAGGCGACCGGGTTCGGGTCCACTTTCGGAATGCGGGTACCCATCCTCACACCATTCATTTCCATGGCTTCCACCCGGCCAACATGGACGGTGTCTTCGAGCAAGTGTACCCCGGCGAGTCATACGTTTATGAGTTCGATGCAGAGCCCTCTGGTCTGCACCTCTATCACTGTCACACCATGCCGCTGAAGAAGCACATTGCGAAGGGTCTGTACGGAGCCTTCGTCGTCGATTCGAGGACGCCGCGCCCGGCCGCTCGGGAGATGGTGATGGTGCTCAATGGGTTCGACACCAACTTCGACGGCGAGAACGAGGTCTACGCCGTCAATACGGTAGCGTTCGCCTATCAGCGGAATCCCATCACGGTCCAAAAGGGACAGCTTCAGCGAATCTACATGGTGAACGTGCTGGAGTTGGACCTGCTGAACTCCATGCACCTGCACGCTAATTTCTTTCACGTGTATCGCACGGGGACATCCAGTACTCCGCATGAATTCACCGATACCCTGATGATGTGTCAGGGCGAGCGCCACATCCTGGAGTTCACGTACAACCACACCGGTCGTTTCATGTTCCACGCGCATCAGTCGGAATTTGCCGAGCTAGGCTGGATGGGGTTGTTCGACGTCGTCGAGGCGATGGCATGACACGACGTCGGGGACGTATGTGGCTGTTGGGGCTCGCTCCCCTGGCGCTGTTGGCAGCCTTCTCGCTGCTGGTGGCCAAAACTGGCGTGCTTGAGTTTCTACGGCGAGGCGTGCCACCCGTGGAGGAGTTGACGTTCGACCGGGTGACGCTCGCTCCGAATCTGATCCGGGTCGACGTGGTGAACGGAGGACCGGACCCCGTTACCGTAGCGCAGGTTCAAGTAGATGAGGCCTTCTGGGAGTACACAATCTCTCCGGCGCCAAGCATCGGACGTTTGGGACGCGCCCGCATCGAGATCCCGTTTCCTTGGGTGAAGAATGAGCCGCACGAGATCAAGCTGGTCACCTCGACGGGACTGACCTTTGCCTACGAGATCGCCGTGGCCACGACCACGCCCCAGCCGGGGCCCCGGCTCTTCGCCGTATTCGCGCTCGTCGGGCTCTATGTCGGGGTGATTCCAGTGGCCATCGGGCTCCTCTGGTACCCACTGCTTCGCGGCCTGGAGCCGCGCTGGCTCAATTTCGCGCTGGCGTTGACCGCGGGCCTCCTGATCTTCCTGGGGGTGGATGCCGTGCATGAAGCCCTGGAGGCCGCCGGCCAGGTCGCGGGTGCTTTTCAGGGGGTTCTCCTCGTGGTGGTCGGATCGGTCGGAACCCTACTCCTTCTCCAAATGATATCGCGGGCCAGACTCAACCTTGGGGGGCTTGAAGGGCGAAAGGCCGTGGCGTTTCTCATTGCTCTCGGCATCGGGCTGCACAACCTCGGTGAAGGGTTGGCTATCGGAGCGGCCTACGCATTGGGAGAAGCGGCCTTGGGCGCTTTCCTGATCATCGGATTCATGCTTCACAACACCACGGAGGGGCTCGGGATCGTCGCGCCGATCGCGAAGGACCAACCGAGGATCCGGACGCTGGTGGGCCTCGGCCTTCTGGCTGGTGCACCAACCATCCTCGGCGCCACCATCGGCGGAGTCGCGTACTCCCCGCTCTACGCCACTCTCTTTCTCGCAGTGGGGGCCGGTGCTATTGCGCAGGTCGTAGTCGCCCTGTCCAAAGTCGTGGGCCGGGATGTCGAAGGCGGGCTGTGGACCCCCACCACCGCCAGTGGCCTTCTCGCAGGCCTATTGATCATGTACGGAACGGGGCTTCTGGTAGCGGTGTGAGGCCCGAGGTGCCCCCCGGTCCCCGAAGGTACCGGGTATCAGGCGTCACCCTCTTCGACCTTTGCGTGCTCGAGAGCCTTGAGAACCGCCGCCAGGCGCCGGTCTCGCGTTTGCCGAAGCTCATCGATGCGCTCCTCGTAGGTTCGCTCGATGGCTCGGATGAGCTTCCGTTGCTGCTCTGGCTCCAGCTTCGACCACGTGGAGAGGTCCTCCCAGACGTTCTCAAACGTCTGCAGCAGATGCTGCAGGAAGGCCTCCACCCCCCGGTCGCTCGCTGCGAGATGATAGGTCAGGTGCGGTCCTGCCGCCGCCCACCCGAGGGCTGGTCCCACCGAGGTGGCCCGGTCGAGATCGGCCACGTCGATGACGCCATCCAGGACGAGAGCGATCGCCTCCCGCCAGACCGCCGCCGCAATTCGACCGGCGACGTTGCCGGGTACTGGCTTTCGAATCACGACCGGCACCCGACCCAACGCCCAGAGCCATCCCTTCACGACTTCCAGCAACGAATTCTCGATATGAGGCGTCGGGACGAGCTCCACTAGCGGAATGATCTCGGGGGGATTGAGGGGATGGGCGACGAAACAGCGATCCTGTCTCCGACAGCGAGCAGCAATGTCCTTGGGATCGAGGGCGCTGGCGGAGCTGGTAATCGCTCGAGCTTTCTCGGCGACCGGCTCGATGGCCTCAAAGAGTTTTTGCTTGACGCCGAGGTCTTCGTGCACGGCCTCGATGATCCACTCGGCATCACCGCAGGCCTGTAACAGGCTTCGCCCCACCCCCAGTTGTCTGAGACCGGTGTCCACAGCGGGAGCCTCCGCCCGATCGAGCTGCACTAACGCCCGCGCCCGAGCCTCGACTTCGGCGGGGGCATCTTGTAGCGCCCGCGAATCGGTGTCGTAGAGCGTGACCGGCCACCCGGCCGCCGCGCAGAGAGACGCCCAGCCGCAGCCAATATCGCCCGTGCCGACGACCGCGACACGCAGACGTCGCGGCACCGCTCGACTGGTCCGGTCCGGAGCACTCATGCGCTCATGGCCTTCCCGCGGTCAGAGTGAGCCTCGACGGCCGTCAAGCATCCAGCCAATCCCCGAACACCCTCCGGAGCAACGATCTCATCTGAGGAATGTCCACCCCGACGGCAACTCGCGTTGGCGTTCCTTCGGAATGCTCTCTTGTATGCCCCCGGTGCTCCCCGTCGTCAAGCGAGACGCGGAGAGAGATCTCCCGCCACTCGAGGAGGCCGGGGTTCAATACCTCACCGACCGGTAGAACGTCGTTGACTACGCATCCATCGAAGCGCTCCTGGGAGCGGTGAAACTGGACGTAGAAGGCCAGCGCACGCTCCAGCCAGCGGATCAAGGCCTCGTCGGCGGCGGCCAGCCGGTCGACCTCGGCGCTCCTCAGCGCCATCCGCCGCGTGACGTCGAGGCCCACCATCTCGGTGCCGAGACCGGCTTCGAGAACCAACTGGACTGCTTCCGGGTCGCTCCACGCGTTGAAATCTGCCCAGCGATTGGTGTTCCCGCGCTCGGCGATGTTGCCGAACATCCCGAGGTGCCGTTCCACTTTGTTTGTCACGACCTCGGGGTCCCGCTGTAACGCAAGGGCGAGATTCGTCAGCGGACCGAGCGTGATCAGGGTAACCGGTTTGGAGACCGTGTAGAGGACCTCGGCGAGGGATCTCGGATTCGAGGTACCGTCAGCCGAGGAAGGTGAGGAAACCGGGGCAAAGCCCACGCCGGACATTCCGTGTGTCTCTGGAGCCGTCACGAGGGGGCGGGTGAGCGGCTTGGCTGCGCCGGGGTAGATCGGGACCCGCTCGCGCCCAACCAGGCGCAGCAACTCCCGGGTGTTGCGGGTCGTAGCCTCCAGAGGCGCGTTGCCGTACGTTGTGGTGACGGCAACCATTTCGAGTTCCGGTGAGCGGGCGGCCAGCGCCAGGGCGACCGCGTCGTCTATCCCTGCGTCGGTATCGATGATGACTGGGACCGGCCTGCTGGGAGTGGCGACTCGGTACCGTGGATCGGCTGATACCTCGGCGGCCCCCTGCTCCTCACCGGCCGCGCCCTGCGGCTTCCAGGAGGTGCGGCTGGGAGCCGATGGCGCCGCCTCCACTTGCAGGCTCCACACTCCCTGCTGTAGGCTCCACATCGTGCTGACTACCCCCTCGGCAGACTGGAAGGCCTTGCGAGGCGCATACAGTGCCCTCGTGGAACAGTTCGGCGACGGCTGGATGAAGGGCCTCGGCGATCAGATGGCCGGGGTCTTCACCAACGACGGCGTGTTCTATCCTGGCCCATTCGATGCACCTCGCCGCGGCCGGCCCGCGATTGCCGAATACTGGCAGGATATTCCCCAGGAGCAGGCCGAGATCTCGTTCCGCTATGGGGAGATTTACGTCGCCGGCCCCTGGTTCGCCACAGAGTTCCGCTGCACCTTCCGCCGCCGCCGTAGCGGTGAGCCGGTGGACGTGAAGGGTGCCATATTCTGTGAGACGAGCGATGGGAAGATAGCGGAGATGCGGATGTACTGGCAGCGAACCTCCGCCCGCTGAGCCGTCTCAGATGGTCACGGACATCTACTTGGGTACCCAGGGCTGGAGCTACTCTGCGTGGGTCGGCCCGTTCTATCCTCGAGGGACGTCGCAGTCTCGGATGCTCCACGTCTATGGACGGGCGTTTGCCACGGTCGAGGTCGACTCCACGTTCTACGCTGTCCCGGCCGAGCCAATCGTCCGCGAGTGGCGAGAGCGCGTCCCGGACGGATTCGTCTTCTCGCTGAAGGTTCCCCAAGAGATCACCCACACTCGACAGTTGGTGGAGACGTCGGGGGTGCTGGACCAGTTCCTCGAGCGTGCCGATCTCCTCGGTGATCGCCTGGGCCCGCTGCTTATCCAGCTGAGCCCCGCGTTTCGGGCCACCCAGGAGCACAGGTCAGTTCTCGATGAGTTCGTGAGCGCCTTGCCAACGCGCTACCAGTGGGCCATAGAGTTCCGGGACCCCAAGTGGATCACCAGCGAGATGCTGGACCGTCTGCGTGCCCGCAACGTCGCGCTTGCGCTGGTCGAAGGTCGGTGGATCCGGCGTCGCATGATGCTCGATCTTGTCAATCGACCTACCGCCGATTTTGCGTACGTACGATGGATGGGACCTTCGCGGACCATCACCGATTACTCACACGTACAGGAGGACCGGGAACGAGAGCTCGCGCTGTGGGCGGACGCGCTTCGCGCGCTGCGGGCTCGTGTCCGGGCGGTATTCGGGTACTTCAACAATCACTTCCAGGGTCACAGCCCTCACAGCGTTCGCACACTCCAACGGCTGCTGGGACAGAAACCGGTGGAGCCCCGGGCGCTCCAGGAACAGGTCGAGCTCTTCGGATAGCCGGCCCTCAAGGTGCAGGCCTGAGGAGCCGATACTGGAGGACAGTCACGACTGTCGTTGGCCGTGAGGCTGCGTTCTTCTGCGCAAGGTGTTGAGGTGCCTGAACATAGTGTCCTTCTGATCGACGACGATCCCGACGTCCTCCGCACGATCGGTAAGTACTTCGAGCGGCTGGACTACACGGTCTACCAGGCCGGTTCCGGGAAGGAGGGCATGGGGACATGGCAGCGGTTCAAGCCGGACGTCACGGTCTTGGACCTCCTCCTCCCAGACATGAGCGGGATGGAGGTCTTGGAGACTCTGCGGAGAGAGCGCGCCACCGTCATCATGCTGACGGGGCATGCGGATGTGGATCTTGCCGTCCGGGCCATGCAGATGGGTGCCGAGGGCTTCCTCACGAAGCCCATCGACATGCCTCACCTCCACGCAGCCGTGGAGAAGGCCGTCGAAAAGAACGCGCTGCGGAAAGAGAATGCCGAGCTTCGCATCAGGCTCAAGCCCAACCTCACCCGGCGGGTTCTGCGAATCTCGATACCTGCCGCCCTCATCGCCGCTGCTGCGGCCGTCGGGATGCTCATTGGCGGAGGCAGCGGGGACGACGTTCGACCCCGACGCCCCATTCCGGTGCCGTTGGATACCGGCCAAGCGGTGGTAACGACTCCGATTCCCCAGGATATCCCGCCGAGCGAAGCGCCTCGCTGACAGGCCGGCGGGGTCTGATTCTCCTTTTCTTCGGGGCGACAGTGGGGATTCCCAGAGCTGCGCCGCTCGTTGCGCAGTCCTCGGAGGTCGTCCTCGCCACGACCACGTCGGTGCGTGACGCTGGCCTTCTGCAGGCCATTCTCCCGGTGTTCGAGCGAGAGGCGGGCCTACGGGTAAAGGTCATCGCAGTGGGAAGCGGTCAGGCCATGGAGCTGGGGCGGCGAGGGGAGGCGGACATCCTCATTCTCCACGATCCTCGGGGCGAACAGGCTTTCATGGCAGAGGGTCTGGGCATTCGCCGGGCACCGCTCATGCACAACGAGTTCGTCGTAGTGGGGCCGCCCCAAGACCCTGCGGGTATCGGGGCCCTTCCAACGGCAACGCAGGCGCTGCGCTCGATCGCCCGGGCAAGGGCACGCTTCCTTTCGCGGGGCGACCGGTCGGGAACCCACGTGAAGGAGAGCGCGCTCTGGGAGGCGGTAGGCGTCCAGCCCGAGGGAACGTGGCATCTCGAGTCGGGCCAGGGAATGGGCGCTACCCTGCAGATTGCCAACGAGCTGAACGCCTACACCCTGACCGACCTGGGCACCTTTCTCGCACACAAGTCACCACTGGACATGAGAATCTTGGTGGACGGGGACCCGATACTGCACAATCCCTACCACCTTGTCTTGCCGCACCCCGAGCGTTTCCCCTGGATCAACCAGGCTGGCGCGCAGGCGCTTCTAGACCATCTCGTCTCACCCGAGACCCAGTCCGCCATCCAGCGCTTCGGCCGTGAGCAATTCGGGAGATCGTTGTTCCTGCCCGATGCCGCGAAGGTCGGTGTGGAGGGCGGGGGGTAGGGCCTGGGTCCCGCTTCACCTCTGAGTCGCGCCTGTCCGTTGCCGTTCCCTCACCCGATCGCTCTATTATTTTCCCGATCATGCCGGATCTTCGCATCGCGATCGGTCAGGTACGGCCGAGAAAAGGCGACTACGCGGACAACCTGTGGCGATTGGGGGCGGTCTTCGCTCAGATCGCAGAGTCGGAGCCTTCGCCACATCTGATGGTGTTCCCCGAAACGGTGATGTCGGGATACTTCGTGGAGGGGGGTGTCCGAGAGGTCGCCGTGACGGCTGGAACGCTCTTCCGCGATCTCGCCGCGCAGCACTCACTGGCGGGTTGTCCTCCACTGGACGTGGTAGTCGGTTTCTACGAGGAGTTTCGCAACCGGTACTTCAATTCCGCCGTTTATGCATCTGTCGGTGGCGCACAGCCGGGGATTCGCCACGTCCACCGAAAGGTCTTTCTACCCACCTACGGTGTGTTTGACGAGGAGCGATTCGTAGATCGTGGGCACACGGCGCAGGCGTTCGACACCGACTGGGGTCGTGCGGCTATGGTCATCTGCGAGGACGCGTGGCATTCGCTGGTGCCGACGATCGCGGCCCTGGATGGGGCACAGTTGATCATTGTTCCCAGCGCGTCACCGGCTCGTGGCGTGTCGCCGGACGGCGAGCGAGGGGAGGATGGTGAAGCGCTACCGGGGAGCGTTCGCCGCTGGGAGCGCGTCATGCGGAGAATCGCCGAAGAGCACGGAGTCTACGTGGCTCTGGCGCAGCTGGTGGGGTTCGAGGGTGGAAAGGGCCTGTGTGGCGCGTCGATGGTCGTGGGCCCCCAGGGGAAGGTCCTCGTTCGAGGCCCCCTTTTCGATGAGGCGTTGATCACAGCAGATCTGCGAACGGACGAGATCACGCGCGCCCGAGCTGGCCTTCCGCTCCTGGCCGACCTCGAGGCGCAGCTATTGAATCTGCTGGAACCGCCGAGCGGTGCCGGCGATCGGGAGCTCGCGTTCGACCCGGAGGATGAGTGCCACCCGTCGCCGCGCCCGGCGCGGCCAGCAGCCCACCGTGTGGTGACTCCGCCGGCTGGCGGCGACCCGCTGGCTATCGACCCGGTCCTGACGGAGGAGTGGCTGATCCAATTCCTCCGCGACGAGCTCCTCGAGCGTCGAGGGTACTCGAAGGGGATTGTGGGACTCTCCGGAGGAGTAGACAGCTCGCTCACGGCGGCCCTGGCGGCTCGGGCCTTGGGTCCGAAGAACGTCATCGGCGTGCGGATGCCGTACCGCACGTCGAGCGTCGAGAGTTTCGAGCACGCCGCGCTCGTCGCCGAACGCCTCGGGGTTCAGATGGTGACCGTGGACATCACCGATGCCGTTGATGCCTACATCGCTGCGGCCGACAGAAAGGCGGATCCCACGCGTCGGGGTAACGTAATGGCGCGCATGCGGATGATTACGCTCTTCGATCTCTCCGCCAAGTACAACGCCCTTCCCCTGGGCACCGGCAACAAGACAGAGCGTTTGCTGGGCTATTTCACGTGGCATGGGGACGACGCGCCGCCGGTGAATCCCTTGGGTGACCTCTTCAAGACCCAGGTCCGAACGCTGGCCCGTCAGGTAGGCTTGCCGGAGATCGTCGTCTCGAAACCTGCTACCGCCGACCTCGTGCATGGCCAGACCGACGAGGCGGATCTGGGCATCAGCTATGACAAAGCCGATCGCATCCTCCACTGGCTCCTGGAGGGGTTGAGGCGTGATGAGATTGTCGGACTGGGGTTCATGCCCGAGGAGGTGGAGATCGTCAGCAATCGGCTGCAGTCGACCCACTGGAAGCGCCGACTCCCCACCGTGGCCATGGTGAGCAGTACGGCTATTGGAGAGAGTTACCTCAGACCGGTGGATTACTGACCCCGACCCACCGCTCCCAACTCACCGCCCACCACTCCTGCTCCATCGCCCCAGTGTGATGAGTCGCGAGGGAGTGAGTGGGAATGAGGCCCGATGACGTCGAGACTCCTCACCTCGAAACCGCCGCGGATGTCCGATTCCACGATGACGGAGCTTATGATGCCGAACATGGCCAACAGCCTGGGCAACGTGTTCGGCGGCGTCATTCTCTCTTTGGTCGACCGCGTGGCGGCGGTGGCGGCGATCCGTCATGCCCGGGGTCCCTGTGTTACCGTTTCGGTGGACCGCGTTGATTTCCGCGAGCCGATCCATGTCGGCGAGCTGGTGACGGCGCGGGCCAGGGTCAACCATGCCGGTCGCACGTCGATGTATGTCGGTGTTCGTGTCGAGGCCGAGAACGTCGTGTCCGGCACGGTGCGGCATACGAACAGCTGTTACCTCACGTTCGTAGCTGTCGATGAGCGGGGGGTACCCGTGCCCGTGCCACCGAGCCTACCGGAGACAGACGAAGAGAAACGGCGGTTTGCGGCAGCCGAACAGCGGCGCCGTGTGCGACGCAGCGAACTTGGGGGCGAGTCGTCATGACGTGTGAGCGGCCGGTATGTGTACTGAGTGGCGGTGGGGCGAAGGCGGCCGCTCAGGTCGGGGCGGTCCGCGCGCTGGAGGAGCGGGGAATGGTGCCCAGCCGCTACGTCGGAACGTCGATGGGCTCGGTGGTGGCAGCGTGCTTCGCCAGCGGGCTGTCCTACCCGGAGGTGCTCAAGCGCCTGACGGCAGTCACGCGACGCGACGTGGCCGCGCTCTCCCCGGCGGCTCTACTCGGTCTCTTTGCCGAGAGCCTGCTGCGCGACGAGCCGCTCCGGGAAACGATCGCCAAGCTGGTTCCAGCGACGCGGTTTGAGGATCTCCAGACGCCCCTCACCGTCACGGCCGTCGACGCGGCGAATGGGCAGCTGGTATTGTTTGGTGCGGGAGGGCGCGGCCGCGTGCCGTTGCACGACGCGCTGTACGCGTCGTGCGCGCTCCCCCTTTACTACCCTGCAGGCATGGTGGGCGACAGACGCTATCTCGATGGTGGACTGCGTGCGGTGCTTCCGCTCGACGTAGCGGCGGCCTTCGATCCGGAGCTCGTCTACGCGGTGATGGTCGGTCCGTCGGTGTTCGATATACCGATCCAGAACGGAGCTCGCGTGCCCGCGATGCTTCGTGTGCACAACACAGCCATGCGGATTCTCATGGCGGCGCAGACAGAAGCCGTGCTTGCCAGATGGAAGCGGGCCGCGGTGCCACTGATTCTGGTGCAGCCCAGGCTCGATCAGGAGGCAACTTTCGCTGTCGACAGCGCGGTCCACTACGTCGAGGAGGGATATCGGGCCGCAAGTCGGGCACTGAACGAATGGGAAGCCGGCGGGTGATTCACGACGGGCTGCTGGTTTCATCTGCCGCGCGGCAATTGTCAATCGCTGCGTTGTTCTTCGATATCTGGCCCACGTCCAGGGGTCGCGTCGTGGCCATTGCCCTCGCGGCCGGGGCCAACTCCGCTGCGGCTTGATCGCCGCTGCATTGCACGGTTTGTGTATATTCGGTGTCGAGAGGGCGGGCTGAATCTTCACGTCCTCGCTGTCGCGTCGCACACGAATGTGGGCGTGAAGGGGCTTCGATCACGGAGGTGTGGGGTCGGTCTAAGCGGGCACGCAAGTGGCAACGAAGCGGAGTTTGAGGTGGCAGCCCTGACGCCTATGTGGCTTGGATGAGCGCAGAGAGGACGGATCGCTCCATGTCCGACACCTCCATCCGGTACTTTACGCTGGACGAAGCAAACAGCACGCTACCCTATGTACGACGTGTCGTTACTGACATTGTCGAGGAGTACAGTGCCTGGCGGGACACGATCCACCGGTACGAGCTGATCGCCGCTGGAAGCCGAAGCGATGCCGGTGAGACGGAAGAGCAGGTCGTGTTGCACCAGCAGGTCGATGAGATTGCTCGCCACATCAACAGCTATATCGAGGAGCTCACGCGCGTTGGGTGCGTCTTCAAGGGGTTCGAACCTGGCCTCGTGGACTTCCACAGCCGCCTCAACGGTCGCGACATTTTCCTCTGCTGGCAGGTCGGAGAGGCCCAGATTGCCTATTGGCACGAGCTGGACGCAGGGTTCGCCGGGCGGCAGGAACTCGTGCCCGAGCTCGTGAACGGGCGAAACGGCGAATGAACGTCCTCCTTTTCATTCACTTTCTGGGGTCGGCGCTGTGGATCGGCGGGGCCATCGCCGCCATGGTGGTGGCGCTGAATGCGCGAACGGAAGACGGCATAGTCCGGGCGGGCGCGTTCCGATTGCTTGCACCGGTACATACGCTGGTCGTCGGTCCTGGTGCGCTCCTGGCGGTGGCGTCGGGTATTCTCCTCACGATGCAGCTCATGACTTCGGGCTCAGCCGAGCTGATGGCGGCACCGAGGATTTGGGTCATGCAAGCTACAGGGCTCATAGGAGGATTGATGGTCCTGTTTGTCGGCTTGCCGACGGCGGTGAAGATGGGTGGGCTGGCTATGGTCGACGAAACGGGATCACTGCCCCGGTCCTTCGAGCGGTACCGCAAACGACAGGCGGCGGTGTCGTCAGTGGCGGGAGTGCTTGCGATTGTATCGCTCTTTGCCGGAGTGGTGCTGTGAGGGGTGTATCTTGGCCCCATGCCCTTCCAGCGCCGGCGGGGCAGAGTGCAGCGCCGATATCCCACGGGCGCGATACGGCTGGGCCCCGGTGACGTCTTCACAGTCGTAGCGCCGCTCGACATCATTGCCTGATGGGTCACACTCTCGCGAGCTGTCATGGCTGACGCGCCCCCTCGCTGGCGTCTCACCTACGCCGGCAAAATGGAGATGCCGACACCGGTGGCGGCGTTCGACCTCCGCCGAATCGTCGGCCGCATCACCTTACATGCGGCAAGTCATCTGGGTCGCGTTTCGTACCTGATCTGGGAAGTCGTACGGGGGCTCGCCGAGTTACGAATCTGGATACCCCGCGCCTTCGAGCAGGGAGTGCATGTGGGCTATGGCTCCCTGTTCATCGTGATGCTCACTGCTGGGTTCGCCGGCGGTGTCACCGCGCTCCAGACCGGCTACCAATTCACGGGGAACATTCCCCTCTACGTGGCCGCCGGCGTCATCACTGAGTCGATCATTCTCGAGTTGGGGCCGGTGCTCACGGCGTTGATTCTGGCAGGCCGGATCGGCGCCCGCTATGCTGCTGAGCTCGGTAGCATGCGGGTAACCGAGCAAATCGATGCCCTCGAGAGTCTCGGCCGTTCCTCGGTCTCGCACCTCATCATACCACGGGTTGTCGCGGGCACGCTCATGGTGCCGATCCTCGTGATCTTTGCCGATGTCATCGGTATTTGGGCGGGTTGGCTCGGAGCCAGGGGATCGCTCGGCATTACGAATGCCGACTTCGCCTTCGGTGCTCGGTACTTCTTCAAGCCCTGGGATCTGTGGTACTCGATGATCAAGGCGTTGTTCTTCGGGCTGGCCATTACCGTCATCCTATGCTACATGGGCTTTAGCACAAAGAAAGGCGCGGAGGGTGTGGGGCGGGCTACTACCGCGGCCGTGGTGACTGCGTCGGTGATGATCCTCTTTTTGGATGCGCTCTTGGCGCAAGTGCTGCTCCAGTAGACCGTGAGGTCTCACGGGCTGCTCAGGCTCTGCTCCCCCTCCGCGAGCCCGTGTGGCAGGCGGGGCGCACGGGACAAGAGGCACACCGCGGCCGCCATGCAGTACAATAGAGGCTGCCGAGGTCCATCATGGCCTGGTTGAAGTCCCAGGCCGTCTGCCTTCTGCTCGGCAAGAGACGGCGGGCTAAGTTCCAAATCTGCAGCGGGCCGGCGGCGCCGTCAGCCGCTGGCGTAAGAAAGACGCGACGCAGTACTCGGGCGACGTTGGTATCGACCGCGGGTACCCGCCGCTCATAGGCGAAGCTGGCGACGGCACCAGCGGTGTAGCGACCGACTCCGGGGAGGGCCTCCAGAACGGCTGGCTCGCTGGGAATCGAGCCGTCGTGACTCTCGACGATCGTCTTAGCGAGCTGGTGGAGATTGGAGGCTCGCCGATAGTAGCCAAGGCCATCCCACGCCTCGCGTACTGCGCCGGGCGATGATGCAGCCAAGTGCCGTACGGTGGGGAAGCGCTTGAGAAACTGGGAATAATACTCGCGAACCCGCGTGACCTGGGTCTGTTGCAGCATGAACTCGGAAACCAAGACTTCATACGGATCGCGGGATCTTCTCCAGGGGAGATCGCGACCCTGGGCCCGAAACCATCGCAGCAAACGACGCTTGAAGCGGAGCGCATTGGCGGGTTGGCGGTGCTGCCGCATCGCGGAGAAACGTAACAAGGACCGACGCAAGCACGGAACATGGACGAAGAAGGTGTGATTGGGACGTCCGCCTCGAGTGCCGACGTGACGGGTGATTGGTTCGAATCGTACGGCCGACGCTCGGCCGTTCCACCGAACCGCGGGTCGGTCGGTCGCCCCATCCGACCACGGTTGCTTGGAGCGGTGGATTGATCGAGCTCAAAGGTGTGTGCAAGCGCTTCGGCGACCTCGTCGTGCTAGACGATGTCTACTTCGACGTGCGCCAGGGGGAAACGGTGGCGCTGCTCGGCCCCTCCGGCACCGGGAAGAGCGTTCTCCTCAAGCATATCAATGGACTCATCCATCCCGATGTCGGCGAGGTGTGGGTGGACGGGCTCTACGTCCCCGGTCTCAAGCGGAAGGAACTGGCGAAGCTCCGGAACAAGATCGGATACGTATTTCAGTTCGGCGCATTGTTCGACTCCATGAGCGTTGCTGGAAACATCAAGCTCGGGATCACCGACCCCGAAAAACTGTCGGACCAACAGTATTGCAGTTACCGAGTCATGGAATGTCTGACACTCGTCAATCTTCTGCCCGACACTGCACAGAAGTTCCCGGCTGACCTGTCTGGTGGAATGAAGAAACGTGTGGGGATCGCTCGGGCTATTGCCGGCAGCCCGACCTACGTGCTGTATGACGAACCCACATCCGGTCTCGATCCCGTGAACGCCGACATCATCGACTCCCTGGTGGAGAAACTCCAGAACGAGCTTGGCGTTACGAGCGTGGTGGTGACACACGACGTGCGGGGATCCTTTCGGGTCGCTGACCGCATCGCCCTGCTCAAGGACGGCACGATCCGGGCAATGGCCCCGCCGAGCGAACTGCGGCTGAGCGAGGATCTTGCCGTCCGGCAATTCCTCGAGCGCGACCTGGACCTCTCTTAGAGGCTGGAGCGGACTTATGGATCTGTACTACAAGCAAGAAGTCACCGTTGGTGTTCTCGTGCTCGCGGCGATTATCATTTTTGTCGTCGGCTTGATGTGGCTCACCCGGCAATCCCTCGGTGGTGCGGGCGAGGCGACGGTGCTCGTGCGCTTCGAGAGTGTGAAGGGGCTCACTGAGGGCGATCCAGTGCAGATCTCCGGTGTCGACGTGGGCCGCGTATCGCGCGTGGCTCTCGAGGGCGTTGACAGTGTGCTCGTGGTTCTGGCCGTGGAGGGGCAGCGACGGCCGCGCGCCGATGCGACGGCAGCCGTGGCGTCGCTCGATTTCCTCGGATCGCGATATGTGGAATACAATCCCGGCACGTCCCCCGACATGTTGACCGACGGTGAGGTGATCGACGGTGAGAGGGAGTCCGATCTGTCCGTCACCGCGACAGCCATCGGCGATCGTGCCTCAGAGTTTCTCTTGAGGTCGCAAGAAGTGCTCGTCGATGACGTCCGGCCCACCCTCAAGGCCGTCGAGCGCTCCCTCGATGTGTTGGCGCGAATCGGGGAGGGGCCCTTGGTCGATGACCTGGGGACCTCGCTGCAGCAACTCAACTCGGTGGGGGCGCGACTCGACACCATCCTGGCTAACCCGGCGATCGACGAGTCCATCTCTCAGATGGATGAGATCGCTGAAAGCTTGAAAGAGATGGCCGAAGGGCTGGCGACGACGACCCAGGCTTTGGGCCAGATCCTTGAGAAGATCGATAGCGACGAGGGAACCCTCGGACGACTCGTCAACGATCCGGCCATCGCCGACGATCTCCAGGCAGTGCTTGCCGAGATGAAACTCCTGCTCGAGGACCTGCGGGAGCGACCGGGACGGTACCTGCCACGGAACTTCAAGGTGTTTGAGTAAGCAGCGGATAGAGGAGTAAGTACTGCGGAGACTCGTCGGCCGGCTCGTTCGCTCGTGCCCCACGCGGTGAACTAGGCCCCGAGCCGCGCGCGGCTGAGCGCCTCACTTCTCACCTCTTACTGCTCACTCCTCGTTGTCGTTCTATATTCCGTCCCATGCTCTCCGTCACGTTCCTCGGTACGTCCGCTGCTCGCCCCACGGTCGAACGCGGCGTGTCTTCCATCGCCGTTACGCGGAAAGGTGAGACGCTGATGTTCGAGTGTGGCGAGGGAACACAGCGCCAGATGATGCGCTTCGGTGTCAGCTTCTCGATATCCGAGATTCTGTTCTCACATTTCCACGCCGATCACTACCTCGGGATCACGGGACTGGTGCGAACACTGGGATTGCAGGGGCGTGAGGCTACCCTCCATCTCTACGGACCGCGCGGAGCTCGACAGCTGCTCGGTGCGGCCCTCGACCTGGGTAGCGAATGGGCGCCGTTTCCTATCGAGATCCATGAGTTGCGAGCCGGAGATCCCTTGCAACGCGAAGAATATGACATCGAGGTGTTCTCCGTCGAACACGGGCGCGGAGCCGTGGGCTTCACACTCCGGGAACACGAGCGCCTGGGACGGTTCGATCCGACGAGGGCAAAGGCGCTCGGCGTGCCTGAAGGTCCCCTGTGGGGCAAGATCCACCGGGGGGAGACAGTAGAGTTCGACCGTAGCGGCGATGATGGAAGAACCGAGCGACTGACGGTGGGACCTGAGCAGATCGTCGGCCCGTCGCGGCCTGGACGCGTCGTCGTGTACAGTGGGGATACGCGTCCGTGTGAGTCCGTGGTGAAGATGGCCGACGGCGCGGATCTGCTGATACACGAGGCCACTTTCTCCCAGGACGAGACGGATCGGGCTCGCGAGACGGGGCATTCAACGGCGCGCGAAGCAGCTCAAGTGGCGTTGGCGGCGCGGGTGAGGCGTTTGGCGCTTACCCATTTGAGCGCCCGGTTTTCGGTAGCCAGTGATATCCTGCTCAAGGAGGCGCGTGAGGTCTTCCGGGAGACGGTCATCGCCCGGGACGGGATGACGATCGACGTGCCATACCAGGACAGTGAGCAGTGAGCAGGGAGCAGGGAGCAGATCCAGTAGGTCAGCGGCAAGGATTCGACTAATCCGGCAGGCCTTTTGTTTGTCACACAGAGCGCCGCCCGTTAGTGCTAGTCCATGCGAGACCATAAGAGCCTGCTGGCCTGGCAGCAGGCGCACGCCGTTGTCGTATTGGTAATCCGAGCCTGCCGAGATCATCAACAGGGCGATGGGCGTGCCGGCGAGCGGCCCTGTCTGTTCAGCTTAACATTGCGGAGGGGTACGCATTGCGGATGCCGGGGCGGTTCAGGAGTCATCTAACGATCGCGTACGGCTCGGCGGTGGAAACAACCGAACTTCTCGACCTCGCCAGCACAGAGCGGCTGTTAGCTGCAGAATTGCGTGAGGAAGCGCGGAGATTGGCAGGCGAAACGTGCCGTCTGTTGCTGGGCCTGCTGAGACGTTACGGGAGCGGCTGAGGTCCAGCTGACTGCGCACTGCCGACTGCTCACTGGTCGGGTTGGGGGGGAAGGAGGGCAGGCGGCACCCGGGGTTTACACCCACACCGGTTCCTCCTAGCTTTGCAGGTTACGCCCCCCGGGAGACATGGCCGGCCCGGAGTTGCGGGGCTGTAGCTCAGTTGGGAGAGCGCCTGGATCGCACCCAGGAGGTCAGGGGTTCGAATCCCCTCAGCTCCATATACTGCTCACTGTTGTCATTGCCCCGTGGTGTAATTGGCAACACGTCTGACTCTGGATCAGAAGAGTCCTGGTTCGATCCCAGGCGGGGCAACTGAGGGCCCGGTGAATGCGCCGGGCCTCTTTCGTTGCGACGATGATCAGCCTGAATGGGGGTTTCGGCCCCTGGAGGCCGGCCCCTTTGTGGATCAGAGGAGTCCTGGCTACGGTCCTGCTAGCGCGACGCTAGTCCCGCCTTTCGGTCTTCCTGAGCGGGATGTTTCTCCAGAAGCGGGCCGAAGGCGGTGCTCGTGACACTTGTCCGCCCGGCGCCGCGCCGGCTGCTGGTATTATCTGAAGTGACACGACACCCCCGCCTGAGAGGGTCACGCAAACGACACCTCCGAGGGCGTAGCTCCTGGTGGCTGATTGGGCGTGAACGTGCATAGGAAGAGTCCAGGTTCGAGCGCAGGTGGTGTCTGGGAGAGTTCCTACTCGATGAAGTAGTAGTCCAGAATCGTGTTCTTGGCGCAGCAACCGAGCACGCGACTTCGGCTTGGCCGGGGTCGCGTTTCGGTAGGGGTTCACGACGGCGTCGACGATCGCGAAGGTCGTGATGCACAGCGCCCGGGCGAGCCCGAGGCACGCAATCCCCGCGGTGAGCACGGGGCTCCTCCGGAGAGTCCGGACGGCCCGCCTCAGATGAGATACGGACGTCGGAAAAGACACCACCCGGTGCATGTGGAAAGCCGCGCCGGCCTCCCGCGCTGGTTAGTCACTTCGGGTACTCATCCACTCCTCAGCCAGCGCAACCACACGATCTACATCTGTCATGTCGTTATACAGATGGAGTGAAAACCGAAGGACCCCCCGACGAATAGAGAGACGCATGCCACGATCGACGAGATAGCCGTAGAGATCGTTCATCGCGGGGTCTTCTGCCGTGTAGTGCCGGCCACCCCCGCTCTTCCCCACCGCCACGATGTGGCCGAGATCCGCACCAGGGTCCCCACCGCTGACCGGAAGGCCGACGTGGAGGAGTCCCTGAGCTAGTCGGCGGGCGAGCCCCCGGGCGTGATCTTCGATAGCCGGGGTGCCGAGGTCGGTGAGCATCGCTATCGATACGTCCACGGCTGTCGCAGCGAGATAGTTGTAGTTGCCCAAGTCGAAACGCCGCGCCCCGGGCCTCAGATGCAGCCGTTCAGGATCCATGGCGGTCTCATGCGCGTCTGCTCCAAGGTCGACACTGAACCGTGCGAGGTAGACAGGCGTGAGTCGTTCCGCCCACTCTCGGCGGCAGTAGAAAAATCCCATGCCATAGAAACCGAGCAGTGCCTTTTGCGTGGCGGTGGCGAGCGCGTCTACTCCCAGCCGCCTCACGTCCGTATGCAAGACACCAATGGATTGGGCGGCATCCGCGAGCAAGAACACGCCACGCCGGCGACAAATCTCAGCAATCGGATGGATATCCGTTACGAAGCCCGGGGAGAATGACACGGTGGGAACGGTGACCAACCGAGTCCGATCGTCGATCGCCGCACTGAGGCTTTCGAGCGGAATCCGACCGTCGTGAGGCGCCACTGTTCGCAGCTCCACGCCGAGGCGCCGGGGGAGATTCAACCACGGATAGACGTTGTTCGGGTGCTCCAGCTCGGGACAGAACACCAGGTTGTCGCCGGGTTCCCATGGAAGCCCTGCAGCGACGATGTTGAGCCCCTCCGAGGTGTTCTTCGTAATTGAAACTTCGTCCGGATCCGCACCGATGAGATGCGCGAACCGCTCCCGGGCGCGCTCGACCGTCCCCAGCAGGTGCGCCTTGTCGTCCCGTCCCTCCATTCGAGCGTCGAGGTAGCGGTCCACCGCGTCACGCACCGGCTGCGACAGGAGGCCACGTACCGCGACGTCCATGTACACGGATCTCGAGGTGCCAGGGAATAGCAGTCGCGCCCGCGAGAGACTTGGATTCTCACCAGGTTGGCGCCGGCGTTCTGTGCTTCTCATCGGGTCGCCTTTCTCTGCGTGCGCTGGATCACGGTTGTGTCGAGCGGGCTCCATCAATCGACAACCGCACCGGCGCCTCCTTCGGCATTGGCGATGATCGTAGTCCCCACGAGGTCACCCATGACGTTGACCGTGGTGTTACCCATGTCGATCAAGCGATAGATCCCTCCAACGATCGCCGCGATCTCCGGGGGGAGTTCGAACGCCTCGACGAAAATCAAGGCTACCACCAGGCCTCCACCCGGTATTCCCCCGGATCCTGCAGAGAACATCAGCCCCATTAACAAGATCGTGACGTGCGATGCAGGCTGGAACTCGACGCCGGCTGCCTGTGCCGTGATCAGCAGCACGCCGACAAGCATAATCGCCGTGCCATCTTTGTTGATCTGCGCGCCTAAGGGGAGGGTAAAGGAGTATATGCTCCGCGGCAGCCTCAGACGCTCCTCCGCCAGCTCGAAGGCGACGACCATACTGGCGAGACTGCTGCAGGTGGCCGCGGTGGTTGCGTAGAGCGGGCCGGTCCGGCGAAGGAATTCGAAGGGCGATCGCCCCGTGAACGCGTAGAGAAGAACCAGGTACACCCCGACCATGGCGACCTGAGCTCCCCAGACTCCCAGAATGAACATCGCAAGCGGCCCGAAGAGAGCGCTGCCATAGCGCCCGACCGTCGCCGCGGCCAGGGCACCGATGCCCAATGGCGCAACGATGAGGATCAGTTCCACCAGCTTTCGCAAAACGGCGGCAAGGTCTCCGAATACCGTCTTGAGTTGCGCGCGTCCGTCCGCGGGCAGCGCCACGGTCGCAATCCCGAGCAGGACGGAGAACATGACCAGCTGTACCAAGTCACCCTGTGCCAGAGCCCGGGCGACGTTTTCGGGAATGAGGTCGAGGAGCACCTCCACCGCACCCGGCGCGTCAGTGGCAACAGCATCGGCCTCCGTCGAGATCTCGAGCCCTCGGCCGGGGCGTAGCAGCCTCATGACTGCTATCCCGAGCATCAAGGCGAGTACGGTGGTTCCGAGGTAATACGCAAGGATCTTCCCGCCAACGCGACCGAGCACTCGGACGTCTTCGAGGCTGGTAATGCCGGCGAGGAGATTGAATACGACCAAAGGAATAGCCGCCATCATGAGGAGACGGATGAAGAGCTCTCCCAGGAACTCGACGGCTGTTGCGCGCTCTCCGAGGACGATCCCCGCCAATGCGCCCGCGGCCATGAACACGAGGATTTGCACCCCGAGTGACAGACGGGGTAGACGTCCGAAGGAAAGGCGAGGTCGGGAATCGTCGGAGTGGCTCACGTGAGCGACAATGTATATCGGGAGGCTCGGCCAGGGTGCTGGAGCTGCGTCCTCGCGGTTGACCGACATCCCCATCCTGTATGGCATGCTTGGCTTCAGCCGGTGTTCCCGTCGCGTCCCGAATAGCCGCCATCGGCGCGCCCCGACTGAGGCTCGCGCTCGCGATGAAGCGTCGGCAGAATGCGGCGAGGCTATGTCGAGCCTCCCACGGGCCGTTCGTGCCATCAATAGCCCGTGCTGCGACCGGCTGGCGCAAGAGATTTCATGACAAATAGTTACGTGCGGCTCGAATAGAGCGCTCGAGCGTCCGGAAGCGGTCTCTCCACGGCGGAATGCCCGGCGTTGCTATATTCCGCCGCGACGAGTCCGGTCTATCGAGAAACGTCTCTCAGAAGGACCTTATGCCGCGGCGAGCGATCATTCTTGGTGCAGCGGGGCGTGACTTCCACAACTTCAACGCCTTCTTCCGCACGAATCCCGAGTACGAAGTCGTTGCGTTCACGGCCGCGCAGATTCCCAACATCAGCGACCGACGGTATCCGCCTGCTCTGGCCGGCGAGCGATACCCCAACGGGATCCCTATTGAACCCGAGGACGAGTTGGAGTCCCTCGTTCGCGACCGCCGGGCTGACATGGTGGTGTTCAGCTACAGCGACGTCTCGCACGAACACGTCATGCACCTGGCCTCGAGATCTCTGGCGGCGGGAGCCGACTATCTCCTCCTGGGCCCGCGGCACACGATGTTCAAGGCCCAGGTCCCCGTCGTCGCAGTTTGCGCCGCGCGTACGGGTGCCGGCAAAAGCCAGACGAGTCGACGAGTGGCCGGGATCCTCAGCGACCGGGGAGAGCGGGTCGTCGTGATTCGGCATCCCATGCCGTATGGGGACCTCGTGCGCCAAGCGGTTCAGCGATTCGCCACCTACGAGGATCTCGAACGGAACGACGTCACGATCGAAGAGCGGGAAGAGTACGAGCCTCACCTCGCTGCCGGACGCGTCGTCTATGCAGGGGTCGATTACGAGCCCATTCTTCGCGAGGCCGAAGCGGAAGCGGATTTCATCATCTGGGACGGTGGCAACAACGATCTCCCCTTCTACCAGCCCGACCTTCACATCGTCGTGGTAGATCCGCACCGGGCTGGACACTCCGCAGCGTTCCATCCGGGGGAGACGAACGTCCGGATGGCGGACGTGCTGCTCATCAACAAGGTGGATACTGCGTCGTTCGAGCAGGTTCGGGAGGTGCTCGACACCGTCACGGTGCTGAATCCGCGCGCCACGATCGTGCAGGCAGCGAGTCCGATCTACGTCGACGAACCCGAGCGAATCCGCGGAAAGCGGGTGCTGGTGGTGGAGGACGGGCCCACCCTAACTCACGGCGGGATGTCGTTTGGTGCCGGCTGGGTTGCGGCGAAGCGGTTCGGCGCCAAGGAGATCGTCGATCCTCGCCCGTTCGCAGAAGGATCGATCAAAGAGACGTTTGCTGCCTATCCACAAACCGGGACCGTGTTACCGGCGATGGGGTACGGGCCCGACCAAACGGAGGAATTGCGCCGCACGATCGATGCGACGCCCGTGGATCTGGTTCTCATCGCGACCCCGATCGATTTGACCCGGCTGGTGCGGGTCAAGCATCCAACACTGCGCGTCCGGTATGAGTTGGAGGAGATCGGCGAGCCGAACTTGGAAGGTATCCTCGCGAACGTCGGGCGGTAGGCCCAGCCCCACCTCGACCAGATAGCCGGTGGAACGATCCCGCCGTGGCTACTGTTCCCAGGCCCGATGCCCTCAGACCGACCGGGCGACCGCGTCCACCACGTGTTCGACTTCCTCCAACGTGTTGTAGACGTGAGGGCTGAAGCGGACGCCCGTGAAATCGCCGCTCATGGGAGCACCGGCGATTCCATGTTCCCGATAGAGCGCTTCGAACAGCTGACGTGGATCACCCGCGGCGGGCTGGAATACGACGACTCCGCGCCGAGGTACCACGCCGGCCGCTCTCGTGCGAATTCACGAAGCCTCGTGAACTCGGCTCGGTTCTGAAAGGATGCGTCAGCGTCGATGTCCCGGGTGTGGCGCTCGACCGCATCGATGACGGGGAACGGTGCTGGGCAGAGGTTTGCGGCGTTCATCAGAATCAGGTCGGATCGCAACGGGAACTGTTCCTTCACGAGGCGCCAAGAAGCCTCGTCGCGAGGGTCGGTGGCCAAAAGGTCTGCGGTGAGACCCTCGAGGCGGTGGGCGCCGCGGGCCCCTTGCGGCGGCAGCAGTGGCCCGGCCGCAACCACTGCCATGCCGCCCGCTGTCTGCTTCACGAACCGTCGGCGATCGTAGGAAAGTATGATGTCACGACCGGCGTGGGAGTGTTAGACGATGACGGAGCTTGCTCCAAGGGTGCTTGGCGCTAAGATGAGGGTTGCTCTGACTCACCGCCAGCGCCCGGTCTGGAGACGGGCCGGCGATCGTACGCGGAGGCCGCGTGGAAGGCTACCAGGTTCAATCCATTCTCGAGATGCTCATCGCCACCGCAGGGACCCTGACTGGTCTCTGGATCGTCGCCAGGGCGTGGACGCAGCGGCGAGGTGTTGGCGGCACCAAGGAGATTGGGCGATTGACTGAGTCTGTGGACAAGATGCGGCAGAGCATGGACCAGATGCGGGACGAGCTGATGGATGTTTCCGAGCGTCTGGAGTTCACCGAGCGAATGCTGGCGCGTCTGGGCGAAGGAGGAAGTCCTCGGCAGCAACTGCCCCCGTGATTCCGTATCCCCTCCCCCCGCAGCTACCCGAAGCGTCTCGCGGCAGGAGGCTCAGGCTCGCGGGTCGCCCTCGAGAAGCGCCTCGATTTCCCGAAGCGCCTCCGCATGGGCGCGGGTCGACTCGTCTATGGCGTCGACCAAATCACCTAGGAGCTCTCGGGCTGGGCTAGCCTGTATCGTTGCCGCGCGCAAGCGATGCATCACCGCAATGCCATCCAAGAGCTTCTGAATCAGGCCGTCACGTACACGCTCGGCGCGGACCAGGCCGTCCATCCACCTCCCGTCTGGCTGAGCGGTCTCGGCACTCCACCGGCTTTCGAGATGTTCCAGGCTCTCGTCTAGATCGCTCAAATCGCTAGCGGCGCGGCATGCGTGGAGAAGGAGAGCGTCAACCTGCTCGGTCGGTACCGGTGGATACCGGGTCCCTTGCAGGGTCCGGTATGTCGGCTCGGCAGCACGCACCAAGGCTGCCAGGAGTCTTCGAGCGGATCTCTGCCTATGCTCCACGAAGGTCTTGGCGATGCGCTCCTCGATTTCCGAGGGGAATACGGCACGCCGGCGCCCCGGCTCGATGATGGGGCGCTGCAGCCGTCGCTGCGCGACGAGTAGAAGCAGGACGGCCATGAGCGGGCTGGCCCAGAGGAGGAGCGGGGCGGCTGCCATGCCTGCGGCTCCACCCACCAGCACCATCGACAAGAGTAACGCGTAGAACGGCAGCGGTGCGGAGGTCCACGTCCGCGCCGTCGGCGTGGCGCGCACGGGAATTCCCCTCACCGCCAGGATCTCGGCAACGGAGTCCACCAGAGCCGCCGGAATCTCGATCAGCGCCCGATGACCGGATGCTACGAGGTCCTGCTCGGCGCCGTAGCCGCGCCCTTGGAGCAAGGGCCCCAGTGCTTCGCCGACTCGCACGTGGTCCGCTCGCGAAGTCGGGGCTTTGACGAACACCAGCGTGTCACCGACGGCGTGAGCGGCACCACCGCAGCTGGGACAAATACCCAGGCCGAACGGCTCCGGCTCATCGCAGATGAGACAGCGCCGGCTCGGCAGGGGAGTGCCGACGACGAGCGCATCCTCTCCCCGAAGCGCCGCAACCATACTTGCCGCCGTTGGAAGGCGGCTTTCCGGCTCGGCGCACGTGGCCGTGGCGATGACGTCGTCCAACCACTCGGGGACATCGGCTCGTACCCGGCGAGGCCGAAAGCCCGTAGCGTTGGGAGACGGGGCGGAATGCGCGCTGGACCCAGCGGGAAGCCGGCCGGTGAGGGCGAAGTAGAGCGTGACTCCCAGCGAGTAGAGGTCGGCACGGGGGTCTGCCCGAGTGCCGAGCAAGAGTTCCGGCGCCGTATACTGAATTGTCCCGACCAGGCCTCCCGTTCGGGTGACCGTGTGGCCGTCGAGACGAGCGGATCCGAAATCCACGAGCCGAGGGGTTCCGTCATGCTCCAGCAGGATGTTTTGGGGCTTCACGTCCCGGTGGAGAATCCCCTTGGCATGCGCGGCGGCTAAGGCGGATGCGACACCGAGTCCGATGCGGATCACGTCGTCGATCTCGACGGGCCCATCTCCGGCCACGCGCCTTGCCAGATTCAGGCCTTGGATGCGCTCCATGATGATGAAGCTCCAAGGACCGTCTTCGTGGAAATCGTACAGCGCCACCACGTTGGGATGTGCCAGTCCGCGGACGGCCTTGACCTCGCGTCGCATGCGCTCGCGCGCGACGTCGGCCGAGGCCGGGGGCGGCACCAAGAGTTTGACGGCCACTTCGGTTCCGAGCGTTCGGTCCCGGGCCGCGTAGACTACCGAGTATCCCCCGCGCCCGATCTCTTCGATCAACTCGTAGCGGTCGAGGAGAACCGTACGAATCGTTGGAATCGGGGCGACCGCAGTTGGAGGGCTCACGGAGCCCTGAGCCGTTTCAGGATCGACTTCGCGTTCCGGCTGAACCCGTCATCGACGTCGTAGTAGGCGAGGAATTCCTCCAGGTACCGCTGGGCCCGCTCGTGTCGGCCAAGGGCGTAATTTGATGCGCCGGCGTGATAGAGTGCCTGATAATGATTTGGCCAGAACTCGACGACCATCTCCATAATGGGACCCGCAGAGCGGTCATCGCCCATGTCGGCGACGGGGTGGCCGATGTCGAATACGATGCCAGCGGCTCGCCAACGGTCCTCTTGCTCCACACCCATGATGATGGATCGGGACCGGTCGATGTTTGCGGCGAGCGCGTAACACGCAGCGCTGAACCCCGCGCCCTCCAGGGTATGAGGAGGAGGATTCCGGCGATGGACGGTCTCCACTTCGAGAGTGTTGCAGTACGGTTTGACACTCTGGAACCACTGCCATCCGTCCGATCCGACATCCACCGTGGTGTATCCGAGTGGATACGCCACGGGCGCTGGACCCCGCCATAGCGCGTAGGTCGCGACACCGATATAGAGAAAACCGATGACGTAGAGTGATCGCATGGTCCTCCATCCTTGCGTCGCCAGGATGACTGAACGCTCTCTTCCTACGACGCGCGAGTCGGGACGGCGTGCACACGGGCTGGTAGGTGCGTGACTCACGTAAGATTCCTTAACGAGCAAGAGGCATGCCCGGCGCACTCCCGTCGCAATCCCTTGCCCCACATTGGGATTGCGCCGGAAACCGGCCCGGGTTTCAATGCGAAAGCTGGGAAAACGCCCAAATCATGTGCGGAGTGCAGTGGATGAGAGCAAACGTGGCGGCGGCGAGCCGGGGGAGTGCACGCAGCTATTGTGCAACCGGCCCGAGATTTCCAAGTTTTGACATGGGCAGTCGGGGAGTCCGCGAACCCTCCGCGGAGGAGGTGAGTCAGTGACGCCCTTCACAGGGACTATTGGTATTCTGACCGGCGGTGGCGACGTTCCCGGTCTCAATCCAGCCATCCGGGCAATCACGGTTCGGGCCCTCCGGGAGGGTTACCGCGTGCTGGGTATCCGCCGAGGGTGGGCCGGACTGGTCGATATCGTCCCCGACGCCGGGGCGGACACCACCGCCCATGTTCAGGTCCTCACCGAAGACGTCGTGAACCGAGCGGCCCGAACGGGCGGGACCTTCCTCCATACCTCGAGGACCCTGCCCAGCCGGCTCCCGAAGAGTGCCGTGCCGCCGCACCTGCAGGATCGCTACCAGGACGACGTCAACGACATCACCCCGGAGGTTCTCCGGAATCTCGAAGCCCTGGGGATAGACTACGTGATCCCAATCGGGGGAGACGATACGCTGAGCTATGCCGTCCGTCTCCACCAGGAAGGTGTGAAGCTCGTAGCCATTCCGAAGACGATGGACAACGACGTGCCTGGAACCGACTACTGCATCGGCTTCAGCACCTGCGTCGCCCGAACCATGGAGTTCACCCACATGCTCCGGACGACTGCGGGCTCTCACGAGCGATTTCTCGTGATCGAGGTTTTCGGCCGGTACGCAGGGTTCACCGCGCTCCTCCCAACAATGGCTGGCGCTGCGGACCGCTGCGTCATCCCCGAGCATCCCTTCGATGTCGAGCACCTGACGCGTCTCTTGACGGAAGATCGGTTCCGAAACCCGAGTCGTTATGCCGTGGTGCTAGTTTCCGAGGGTGCACGGATGGAGAAGGATTCGGGCATGTCGTTCGAGGGCGCGGAGACGGACCAGTTCGGTCATCGGAAGCTCGGCGGGATTGGTGACCGGGTGGCGGCCAGGCTCAAGGAACTGTCGCCCAAGTACAACAACGACCGTCGGGTCGATATCGTCAACCAGCGCCTTGGCTATCTGGTACGCTGCGGCGCGCCGGACGCGCTCGACTCCATTGTGCCGATGGCCTTCGGGAATCTTGCCCTGGACCTGATCCTGTCCGGAACGTCAGGCCGGTTGGTGTGCGTGAGGAACGGAGTTTACAACAGCGTGCCCATCGACGTGATAACGGGTCGCAAGAAGGTGGTCGACCTCGGCAAGCACTATAACGTCGAGCGTCTCCGACCCGTGTACAAGACGCTGGTTGGTCAGCCCCTTTTCGTCATGACGAGCGATGTGTAAGAAGGATCGGAGGCGCGCAGCAACACCACGCGCCTCCGGTTGGACCTACAATTGGCTCGGCTAAGGTCGAACAGCGAACGGCATCGACCAGCGAGTCCTATCCCAGTCCATGACGAGAACACCTCCGGCGCTGCTTTGCTGGATGGAGATCGTGAACAGCTCCACAGGAGTTGCCAGCTCCTCCACATGCAGTGTGACCCGGACCAGGTCCTCCGTGTCGTGATACTCCGTCCCCCACTGGCCGATCTGCTTGTTGACGATGAGCGTGGCGCCGTCCGGCGTCGGGACCGTCCACAGCGTGTACGTCCCGGTGGGTATCACTGCGTTGCCGATCTGTAGGTCCGCGCTGGTGTTGAACTGGGTGGCGGCGTTCGCCCCCGTGCGCCACACCTGCTCCCACGGGACGACGCTGCCGAAGATGACGCGACCACGGCGGCTCGGACGAGAATAGTCCACGAAGAGATCGGCACCTTGGATCGTGGCCCGCGCCGTGTCTCGCGGCGAAAGCGTTCCCAGCGAGCGCCCCGAGCTCTCTCCGGTGAGGAACTCCCGCGCGAGGGCCTCGACATCGAGCTCATCGACTCGGCTGACCTCCACTTGAGCCGTCGTCTGCCGACCCGTGACGGCGAGGATCCGCCCGTGTCCGTCCACAAGCGCGAGCATTGGGTTGCCGAAGTAGCTGAACGCAACCGTGTCGCGGCTGATACGCTCGACAGCGTTTGGGCGCGGTCGCGTGCTCCCTGCAAGGAGGAGGTCAAAGGGAAAGCTGTCTGCGCGGCTCTGCACTGCCTGGTGGATCGCCTGCTCGTACAGCCCGTACGAGTAGAGGAAGCCTGGCACCGCACCTGGACGGACCGCCACGGTCTGGGTTCGTGATTGATCGCCTCGATGCGTCTCGATGGTTGCCGAGTCGTTGGAGAACACCATCACGCCCGACGCGAATGTTGGACCTTGGACACTCCGCT
This sequence comes from Gemmatimonadota bacterium, assembly GCA_039591615.1. Classification (GTDB taxonomy): domain Bacteria; phylum Gemmatimonadota; class Gemmatimonadetes; order Gemmatimonadales; family GWC2-71-9; genus JBDHDH01. The sequence continues at coordinate 4,749 of JBDHDH010000018.1, read as the reverse complement.
CGCCCCGGAACTCGAACCGCTGCACCGTCCCATCCGGTGCGAGGGTGGCGGTGTAGCGCCAAATGGTGACTCGGGGTGACCGCTCGACGTACACCCCTCGCACTTCGTTGCCGCGACGGATGGTCCGCTCGATCGTGACGGTATCGCTCCCCAGGAGGGACACGAATCCGGCCGTGACGGCCTCCTGCTGCCCGAGCAATGAAACGGGCAAGAGAGTGACGAGTACCGTGAAAATCGGTGCTAGCCGTGGCATCGACGCCTCCACTAGAGAATCGAGATGCAAGGATGTGACGGTGAAATCTATCGACTCGTCTGCTCCCCCACATGGTCCCAGACCCCTGGCACGCCGTCGACGAAAGTGGTAGAACACCGAGTCCCCAACCGCGGAGCAATGCTGATGTCGAAACGGGCATTCGGGACGGGCGCAATCCTCCTGTTGCTCGCATCCCCCGCCTTCGGGCAACGGCCTCCTCCCGAGCCGCCAGCCACCGCAGCCTCAAGGCAGGCTGCCTGGGAGCGCCACCTCGCTCTCGACGAGTCGACGCTGCTCAAGGGGCTACGGTGGCGGAGCGTGGGACCGGTGGTTCAGGGCGGCCGGCTGGTCGATATCGAGAGCGTGCCGGGGGACCCTTACACCTTCTACGTCGCCTACGCCTCCGGCGGCGTGTGGAAGACCACGAACAACGGTGTCACCTTCGAACCCCTGTTCGATGATCAGTCATCCATCATCGTAAGTGACATCGCGATGGATCCCTCGAATCCACAGATCGTCTACGTGGGGACCGGCGAGAATAACTCGTCCCGGTCGTCGTACGGCGGCACGGGCGTCTTTCGGTCGGAGGACGGCGGAGCGAGTTGGCAGCATGTCGGACTGGACGACTCCGACCGGATCGGCCGACTCCTGGTGGACCCGCGCGACTCCAGAAAAGTGTTCGCCGCGGCGCTCGGACGGCTCTACACTCCGGGCGGTCAGCGGGGCGTATACCGCAGTCTGGACCGCGGAGCCAACTGGGAGTTGGTGTTGCCAGGCGATTCCCTGACGGGATTCGTCGACCTGGCGTTCGATCCTCAGAACCCCGAGGTGCTCTATGCCGCCTCCTGGGAACGTGTCCGGCGGCCCTGGGACTTCGTCGAAGGAGGTGTTGGCAGTGGCGTGTGGAAGTCCACGGACGGCGGATCGACGTGGAGACGCTTGGAGAGTGGTTTTCCGCGAGGCGAGGAGGTCGGACGCGTTGGGCTCGCGGTGTCACCGTCTAATCCGCAGATCGTCTATGCTTCTCTGGACAATCAGGCACTCCTGCCCGAGGAGGATTGGGATCTGGGCGACGGAGCGGTGACCGCCAAGCGGCTTCGCGGCATGTCGAAGGACGATTTTCTGCGGCAAGATCCCGAAGAAATCGAAGACTTCCTCCGTCGCTACGATCTCGATCCGAGGCTCGATGCGCGGAGGCTACTGGAAGCCGTACGGAGTGATTCGCTCACCGTGCAGGATCTCTTGAGCGCGTTGGAGAATGCCAACAGACAACTTTTCGAGACGGATGTACGCGGGATCGAAGTCTGGCGATCCGACGACGGTGGCGAGAGCTGGCACCGGATGAACGATGAGCCGATCCGGGAGGCGGTTTACACCTACGGGTATTACTTCGGGCAGATCCGGGTGGCGCCCGACGATCCGGACCGCGTCTACATCCTGGGCGTGCCGCTTCTCGTCTCGGACGACCGAGGAGCGACCTTCCGGCAGATCGCCGGTCGCCGCGTACATGGAGATCACCAAGCGTTCTGGATCGATCCGAATTACCCGGAGCGTGTCATCGCCGGGAACGACGGTGGCCTGGCTATGAGCTTCGATGGCGGTGGGACTTGGCTCATACTGAACTCCACACCGGTCGGCCAGTTTTACACCGTAACCGTCGACATGGCGGAACCCTATAACATCTACGGGGGACTCCAGGATAACGGCGTTCTGAAGGGTTCGAGCAAGTCACGACCGGGCATCACGGAAGCGTGGCAGCGCGTCGGCGGTGGCGATGGCATGTACGTTCAGGTGGACCCGCGGGACAACAAGACGGTGTATTGGGGGTTCCAGTTCGGCAATTATTTCCGTCAGGGCGTTGACGGTCGGGAGAGCGTGAGGCCCGGCTACGGGATCAAGGATGAGCCGCTGCGCTACAACTGGTCGTCGCCCATTCTCCTATCAACGCACAACGCCGACGTCCTCTACTTCGGCAGCAACAGGCTGTTCCGGTCGATGGATCGGGGCGAGACGTGGACGGCCATCAGCCCGGACCTGACGCGCTCCCCGAATCGGGGTGATGTCCCGTTCGCCACGATTACCAGCCTGTCGGAGTCTCCTAGGGCGTTCGGCTTGCTCTGGGTGGGGACCGACGACGGCCACGTGCACGTGAGCAGGGGAGGGTTCGACTGGCGAGAGGTCGCCACCGGTCTCCCAGCGGATCGTTGGGTGTCGCGGGTTGAGGCCTCGCATCACGTCGACGAGCGGGCGTACGTGAGCCTGAACGGGTATCGGAATGACGACATCACGGCCTACCTGTTCCGCACCGACGACCTCGGAGATAGCTGGCGGGACATTGCGGTCGGTCTTCCCGACGAGGCCATCAACGTCGTCCGCGAGGACCCCGTGAATCCCGCCGTAGTCTACGTCGGCACCGATCGGGGGGCTTACGTCTCAACGGACACGGGTGCTACATGGCAAGCGGCGGGTGCCGGCCTCCCCAGCGTCCCCGTCCACGACCTCATCGTGCACCCCCGAGATCGCGAGCTCGTGGCCGGGACCCATGGCCGCAGCGTCTGGGTGCTGGATGTGCTGCCGGTTCAGGAGCTCACCGCCCAGGTGCGCTCGGCCGCCGTCCATGTATTCCCCCTCGAACCCGTCCGGTTCGACCGGCGCTGGCGCTCGCGGCGGTCGCGTTGGTTCTATCGAGCGGAGGACGCTCCGTATCGGGACCTTCCCATTTGGGTACGCGAGGCGGGACCGGTGCAGTGGGCCGTGTTGGATTCTGCCGGGCGGGCGTTGAGGCGCGGCGAGCTGGACGCAACGCCGGGCGTGAACACGCTCAGATGGGATCTGCTCCTGGATCCGGATCTGGCGCTCGCGGCAGAGCGCGAGCGTCTCCGCGATGAAGAAGAAATCGATCCGGCCGACACCCCTTGGTCGGAGTCGGTCCGCCTCGGGCGACCGCTCTACGTGACGCCCGGGAGCTACCGCGTTCAGTTACAGGTGGGGTCGGACTCAGCGGAGGCTGAAATCGCAATCGAGCCGCCCAAGGCGCGAGAGCCGCGCGCGCCAACGAAGCCGAGGATCCGAGGGGAGCGAAAGAAGAAGACGCCGTCCGACCTCTCGCGTCGGCCCGCTACACCAGCAGGATCAGGCTCGGTCGCGCAGATCTTTGACCTGGCTGAGGGTGGGGAGCGAGGGCTGGGCCCCGGGCCGCGTGACCGCGAGCGCAGCTGCCGCTGCCGCGAATCGGGCGGCGTCACCGAGTGGCTCAGCGCAGGCGAGAGCGAAGGCGAGTGCACCGTTGAACGCATCCCCCGCCCCGGTAGTGTCGACCACGGTAACCTGCTCGCCAGGCACGTGCTCGCTGCCATCGGTGTCGGCACAGAGTGCACCTGATGCTCCCAGGGTGACGACCACAGCGGGGACGCCGGCTGCCCGGAGTGCCTCGGCCGCTCGACGGGCCGCCACGGTGTCCCGAACCGGGATCCCCGTCAGACACTCAGCCTCTGCCTGATTCGGCGTGAGAACGGACACGGCTCGCAGGAGCTCCGGGGATAGGGATCGTGCCGGTGCCGGATTGAGAATCGTAGGAACCCCCGCCTCCCGCGCGATCGCGGCTGCATGGTGGACCACCGCCAGAGGCGTCTCGAGTTGAAGGAGCAGCCCGTCGGCTTCGGCGATGCAGTCGCGTGCCCGATCCACGTCCTCTTCCGTCATGCGGCCGTTGGCCCCGGGGGCTACCGCAATGGCGTTCTCGCCATGATCGTCTACGACGATCAGCGCGACGCCGGAATGTGAGGCTTGATCCCGCATGACGAAATCCGTGCAGATACCCTCGCGCGCGAAGCCGTCGAGGGCGACGTCGCCGAACGTGTCGGCACCGATGCGGGCGACGAACGTGACGTCCGCCCCGAGTCGGGCAGCTGCCACGGCCTGATTGGCACCCTTGCCGCCCGCGGCCGTCATGTAGGAGCTGCCCAGGACCGTCTCTCCCGGTGCCGGTATCCGTCCCGCCCGTACCACCAGGTCCGTGTTGGAGCTTCCGATGACGATGATGCGTGGTCTGCTCATGGAGATCTTGGTCCCGGCTGAAACGGCTACGCTTGGAGCCCCGCGTACAGCAGTCCCTTCCAGTGCGGGATGTCGATTTCCCAGCACACGGTAGCGTTGGGGCCGCCAGCCCGAAGATCGTGCCAGACCGTGTTCCGTTCGTCGTGTGTGACATCGAGGGCATCCACGACGGACATTCCCCGGGTGAGCTCGCCGGTTGTCTCGATGTCGACGTAGTGGTCCGTCTTGCGGGTGCAGATCGCCGGCTCGATGGCAATCGCCATGGCCACCGGGTCGGGGAGTGCGAGTCCCGGATCCCCCGATTGCAGTCGATTGGCTTCGAGCGCAGTGCGGTTGCAGTCGAGAGCGAAATGCGCGTAGGGCGTGTCGAAGCTGCGGATGAGATCCAATTCCTCGGGGAGGAGGTTTGCCTCCTTTCGGCACAACTCCCATCCCACCAT